>CAKUNF010000003.1 GCA_934668375.1 uncultured Parolsenella sp. | reverse complement strand
CGCGCGGCCGAGCGGCTTGGCGGCAACCTGCTGTGCTCGGTCGAGGGAGACCGCTTCTGGCTGCGCGCCGTGCTGTAAGGGCTGGCTGTCTCCGAAGGCCCCTTCGGTGTTCTCGGCCAGACCTATACTCGAAGCATGCGGGCTCACGAGACCCGCCCATCCTCGATTGGGAGGCAAGCATGGAGATTGACGGCATCGAGATCAAGAAGGTGGCATCGGTTGGCGCCGGCGTCATTGGGTACAGCTACGCGCTCAAGTTCGCGATGGCTGGCCTCGACGTCTGGGCCCAGAACCGAACGGAGGAATCGAGCGAGCTCGCGCGCCAGCGCGTGGCCGGCTCGCTGGCGTCTCTCGTTAAGAACGGCGTCTACACGAGCGACGAGGCCGACGAGATCGCGGCGCGCATCCACTACACCACCTCGATTGCCGAGGCCGTGACGGGCGCGCAGTTCATCCAGGAGTCTTCGGCCGAGCACTACGAGGTCAAGTGGGAGCTCGTGGACGCCATCGAGGCTGCCGCGGCGCCCGATGCCATCGTTGCGAGCTCCACGTCTGGCCTGCTCGTGACCGAGATCGCCAAGAACGCCGAGCATCCCGAGCGCTTCTGCGGCGGGCACCCCTACAATCCACCTCACCTCATCCCGCTCGTTGAGATCACGAAGGGCGAGAAGACGAGCGAGCAGACCGTTGCGCGTGCCAAGGCGTTCTACACCGCGATTGGCATGGAGCCTGTCGTGCTGCAGAAGGAGGCGCTCGGCTTCATCTGCAACCGTCTGCAGATGGCGCTGTACCGCGAGGTGGCGAACCTCGTGCTCTCTGGCGTGTGCACCATCGAGGACGCCGACAAGGCCGTGACGTTTGGCCCGGGCATCCGCTGGGGCATCATGGGCCCGTCGCTCGTGTTCGAGCTGGGCGGCGGCAAGGGCGGCGTGTCTGGCCTCATGAACCACCTCAACGACTCCATCAGCCTGTGGCTTGCGGACATGGCGGATTGGAAGAGCTTCCCGCCGGAGTTCGCGAAGGTGGCACAGGAGGGCGTGGACGCCGAGCTGGCCGCGCGCCCCGCCGAGACGGGCAACACGCCCGAGAGCCTCGCGGAGTATCGCGACCACATGCTCATCGAGCTGCTGAAGCTTCACAAGAAGCTGTAGGTGCTTGTTGCGAGGTGCCCGTTGCGAGCATCCATGGCGCGCACGGTACGCGAGCCAGGGCACTCAAATAACTCAAATAAGTGAATCTGTACAACTCGTTTGTAACAATCCCGCGATTCTGTTCGATTTCTCGTACAGAATCGCGGGTTTTCTACGATGAGCCGTATGCAGGGACTCGAATGGCGCAAACCGCTTGTACGGATTCGAGCGCTTCTGCGAAGCCGTGCCCTGCCCGCTCCGACCCGTTTGCCGAGCAAAGCCGGTTGCTAACGCATTTCTTAGCCCGCGGCTATGGACTGAAGCCAGCTGAAAGGCGTACGTTGGGCGGGGAATGGGGGCCAACGAGCGTGAACCGTGATGAGAACCGCGCTCGATATCGTGCTTCCGATTGAGGGTTGGGGGACATCTTGGCAAATAAGACGACAAAGAAGGGCGGATGCCTCCGCCTGTGTGCGATTGCGATCCTGGTGTGTCTGGCCCTTGCCCTTGCGTCGCTGGCCATTCCGATTGCAATCGGGGTCGGAGCCTGGTTCCTCATCCGTCGCATCTGGCGAAAGATGGTCACCAACAGCCCGGAGAGCCCGTTCGTCAAGAGGGGCCTCGCGCTTACCCCGGGCACGAGGAAGCTACTCGCCGCCATTCCCTGCTTCCTGCTAGCGTGCGGCCTCATCACGTCGACCACGGCCCCATATCAAAAGACCGAGAGCGAGCCCGCGGCTACCAGTGCGCAGACAGCTTCGGATACGGTTGCGGCCACAACGTCCGAGGTGCCCGCCGAGCATGATCTTGAGGCCTCGTTCATAGACGTGGGCCAGGGCGATGCGATTCTGCTAAAGCTTCCAAACGGCAAGAGCATGCTCGTCGATGCTGGCCCGGACTCCTCTGCGGCGGCGGTCGAGCAGGAGCTGGCGAGGCAGGGCGTCGAGAAGATTGACTACCTGGTTGCCACCCATGCCGACTCGGATCACATCTCCGGCATGACCGAGGTCGTGGACAAGCATGAGATAGGCGAGTTCCTGGCCCCTCAGTCGACCCATACGACGGACACGTACCTTGGTCTTCTCCAGTCCATCAAGGACAAGGGCATAACATCCCATGCCGCGTGGTCGGGAGACGTCCCCGCCTACAGCGATGACTTCTCGGTTCGAATCCTCTCGCCAACCGAGGGACAGACGTACACCGAGTCAAACGACTGGTCGATCGTGTTGCTCGTGACCTATGGCAACACGAAGCTGCTGCTTACTGGCGATGCGCCCAAGGAGATTCTCAAGGGTCTGGACGTTGGGCACGTTGACGTCCTCAAGGTGTCACACCACGGATCGGACACTGGGACCGACTCCGTGCTCGTGTCTGCGCTCTCGCCAAAGTACGCGGTCATCTCGTATGGAGTCGGGAACGAGTATGGCCACCCCAGACAGGGCGTTCTCGACGCCCTGTCTGGGGTGGCCGTGTACGGGACGGGCGTGAACGGGACCATCCGCATGACGAGCGATGGCGCCTCCTACAAGGTCGAGACCGAGAAGAGCGGAACGGTTGCTGCTCCCGTGGCCGAGGCCGCCGAGACGGCAGATGTCCCGGCGCAGACCGAGGGGACCCCGCAGGTCGAGTCTCCTGCGGCCGCCGATCCGGCGCCGCAAGAGGACGCGTCCGAGGAGACCGTTCTGGTGACGCCGAAGGGCAAGAAGTACCACAGGCCTGGCTGTCAGTACACGAGTGGCAAGTCCTGTACTGAGCTGACGAAGAGCCAGGCCCAGGCCCAAGGCTACGAGCCGTGCAGCAAGTGCAACCCCTAGCGAGGAGGCGGAGCGATGAAGGCTGTGATTGACGGATTCGAGGGCGATAAGGCCAGGCTTGAGGTTATCGGGAGCCGGGAGCGCAGGGTCGTCTCTCGCGCAGAGCTGCCGCGTGACGCTCGCGAGGGCGACGTCGTGGATGATGCCTCGGGCTCTTGGGAGTTAGACATAGAGGAGACTACGAGGCGCCGCAAGCTGGCGGCAGACCTTGTGGCCTCGCTGTTGAAGTAACCAATGACATCGGGGACGGGTCCATCTGTCATGTTGCTCTGCGGCACGCATGACAAACGGACCCGTCCCCTTTGGCATCCGCTACTTGGCCACGTAGGCGCGGAGCAGCTCGTAGGTGTTGCGGACGCCGTCCATGTGGGAGCGCTCATAGTTGTGAGAGGCGTAGACGCCCGGGCCGATGAGCCCGTGGCGGATGTCATAGCCGGCCGTGAGCGTGGCCTCGACGTCGGAGCCGTAGTGCGGGTAGACGTCGATGGCGTAGTCCAGGCCGTTGGCCTTGGCGCATGCCGCGAGGTCGCTCACGATGTCGTAGTTGTACGGGCCGCCGGAGTCCTTGGCGCAGATGGAGACCATGCGCTCCGTGCAGCCGAGGTCCGCGCCCACGCAGCCCATGTCCACGCTGATCATGTCGCGCGTGTCCGCTGGCACGACGCTGCCGCCGTGGCCGACCTCCTCGTACACGGTGAACAGCAGCGACACCTTGCGCGCGAGCGTTACCTCGCCTGCGGCCGTGGCGCGGGCGAGGCCGAGAAGGACTGCCGCGGAGAGCTTGTCGTCCAAGAACCGGCTCTTGATGTAGCCACTCTCGGTGATCGTGGTGCGCGGGTCCATCGCGATGATGTCGCCCGGCTGAACGCCCAGCGCAAGCGTCTCGTCCTTTGTGGAGACGTTCTCGTCGAGCAGCACCTCCATGTTCTTTTCGACCTGCTCGACCTTCTCGTCTGCCACGTGGGCGGAGGGCTCGGTGTTGAGGACCACGCCCGTGTAGGTGCGGCCGTCGCGCGTGTGGACGGTGCAGTTCTCGCCGTCTGCCGTGCGCCACTGGTGGCCGCCGAGGGTGGTGGGGCGCAGGCGGCCGTTGTCCTTGATGGAGCGTACCATGGCGCCCAGCGTGTCCACGTGGCTGGCGAGCACGAGCGGGTTGCCCTGCCCGCCCAGCTCAACGAGGACGTTGCCCTTGTTGGAGACCTCGGGCGTGTAGCCAAGTCCCGCGAGCGTGTCCACGAGGTAGTCCGTGGCGTGCTTGGTGAAGCCCGTGGGGCTGGGGATGTCCGTGAGCTCCGTGAGGCGTTTTGCGATGTAGTCCAGCTGAGAATTCATGTTCCTGCTCCGTTTCGTACCGGTTGTGCGCGCTCCATTATCGGCCATATGGCGACGATGGGTTGCAAACGCTGGCGCTTGAGCAGTTGTTGGCCCGAGAACGGCGCGGCAACTGCACAAACGTCAGCATCTGCGAGGCGCAAAAGACACCTTGTGCGAGAAGCGCGTGAAAAAGCGCCCCGAGCTCGCGAGGGCTCGGGGCGCCTGGGCGTTGGCTGATGAGGGCCGGGTAGCTGCCGGCTAGGCGAAGTAGGCCACGCCGCTCTCGAAGACGGGCATGAACTTGTTGCCGGGGACGTTGGCGTACAGGCCGTCGCCTCGGCGCTCGACGTGGCCCATCTTGCCAAAGACGCGGCCGTCGGGGCTCGTGATGCCCTCGACGCAGGCGATCGAGCCGTTGGGGTTCACGCCGAGGTCCATGGACGGCTTGCCATTCTCGTCCACGTACTGCGTGGCGACCTGGCCCGCGGCCACAAGCCGGGCGAGAACCTCGTCGCTCGCCACGAAGCGACCCTCGCCGTGGGAGATGGCAACGGTGTAGCTCTCGCCCTGCTCGCACTTGGACAGCCACGGGGAGAGATTGCTGGCAACGCGCGTGCGCACGAGGCGGCTCTGGTGACGGCCGATGGTGTTGAACGTGAGCGTGGGCGCCTCGGGCGTGGCGTCGACGATGTCGCCGTACGGCACGAGCCCGAGCTTGATGAGCGCCTGGAAGCCGTTGCAGACGCCCAGCATGAGGCCATCGCGGGCCTGGAGAAGATCTCGCACGGCCTCGGTGACCTCGGGCGCGCGGAAGAAGGCCGTGATGAACTTGGCCGAGCCGTCCGGCTCGTCGCCGCCGGAGAAGCCGCCGGGGATCATGACGATCTGGCTGTTGCGAATGCGCTGGGCAAGCTCGTGGGTGCTGGCGGCCACGGCCTCGGGCGTGAGGTTGTTGATGACGAAGACGTCTGCCTCGGCACCGGCCGCCTCGAAGGCGCGGGCGGAGTCGTACTCGCAGTTGTTGCCGGGGAACACCGGAATCGTCACGCGCGGACGGGCGATCTTGGCGCCGCCGTAGACGTGGACGTCCTTGGTGCGGTAGTCGATCGCCTCGACGGCGGGCGCCTCGGTGCCTGCCGGGGTGCGATAGGGGAACACGCCCTCGATGGCGCCCTCCCAGGCCTCCTGCAGCTCGGCGAGGCCAATGTGCTCGCCCTCGACGACGAGCTCGTAGGCCTCGGTGGTGTGGCCGATGAGCGACACGCTGACGGCGTCAGTGCCGGCGGGCAGCTCGGCGTCGTCCGCGAGCTCCACGATGAAGCTGCCGTACGCGGGTGCAAAAAGGCTGTCGGCGGGCACGCCGTCCTCGAGCGCCGCGCCAAGCTGGTTGCCCACGCACATCTTGAAGAGAGCCTCGGCCTCGCCACCGTAGCCGGGCGTGGAGACGGCGAGCGCAGATCCTTCGGCCACGAGCTTCTCGACCACGTCGAACGAGCCGAGCAGGCCCTCGACGCTCGGACGATAGTCGTCGCCGTACTCGCTGGCCTCGATGCAGACGAGGCGGTGCCCCGCGCCCTTGAGCTCGGGGGACGTGGCGCGCGCGGCCTTGCCCACGGCAACGGCGAAGCTGATGAGCGTGGGCGGCACGTTGAGCTCGCCCTGCTCGTCCTCGAAGCTGCCGCTCATGGAGTCCTTGCCGCCGATGGCGCCGGCACCCAGGTCGAGCTGCGCCATGAGCGCGCCGAGAACGGCGGCCGCGGGCTTGCCCCAGCGCTCGGGCTGGTCGCGCAGACGCTCGAAGTACTCCTGGAACGAGAGGTAGGCGTCGGCGTGCGCAAAGCCGGCAGCCACGAGCTTGGAGATGCTCTCGACCACGGACAGGTAGGCGCCCGCGAACTGGTTCTGCTCCATGAGGTAGGGGTTGAAGCCCCAGGCCATGGCGCTGGCCGTGGTGGTCTGCCCGTCCACGGGGAACTTGGCAACCATGGCAGACGTGGGCGTGAGCTGCGTCTTTCCGCCAAAGGGCATGAGCACCGTGGCCGCGCCGATCGTGGAGTCGAAGCGCTCCGAGAGGCCCTTGTTTGAGGCCACGTTGAGGTCGGTCACGAGGGAGTGCAGGCGCTGGGTGGTCGTGTCGCCAGCCCACTCGGGCTCCCAGCGGCCGGCCCTCTCCATGTGGACGTCCATGTGCTTGGGCGCGCCGTTGCTCGCGAGGAACTCGCGGGAGAGGTCGACGATCGTGTCGCCGCGCCACGCGATGCGCACGCGCGGCTCCTCGGTGACGGTGGCGATGACGGTGGCCTCGAGGTTCTCCTCAGTGGCGTAGCCGAGGAACTCGTCCACGTCCTCGGGCGCGAGGGCCACGGCCATGCGCTCCTGGCTCTCGGAGATGGCAAGCTCGGTGCCGTCGAGGCCCTCGTACTTCTTGGTGACGCGGTCCAGGTCGATGGCCAGGCCGTCCGCGAGCTCGCCCACGGCCACGCTCACGCCGCCGGCGCCGAAGTCGTTGCAGCGCTTGATGAGGCGGCAGGCGTCGCCGCGGCGGAACAGGCGCTGGAGCTTGCGCTCGATGGGGGCGTTGCCCTTCTGCACCTCGGCGCCGCACTCCTCGAGGCTCTCGACGTTCTGCGTCTTGGAGCTGCCCGTGGCGCCGCCGATGCCGTCGCGGCCGGTGCGGCCGCCGAGCAGCACGATCTTGTCGCCGGGCGCGGGGCACTCGCGGCGCACGTGGTCTGCGGGCGTGGCTCCCACCACGGCGCCCACCTCCATGCGCTTGGCCATGTAGCCGGGGTGGTACAGCTCGCTCACCTGGCCGGTCGCCAGGCCGATCTGGTTGCCGTAGCTGGAGTAGCCGGCGGCGGCCGTCGTCACGAGCTTGCGCTGGGGCAGCTTGCCGGCGCGCGTGCTCGACACGGGGGCGGTGGGGTCAGCGGCACCGGTGACGCGCATGGCCTGGTAGACGTAGCTGCGGCCCGAGAGCGGGTCTCGGATGGCGCCGCCGATGCACGTGGCCGCGCCGCCGAACGGCTCGATCTCGGTGGGGTGGTTGTGCGTCTCGTTCTTGAACAGGAACAGCCAGTCCTCGTCGTGGCCGTTGACGTCGACCTTCACCTTGACGGTGCAGGCGTTGATCTCCTCGGACTCGTCGAGGTTCTTGAGGATGCCCTCGTGCTTGAGCCACTTGGCGCCGATCGTGCCCATGTCCATGAGGCAGACGGGCTTGGCGTCGCGACCGAGCTCGTGGCGGATCTCGAGGTACTTGTCGAACGCTGCCTTGACCACGTCATCGTCGATCTGGACGTTCTCGAGCTGCGTGCCAAACGTGGTGTGGCGGCAGTGGTCGGACCAGTACGTGTCGATGACGCGGATCTCGGTGATGGTGGGGTTGCGATGCTCGCCGGCAAAGTAGCGCTGGCAGAACTCGATGTCTGCGAGGTCCATGGCCAGGCCGCGGTCCGCGATGAAGGCGGCAAGCCCATCCTCGTCAAGGTCGAGGAAGCCGTCGAGCACCTCGACGGGCTGGGGCGTGGCGACGCTCATCTTGAGGGTGGCCTTGGGCGCGAGCGATGCCTCGCGTGCCTCGACGGGGTTGATGACGTAGTGCTTGATGGCCTCGACCTCGTCTGCGGAGAGCGCGCCGGTGAGCGCGTAGACCTTGGCAGAGCGGACACTCGGGCGGTCTCCGGCGCTGATGAGCTGCACGCACTCGCTTGCGGAGTCCGCGCGCTGGTCAAACTGGCCGGGCAGGTACTCAACGGCAAAGACTGCGGTGTCTGCCGGGGTGCTGGCGACGGTGCCCGCCTCGGTGAGCTCGATGCCCTCGATGGGCAGCTCGTGGGTGGCGGTGTCGACCTGAGGCTCGCTGAAGACGACGGGCACGCAGCGCTCGAAGAGCTCCTCGTCGATGCCCTCGACGTCGTAGCGGTTGATGACGCGCAGCCCTGTCAGGCCGCCGATTCCGAGGATGGTGCGCAGCTCGTGCGCGAGCTGCTGCGCCTCCACGTCGAAGCCCGGCTTCTTCTCAACGTAGATGCGGAAGACCATTCGTCCTGCCCTTCTCGGTGTTGGACGTGCCCACCCTGCTGCGGGCAACGCCCGTTTCCGTATGTGTGACGCGCCGCGCATGCGTTGCGGACGCTTGGCTGCGGCACAGCTGGGCGGCCGCAACCAAGCTTCCATTATGACGCGAGACAGGCGCGCGCGGGGCGATGTGCTCGGCTCGTTTTCAGGGTCGAAACGGCTCGGAACGGTCACAATCACTACGAGAGGCAAACGACGCGCGGGAGGCCGATGGACATGGCGAGCTACGAGGCAACGAACGATGACTTCAGGCATCTGGACGACGGGTTGCCGGCAGACATCGCTCGGCTTAAGGCGTCCGGTGAGCTTGCGCGTGCCGTCCGCCTTATCGAGTGCGAGCTTGACGCCGGCACCCGTCCGGAGCTGGCGCCGTGCCTGCGTGCCGAGCGTGCTCGCATGCTGCGGACGCCGCTCGACTTTAGCGTGACGCGCGAGCGGGCCGTGGCCCAGGTGCGCGAGGAGTGGCCGGAGTTTGGCGAGGACGACCTCGACCGCCTCGTCGATCACGGGCGTGTCGACTGGCGCCTCGTCGAGGGCGAGCAGCGCTTCTTGCCGAGCTTCCTTGACGCCCTGCGCAAGTATCCCGAGGAGATGCCGGGTATGGCGTGTCCCGCGCCAGACCGTGCCGAGCAGCTTGCGGTGATTGCCGAGATGCGCGAGAGGGGAGCCGCCGAGAGGCGCGTGCGCGTGCGCGCTGGCATCGCGGCGGGCGATGATGTGAGGGTGGGGCCCGAGACGGGCGTCCGCTGCTGGCTGCCGCTGCCGGCCTCCTGCCCGCAGGTCTGCGATGTGCGCCTGATGGGTGCCACGCCCGGCGCGCGAGTGGCGCCGGCAGATGCGCCGCAGCGCACGGCCTATTGGGACGCGCGTGGCCAGCGGGAGTTCTTCGTGGACTATGAGTACACGATTCGCGCCCCCTACGTTGACCTTTGGTGCGAGAATCCCGTGCTCGCCGACGTGGATGGCCGCTTTGGAGAGGCTCCCGCGCCTGCGGTTGCCGACGTGTCCGAGCAGCGCCCCCACATCTGCTTCGCGCCGTACCTGCGCGAGCTTGCGGAGCGTCTGTTCTCGGGCATTGCGGCCGATGACCAGCTCGGGCGCGCGCGAGCAGCCTATGACTGGGTGACGAACAACGTGGACTACCGCTTCCAGCCAGCGTATCTGCTGCTTGATGGCATCGCGGACTCCTGTGCCAAGTCGCTGCGCGGTGACTGCGGCGTCTTTGCCCTCACGTTCATCACGCTGTGCCGCCTGGGCGGCGTGCCTGCGCGCTGGCAGAGCGGCCTATACGTTGCGCCCGGCGACGTGGGCCCGCACGACTGGGCGATGTTCTACGTGGAGGACCTCGGCTGGCTGTGGGCGGACTGCTCGTTTGGCTCATCGGCGCGCCGTGAGGGCGATGAGGACCGTCGCCGCTTCTACTTTGGCAACCTGGGTCCCTGGCGCATGGTGGCAAACTCCGAGTTCATGGCGCCGCTCACACCCGCGTGCGAAGTGCTTCGCAACGATCCGTTCGACAACCAGGTGGGCGAGATGGTCGTGGACGGGCGCGGCCTCACCTCGCACGACTTCACGTGGAAGACCGAGCTCCTCTCGATACGGTGACACTTGGGGACGGGGTCAAACTGTCACCGTGACAACAGCGCTGGGGTCAAACTATCACCGCGGCCACCTGCATTTGGGGACGGGACCAAGATGTCACCGCGGCTACCTGCTAGACTCGTGAGCCATGACTGAGACGCAACACATGCCCGAGCTCCTGGCGCCCGCGGGAGATCGCGAGGCGTTCCTCGCCGCCATCGCCGCTGGTGCCGATGCCATCTACTGTGGCGTCACGGGCCAGCTCAACGCGCGGCGCCGTGCGGGTGGCATTGGCGCCGGGGAGCTTGCGGGGCTGTGCACCCTGGCCCATGGCCACGGCGTTCGCGTCTACGTGACGATGAACGTTGTGGTGAAGCAGGCCGAGCTCGCGGACGCCGTCGAGGCGGCGGGGTGCGTGCTTGCGGCCGGTGCCGACGCCCTCATCATCCAGGACCTGGGGTTTCTTGCCGAGGTACGCGAGACGTTCCCTGCGGCCGAGATTCACGTCTCCACGCAGGCGAACGTCCACGACGCGCGGGGAGTGCTCCTGTGCGGGGAGCTCGGCGCCACGCGCGTGACGCTCTCGCGCGAGCTGCCGCTGGGGGAGATCGCGGCGATTGCCGCCGAGACGAGCGCCGAGCTCGAGGTGTTCTCGCACGGGGCAATTTGTCCCAGCTACTCGGGGGTTTGCATGCTCTCGAGCTTCCTGCGGCAGGGGCGTTCGCCCAACCGCGGCCTCTGTGCCCAGCCGTGTCGCCTGCCCTTTGACCTTGTGGGTCAGGGCGGCGACCGCTTGCAGCCCGTGACGCGCGAACGCGCTCTGTGCACGCATGACAGCTGCGTCATCGACGACCTCGCCGCGCTGGCAGGCGCTGGCGTGGCCTCGCTCAAGCTTGAGGGGCGCATGAAGCCGGCGGCCTACGTATGGGCTGTGACCTCGGCGTATCGCGCCGCGCTCGACGCGCTTGCGCGGGGCGAGCGCGGCGTGCTGCCTGTGGTACGCCGTACACTCAAGCGCAGCTTCAACCGCGGGCTCACGGACGCGTACCTGCATGGGTCGGCGGGCAACGAGCTCATGAGCTACGAGCGCAGCGGCAACAGGGGAGAGCTCGTGGGCGAGCTTGTGGCCTTCGAGCCCGAGCCTGGCTTTGTCCCGCGTGACGGCCAAAAGATGCGCGGCACCGTGACGCTTGCGCTGACGGCGCCCGTGGATGCCGGCGACTCGCTTGAGCTGCGACCCGTTGACGATCCTGAGCGTTTCATGGTCGTGGTGGCCCCCGAGGCGTGCGAGGCGGGCGGCGAACTTCGCTGCACCGTTCGTCGCCCCATGCCCGTGGGCTGCGAGGTGCGTCTCACGAGGAGCGTGGTGTTGGCGGATGCGGCCTCAAGGGCGGTGAGCGAGCTTGGGCAAGAACTGTGAGCCGTGTGCGCTCGTGCGGCGCGTTGGGGATGCCGAGGCCGTGCGAGAGGCTGGTGCCACCCGCGTCTACCTCGATGTCATTGACCTCGAGCCCACGGATGAGCTTCTCGCCGCCGTGGCCGAGCAGGGCATCGTGCCCGTGCTCGACGAGGTCTGCCGCGAGCCGGACCACGCCCGTCTCGATCCGTGGGTGCGCTCCGGCCTGCCGATTGCGGTGGGCAACGCCTCAGAGCTTTCGCTTGCTCGCGAGCGTGGCGCCTTGGCGGAGACACGCGCCTGCATACCCGTGCACAACACATCCACGCTGCGGGTTATTGGCGCCATGGGGGCACGCCTCGCATGGCTGTCTCCCGAACTGTCTCTGGCCGAGGCGTGCGAACTCGCCCATTCTGATGCGTTGCCCGTTGGCATGGCTGTCTACGGCAAGCCGCGCCTCATGACCTGCGAGCACTGCGCCTTGCAGGCGGCCTATGAGTGCGACCGTGACCACGCGACGTGCCCGTATCGCCGCGAACCCCACTGGCTCGTGAACATCGACGACCGCCACCTGCCCGTTCGCACGGACGCGCGTGGTCGTTCTCGCGTCTACCTCGACGAGCCCGTTGACCTTGTCGCCCACGCGCGCGAGCTTGCCGAGGCTGGCGTGTGCCGTCTGCTCGTGGACGCCTCGACGACGAACGTTGCCGAGGCGTGCGACGCGCTTCGGCGACTCCGCCGCGCGCTTGCGGGCGAGCCGGTGCTTGCGCGTGGTTCTGTCGGCCTTGCCGAGACGGGCGTCCAGTAGCCGCCAGGTGGTGACAGTTTGACCCCGTCCCCAACTGTCACCGATTGACGGGTGCCGCCTGTCGCTGCGATGGTTTACCGATTGATTTGCTTGGATACCGTTTCTCATGTTGGACGAAACGCGATGGCGCCGCGGCGCCAGACAGGGGGACCTATGGCAGACCTTACCGGCAAGAGCGCGCTCATCATCGTCGAGGGCTATGGCACGGAGGAGCCCGAGCTTCTCGAGCCTGCGCAGTTCCTGCGCGAGCATGGCGCGAGCGTCACCATCGCTGCAGCTCAGAACCCCATCGACTGCGTGACGGGCGACCGCTACGATTCCCAGCAGATCGTGCCCGACAAGACCCTGGCCGAGGCCGGCGCCGAGGGCTATGACGTGCTCATCGTGCCGGGCGGCACCGTCAATATGGATCGCCTGCGCATCAACCCCGAGGCTCATCGCATCATGCGCGAGTTCATGGAGGCCAAGAAGGTCGTGGCCTGCATCTGCCATGGCCCGTGGCTGCTCGTGAACGCCGGCGTGGCCAAGGGCAAGACGGTGACGAGCTGCGAGTTCAACCGCCTCGACATGGAGAACGGCGGCTTCGCGTGGGTGGACGAGGAGGCTCACGTGGACGACTCCGACGGCCAGACGCTCATCACGAGCCGCTGCCCGGACGACATCCCCGCCTTCTGCGCCGCCATCGAGGCCGCGCTGGCGTAGCGCAATCACGCGTCTCTTCAAGCGGTTCGAACTTTTTGGACGCGGAGAGGGGCCAAAGGCGTACAAATCGTTCGAATCGTCTGCTGGCTAGATGGCAAAAGCGGCCCGAGGCTTGATCCGATTCCGGATTGCCTCGGGCCGCTTCATGCTGCGGTTTGCCAGCCGTCCGCTAGTTGGCCATGACGCCGTCGGTCCAGGCGCTGGTGTCCTCGATGCGCAGGACGTTGGCGACGCTGCGCACGCAGGAGGCCTCGGCGAGCTCTGCGGCCGCGGCCTGCATGTTCTTCTCGAGCGCCTTGTGTGTGAGGAAGATGACGGAGCAGGTCTCGTTGTCTGCCGAGCCATCCTCGAGCTGGTTGATGAGGCTGATCGAGATGTCGTGCTTGGCAAAGACGTTGACCGTCTCGGCAAGCGCGCCCACACGGTCGGCCACGGTGAGGCGCACGTAGTACTTGGTCTCGAGCTCGTCCATGGGGCGCAGCGGCAGCGTGTGGGCGAACGGCTCGGCCTCGGGCAGCGGCGTTGCGCCCTTGGAGATGGGGTCGGCCAGCGTCATGATGTCTCCCACGACGGCGCTTGCCGTGGGGAAGGAGCCGGCGCCGGCACCGTAGAACATCGTCTCGCCCACGGCGTCGCCCACGACGTACACGGCGTTCATGGCGCCCGAGACCTTCGCGAGCTGGTGATCGAGCGGAATCATCGTGGGATGCACGCGCACGTCGACGCCCTTGGGCGTGTTGCGGGCGATACCGAGCAGCTTGATGGTGTAGCCAAGGTCGTGCGCCACGGCGATGTCCTCGGCGGCGATGGTGCGAATGCCCTGCTGGTAGACGTCGTCGGTGGTCACGCGGGTGCCAAAGCCGATGGAGGCGAGGATGGCAGTCTTGCTCGCGGCGTCAAAGCCGTCGACGTCCGCGGAGGGGTCCGCCTCGGCGTAGCCCTTGGCCTGGGCGTCGGCGAGGACGTCGGCGTAGTCGGCGCCCTCGGACTCCATGCGGGAAAGGATGTAGTTGGTGGTGCCGTTGAGGATGCCGGCGATCGTGAGGATCTTGTTGCCCACGAGGTCGCGCTCGAGCGTGCTCACGATGGGGATGCCGCCGCCGCAGCTCGCCTCGCACTTGAGCTGGACGCCGTTCTCGCGCGCCTTGGCGGCGAGTGCCTCAACATGGCGCCCGAGCAGGGCCTTGTTGGCGGTCACGACGTGCTTGCCGTTCGCGAAGGCGGCCTCGTAGATCTCCGTGGCGGGGTGCTCTCCGCCAATGAGCTCCACGACGACGTCCACGGCTGGGTCGGAGACGACGTCGTGCCAGTCGGTCGTGAAGGCGTCATCGGGGATGCCGCAGGCGCGGGCGGCCTGTGGGTCGAGGGCGCAGGCGCGAGCGATGCCCAGGTCGATGTCGTAGTTAGCCACGTAGTCGTCGTGGTGGCTGAGGATGAGCCTGGCAACGCCGCCGCCCACGGTGCCCAGGCCGATGATGCCAACGTTCACAGTGCGCATTGGGACTCCTTTGCGTGTGACGGGCGTGGTGCCCGCTGCATGTAGCCTAACGTTCGAAATTGTAGCCGAGCGTGGGCGCATGAGGGTTTCCGGCGTGTGTCTTGTGCCGCCTTCTACGCTGCTTGGCGCCTATGCCCGGGTGCGCCCCTAGCCTTCTTTTGCGATGATCTCGAGGAACGCCTCTCCATAGCGCTCGACCTTCTTGGCGCCCACGCCCGACACCTCGAGAAGCTCGTCGAGCGTGGCGGGGCGCTTGCGGCACATGTCCTCGAGCGTGGCGTTGTTGAAGATGAGGTAGGGCGGCACCTGCTGCTCGCGGGCGAGCTGCGTTCGCAGGGTGCGAAGCCTCCCGAACAGCTCGGCCTGCTCGGGCGTGAGGTCCGGCAGGTCCTCGGCGGACGAGCTGCGGGGCCTTCTCTCGCGCTTGGGCTCACGGGGCTTGCCCTTGGCGACGCGCATGACAAAGGGCTTGTCGCCCTTCATGAACACGGCGCCGCGCCCTGCCAGGGCAAGGGTGGGGTAGTCCCCCTGCGTTCTCGTGAGGAACTCCCGGTAGACGAGCTCGTCGATGATGGCGCGGATTCGCGGCACGGGGACGTCCGCCATGATCCCATAGGTGGACAGCCCGTCCCAGCCGCGTTCGAGAACCCTCTGGGCGC
The DNA here is from genome assembly GCA_934668375.1 of uncultured Parolsenella sp. Classification (GTDB taxonomy): domain Bacteria; phylum Actinomycetota; class Coriobacteriia; order Coriobacteriales; family Atopobiaceae; genus Parolsenella. Next base: position 123,970 of record CAKUNF010000003.1, on the reverse strand, counting down.
GCGAGCCGCGCAGGATGTCCACGATGGAGCCTGCGCCCACGCTCGTGGCCGGACTGCCGCAGGCAATCGCATGCTGGCGCACGCGCGCCACGCAGCTCAGGACCTTGAGCGCGTTCGTGCGCTCGTCGACCTCCTCGTAGTCCGCAAGGCAGTTTCCGCAGTTGCCGCAGTACGCGGGTGCCTCCTCGCCAAAGTAGCGCAGGATGAACGAGCGCAGACAGTCCGTGGTCGTTGCGTAGAAGACCATCTGGCGCAGGCGCTGCTCGTCTGCCTCGCGCATGGCCTGGAGCTGCTCGGGCGTGAGGTCCGCGCGCTCCGTCCGGCTCAGGAGGAACTCCGCGGTGTGGACGTCTCCGGGCGAGTAGAGCAGCAGGCACTCGGCCCTTGTGCCGTCGCGCCCCGCGCGGCCCGCCTCCTGGTAGTAGTTCTCGAGCGACAGCGGCAGGTTGTAGTGGACCACGTAGCTCACGTTGCTCTTGTCGATGCCCATGCCAAAGGCGTTCGTGGCCACCATGACGGGGCTGCGGTCATAGATGAAGTCCGCCTGGTTGCGCTCGCGCTCCTCGGGCGAGAGACCGGCGTGGTAGCGCGTCGCGGCGATGCCGGCGTCTCTCAGGCTGTCGCAGACATCTTCCACGGCACGGCGGCTCATGCAGTAGACGATGCCCGAGCGTTGCTCGCGCTCCCTCACGAAGGCGAGCAGGGCCTCGTCCTTTGCGCGTCTGTTCGCCGGGCGCTCCACGGCAAACGAGAGGTTGGGGCGGTCGAAGCTCGCAACGACGCGCAGCGGGTCTCGAAGGCCGAGCGTGGCCTCGATGTCCTCGCGCACCTGCCGCGTGGCCGTGGCCGTGAGCGCCATGACGGGCGGCCTTGTGGGGAGGGCGTCGATGAAGTCGCAGATGCGCTGGTAGCTGGGACGGAAGTCGTTGCCCCACTGCGAGATGCAGTGCGCCTCGTCCACGGCGAGCAGACTGAGGCCGTGGCTGCGAACGACGTCGAGAAACTCCGGGTCATCGAGGCGCTCCGGGGCCACGTACGCGATGCCGAGCAGTCCCCGTGCCATGTCCTGGAGCACCCGTTCGCGCTCCTGGGCGTCAAGCGAGCTGTTGAGGCATGCGGCGGGCACGCCGAGCTCCCGCAGGGCCATGACCTGGTCTGACATGAGCGAGATGAGGGGCGACACCACGAGCGACAGGCCTCCAAGCGCCAGCGCCGGCACCTGGTAGCAGATTGACTTCCCGGCAGACGTGGGCATGACGGCCATGACGTCACGGCCGGCGATGGCCGCCTCCACGATCTTTTCCTGGTGTGGGCGAAACGTCGGGTAGCCAAACGTCCGGTGCAGGATGTCGATGGGGCGTGCGCTCATCGGCTCGCTCCTTTCTGGGGTGTGAGCGGCGTCGCCTGGGACGCCGCGGGCGGCGCTATGAGCCCACGCGTGACGGCGCGCGCGTAGGCGGCCAACCCCGCCCCGTGCTTGAACTCGCCGGAGGCGATGAGGGACGCGAGCTCGGCGAGCGTGGCCTCGCGCCCGTGGATGCTCTCGCTGGGGTCTGGGTGCGCCACGCCGGCGTGGGCGTCGCAGCGGGCGAGGAACAAGTGGATGGTCTCTACCGTGGCGCCGGGTGAGGGGTGGAAGGTGCCGAGGTCGATAAGCTCACGAGCCGTGTAGCCGGTCTCCTCGGCAAGCTCGCGGGCGGCCGTCTGGGCGGGTTGCTCGCCCGGGTCTATGGCACCTGCCGGCAGCTCGACCTGAACGCTGCTCGTGGCCGGCCGAAACTGCCTGATGAGGACGGTGCGGGCGTCTGGGTCCTCACCGATGACGGGCAGGATGCAGACGCCGGGGCGTATGCGCAGAAACGAGTAGGGATAATCGCCACCGTTGACGTGGAGGCGCCCTGCGGAGACCTGGAAGCGGTCTGCGTCCATGCGCCGCTCCTCGATGTAGGTGGCCTCGCCCCCGGCGTTGCTCATTGACTCTCCCTCCCGTGTGCCTGTCTCGATTGTACGCGCCGCGGTCGGTGCCCTAGCGCTGCCAGTCGAGCTCCCATATGTCCTCGAACAGGATGCGCGGCCCCGGGGCCGCACCCCTCCCCGCGAGCTCGAGCGTTCGGAACGTCGCGTCAACCTGGCGGACCGTGCCCGTGGTGGCCACGTAGGCGCTGTGGGCGTAGTGGACCACGGAGACGGCGTCTCCCTTGCGCAGCCGCGCGAGCATGCGCGATATGCGCTCCGCGCGCTCCTCGGTCATGGCGTGCCGGGGCTCGGCGGTCTGCTCCTGGTCGCGGACGAGGTCGTAGTACCCGTTGAGCGCCGAGAACGGCATGAACTGCGAGACGTCCGACGCGTGGGCGGGGCGGGCCGCGGGCGAGGACGTGCTTCCGAGTCTGTTGCTATGCATTATGGCCTCCCACCTGCGCATTCCTGTCGCGGCCCGTGGCTTCCTCGCGGAAGCTCCTGCCGCGCACGATTGCGTTTTTCCCAAAGCGTTCCTTCACGGCGAGTGTCGCCTGCGTGAGACGTCGCTCGCTCTGCTCGGCCTCCACGTCCGTGAAGAGCGTGAGCTCGGCGTCCGTCTCGGCAACGAGCGCCCCAAAGCCAAGGCCGAGGCGCTTCACCATGCGCTTCTCGTCGATGGCCTCGTCCCACAGCCGCTCGACCTCGCGCATGAGTGCCTCACGGGACGAGGTGTGCGCTACGAGCTTGTGCGAGGCCGAGGCGTGCGGCCCCCGGTGCGCCGCCGCGAGCTCCCAGTCCAGGTCCGTCATGTGGTAGCCGGCCCATATGGACACGTGCCCGCAGGCTAGGCGCTTGCCCACGAGCTCGAGCACGCCCTCGTCCACCATCTCGCGCATGACGGTGAGGGCCTCCGCCGCCGTGTAGGGGCGCGTGAGCACCTGTCCTACGCTGATGGAGTGCCGCTGCGGCTCGTAGGACTGGATCTGGGCGATGGTGCAGTTCTCGATTCCGCGCGCGTGCTCCATGAGGTGCGTGGCGTTCACGCCGAACTCGCGGCGCAGCGTCGGCTCGTCCATGGCGACGATCCCGGCGAGGTCGCGCACGCCGTAGCGCCACTCGAGCCTTCTGGCGATGTTGGGGCCTATCTGCCAGATGTCCGTGATGGGGCGGTGGTGCCAGATCGTGGCGCGGAAGCGCTCGCCGTCCAGCACGCCGATGTGGCTCTCCTCGTGCTTTGCCTGGATGTCGAGCGCCACCTTGGCAAGGAACAGGTTCGTGCCCACGCCGGCCGTGGCGCAGATTCCCGTCTCGGCCCGCACGGTGTCCATGAGCATGCGGGCGAGGCCCACGCCGTCCGTGTCGTAGAGCGCAAGGTAGGGCGTGGCGTCTATGAAGCACTCGTCGATTGAGTAGACGTGGATGTCTTCTCTTGCAATAAAGCGCAGGTAGATGCTGTAGATTTGCGCCGAGACCTCCATGTAGCGCCTCATGTGGGGGCGTATGGCCCGGTAGCGGATGTTCTTGGGGATCTGGAACAGCCGCGGCCTGCCCGAGAGCCCCTTGGCCTTGATGGCGGGCGAGAGCGCCAGGCAGATGGTGCCGGGGCCGCGGCTCGTGTCTGCCACGACGAGGTCCGTCTCGAACGGGTCGAGCCCGTGGTCGACGCACTCGACGGAGGCGTAGAAGCTCTTGAGGTCGATGCACAGGTAGACGCGCCCCGTGTCCGTTGGGTCGCTTGCCTGGGGTGCGCCCTGCATGGTTCCTCGCCTCCGTCTGCAAACACGTGTTCGTACTTCGCGAATCACATAATGCAACGGATTGCGGACAATAAGCAAGGGGCCTTCCGCGTCCACAAAGGCCGCACGGCATGTTCGGGGTGGCGGCCGGCTACCTGCCCACGTGACCGTCCCTTGCGTAGAAGGCGCGGTTGTTGGGCGTCTCGTCCACCTCTACCTGCGAGACGGGCAGGCCGCGCTCGGCAAGGCGGTCGAAGAACCAGCGTGCGAGGTTCTCGGCCGTGGTGCGAAACGGCAGCATCGTGAGCGAGAAGCCCTCGCCCTCGAGCGCGGCCACCGTGGCGGGCGCAAGCGACCCCTCCTCGACGAGGAACGTGTGGTCGAGCTCGTCGGCCACCTCGGCGACCGTGCGCTTGAACACGCCGAAGTCCACGACCATGTCACGCATCGTGCCCGCGTCCGTAACCGTGCCGTCGTCTCGCAGCTCGCCGGCGCCACCGCGCCCGTCCTGGAGGCGCTCCACCTCGATAGTGGCCACGACGCGCCAGCGGTGTCCGTGGAGGTTCTCGCACTTGCCGTAGTAGTCCGTGAGGAAGTGGGCGCCGTCGAAGTGTGCCTCGGCCTGTAGTCCGTACATGGGGTCTCCCTTGGCGCGCCGGCCGCCGGGAGGGCTAGGCCTGCGCTGGTGGGAGCTGGGCGCGGGCCGATGCCGCTCGCAGCTCCGGTGTGTTCGTGTCGGAGCTATCGTACTCGACCACGAGGAGCTCCCTCACGTCCACGTCGAAGGCGCAGGCGATCGAGACGAGCGACGAGAGCGTTGGGTTGGCGGGCTTTCCCTGCCTGGAGACGCCGCGCTCGTACCTCTGGTAGGTGTTCGGGGCCATGCCGGCCCGCTCGGCAACCTCTTCCTGCGTAAGGCCGCTTCTCTCGCGGAGGTCGCGAAGGTGCAGGGCAAGGCTGCGTGCGATGTCGCACTGGGTGGCATGTGGGTCGGAAGTAGGCATGCCCACAATATGTGCGGACGCATGCGGCGGCACCACAACTTATAAGTGGTATTCCACCTTTTATGTGGTCTGCCGGGCCATGGCGCCGGACGAGCCACGGGCTGGGACGGGGCGCGTGCACGCGCCTATTCCCCGTAGCTCTCGCGGAAGAACAGCTCGCCGGTGTCGTGGCGGCGCCTGTGCAGCGACGCGGGGTGGCTGCGCTCGCTGGGATAGCCAAGCGGCATGACGCCGATGATGCGGTAGTCGGCGGGGACCGAGAACTGGCGCCTGAGCTCGCTTGGGTCGATGAGCCCCACCCAGCAGCTGTGGACGCCCAACTCGCTGGCCTGCAGCATCATGTGCGTCGCGACGATGCTCGTGTCCACGACGCCAAAGTCCACGACGTCGGGGTGCCTGCTTGCCACGGTCATGTCATAGGCGAGCACGAGAACGGCCGGCGCGCCAAACCGGCAGTCCGTGCAGCGGTCGATCCTCTCGAGCCCCTCTTCGCTCTGGACAACGAGGATGCGCTGCGGCTGCCTGTTGCGCGCGGTGGGGGCCACCCGGCCTGCCTCGAGGACGAGGTCGATCTTCTCGGGCTCGATGGGGGTCTGGGCAAAGCGGCGCTCCGAGTAGCGGCTGCGCGCGAGGTCGATGAATGCCATGGCGGGGGCTTCCTTGTGGGTTGAGGCGGCGGCCAGAAGGGCCGCTCGCCGCGTGCGTACACTTATTGTCAGGATAAGGCTCTAGAATTCCCCAGACAGGCAAAACCATCAGTTGGGAGACGTCATGAGGCTGCTGCACATAGCCGACCTGCACATCGGCAAGCGCGTGTGCGAGTTCTCCATGCTCGAGGACCAGAGGCACGTGCTCTCGCAGGTCGTTGACCTCGTTGAGAAGCGCGGTGTTGACGCGGTGCTCGTCGCGGGGGACCTGTACGACAAGTCCATGCCAAGCGCCGAGGCCGTGGCGCTTGTGGACTGGTTCCTGGGCCAGCTTGCCCAGACGAGCGCGCAGGCCGTGATCATCCCGGGCAACCACGACTCGGCGGAGCGTGTCGCCTACGCCTCGGGTCTTCTCGGCAGCCGGGGTATCCACGTGGCACCGGTGTACGACGGGCGCATAGAGCCGGTGCGCCTTGCGGACGAGCACGGCGCGGTGGACGTGTGGCCCATTCCCTACCTGCACATCTCTACCGTCCGGCACTTCTTCCCGGACGAGAAGATCTCGAGCTACACGGATGCCCTGCGTGTGGCAATCGACGCCTGCGACCTGCGGCGCGTTGACGATGAGGGACGACCGGTGCGCAACGTTGCCGTGGCGCACCAGTTCGTGACGGCTGGCGGAGTCTCGCCGGAGCGCTGCGACTCCGAGCTGTCCGTGGGAGGCATGGACAACGTGGACGCGAGCGTCTTTGACGCATTTGACTACGTGGCGCTTGGCCACATCCACGGGCCCCAGCGCGTGGGACGCGCCGCCGTGCGCTATGCGGGATCCATCCTCAAGTACTCGCTCTCCGAGTGGCGCGGGGAGAAGTCCGCCGTGCTCGTGGAGCTGGGCGAGGCCGGCACGGAGCCGGGTATCGAGCTCGTTCCGCTCGTTGCCCTCCACGACCTGCGGCGCGTTCGGGGGCCGCTTGAGCGGCTCATATCGCCCGAGGTGGCGGATGCCGCCGGAACGAGTCGCGAGGACTACCTCTATGCGGTGCTGACGGACGAGAACCCCGAGGTGGACGCCATGGCGCGCCTGCGCAACGTCTACCCCAACGTCATGAGCCTCGAGTACGACAACGCGCGCACGCGCGCGGCGGGCATCGCCGACGCCGCCGCGCCCGCCGACGACGCCGCAAGCCCGCTCGAGCTGTTCCGTGACTTCTACGAGCAGCAGAACGGAAGCGGGCTCACGGAGGGGCAGCTCGCGATTGTCACGGAAGAGCTCGAGCGAATCGGGGTGCTCTAGATGAGGCCGGTCAAGCTAACCATCAGCGCGTTTGGACCCTATGCGGGCGAGGTGTCCGTTGACTTCGAGAGGCTTGGGAGTGAGGGGCTCTACCTCATCTGCGGCGACACGGGTGCGGGCAAGACGACCATCTTCGACGCCATCTCGTTTGCCCTCTATGGCGCGCCGAGCGGCTCGGACCGCACGGCCCGCAGCCTTCGCAGCGACTTTGCCGCCCCGGGTGCGGAGACGTTCGTGGAGCTCGAGTTCGAGCATCACGGCGAGCGCTACGTCATTCGTCGCAACCCGGAGTACGAGCGTCCCAAGAAGCGCGGAACCGGCATGGCGACGCAGCTGGCAGACGCCACGCTCTCACATGGGGACGAGGCTCCCGTCACGGGGACGCGTGCCGTTGACAAGAAGATTGACGAGCTTCTCGGGATTGACCGCAGTCAGTTCTCGCAGATCGTCATGATTGCCCAGGGAGACTTCCGCAGACTGCTCCAGGCCGCCACGAAGGAACGCTCGGACATCATGCGCAAGCTGTTTGGAACGGCCTCGTACCTTGGCTTTCAAAACGCGCTCAACGAGCGTGGGCACAAGCTCGAGGAGCAGAGCAAGGCCGTTCGCGAGCGTCTGCTCGCCCTCGTTCCCACGATTCGCGTGGCGGGGGAGGAGCGCGGGGAACGCCTCGGGGCGCTCACGGACTCCGAGTCACCAGACGTGGACGACGCACTGGCGCTTCTCGCGGAGCAAGACAAGGATGATGCTGCTGAGCTCGAGCGCCTCGATGGCGAGCGCTCGCGGAGGGCGGCGGAGGTCGAGCGCCTTTCCCTGCTTGCAGACCGTGCCAAGCAGCTTGGGGAACAGCGGCTTGCGCTTGCCGATGCCGAGCGCGGCCTTGCGGAGGCAAGCGAGGTCGAGACGCGTGCCCGCGAGGATTTCGCGGCGCAGGAGGCGAGGTCTGACGAGCGCAGGCGCCTTGCGGGTGACGCCGCCGTGATTGCGCGGGAGCTCGAGCAGTTCTCCGCGCTTGGCGAGGCATTGCAGGCCGAGGCCCGTGCTGGCAAGGCGCTTGAGGCGGCGGAGGGGCACAGGGCCAAGGCCGCCGAGGACCTTGCCCAGGCGGAAACGGAGCTCGCGAGCGCCCGCGAGCGGGCGGAGCTGCTCGCGGGGGCGCCGGCGGATCTGGCACGTGCCGAGGCCGCGCAGGAGAAGGCGCGGCGCCTGCTCTCGGAGGCAACGGTCGCGCGTGACGCGCTCCTGGACCTGAAGCACAGGCAGGAGAGCCTCGAGGGGCTGCGCGCCCGGGCGAACGGGGCACAGGGGCGGCTTGATGAGGCCACGGCTGCATCGGGTGAGCTTGCGGGGCAGATCGAGCTGCTTCGCGAGCGGGAGACGGCCCTGCGAGAGGCGCCGGCCGAGCTGGAGCGCGCAAGGTCCGCGCATGCCGAGCTGGAGCGCATGATCGCGGAGACGCGCGATTCCTACCGAGAGGTGACCAGCAGAAAGCGCCGGGCAGACAGCGACAGCGCCGAGTTCGAGCGTGCCCAGGCCGTCTTTGCCGAGAAGAGCCGGGCGCTTGAGGAGGCGCGCTCCGAGCATGCGTCCAAGCAACGCGCGTTCCTTGGCGGCCAGGCGGGCGTTCTCGCGCAGGGGCTCATGGAGGGCGAGCCCTGTCCCGTGTGCGGCTCCACAAGCCATCCCCATCCGGCCATCTGCGAGGGAGAGGTCCCAACGCAAGACGAGGTGGACGCCGCCGCATCCGCGCTCGACAAGGCGTCGGCCGAGGCAACCCGGGCCGCCTCTGAGGTCGCGGCCGCTCGGGGGAAGGCCGAGTCCTCTGCCGCCGAGCTCGCGGACGCCGAGGGGCGCCTTGGCACGGCCGAGGACCTCCTCGCCAAGGGAAGGGATCTGTCGAGCGGGCTCGAGGGCGCTGACGCCGCGAGGGCGATGGCCGAGAAGCACGTGAGGGAGCGCGACGCCCTTGATGGCAAGATCGCCGACCTGGAGAAGAAGCGCGAGTCTGTCGAGCAAGAGATCGAGAAGGCGAGGAAGAACGCTGCAAGCCTGAACGAGCAGGTCGCAGCCCTCGAGGCGTCGTGCCAGGAGCTCGCCTCGTCGCTCTCCCAGACCGATGAGCTTGCAGCGGCCCAAGACGTCGAGCGCAGGGGGCAGGAGCTTGGCGCTGCGGAGAAGGCCGCCGATGAGGCGCGCACTCGCATCGACCAGCATGACCGCGTCTCCTCGCTTGCCGGTGAGCTCGAGCGGCGGATTCCCGCGCTCAGGCAGGCGGGCGATGATGCCGCGGCAGCCGTCGCCCAGGCAAAGTCAGGGCTCGCGGATGCGGGCGCCACGGTCAGGACCATCAGGGCATCGCTCACGCACGAGAGCGAGGACGCCGCAAGGAGCCAGGCCGCGGCTATCGCGCAGCGAATCGCCGAGATTGATGCGGCGCGCGAGCGAGCAGAAAAGGGGCTCCGCGAGGCACGGGCACGCGTGGAGCGTCTCGAGGAGCGCGTCTCGGCGGTGAAGGAGCGAATCGAGCGGCTCGGCCAGGGCGGGGACGTTGACGCGGCACGCGTCTCAGCCGATCTCACGGCGGCGCGAGACGCTCGGACGGTGGTCGAGAACGAGCGCGCGGCCGTTGCCGCGCGCGCCGAGTCCAACGCGCGGCTCGCGAGGCGGCTCGAGGGCCTCGGCGAGAGCGGCCGCAGCGTCGCGGCCCAATACGCCGAGATGGATGCGCTTGCGCGTACGGCCTCTGGACGGCTCGCGGGCAAGCAGCGCCTGAGCTTCGAGACGTATCTGCAGGCACGCTGGTTCGACCGCGTGCTCGCGGCTGCCAACAGGCGCCTCGTCTCGATGACGGAGGGGCGCTACGAGCTCGTGCGTCATCGCGGGATGCGCAGTGGCGGAGGCGCCGCTCAGACGGGCCTTGACCTCGATGTTCTCGACTCGTTCACGGGCAAGCCCCGCGATGCCTCGTCGCTCTCGGGCGGTGAGTCGTTCAAGGCGTCGCTTGCGCTGGCGCTCGGCCTCTCGGACGTTGTGCAGGCCCATGCCGGCGGCATCGAGCTTGACACGATGTTCGTGGACGAGGGCTTTGGCTCGCTGGATCAAGAGTCGCTCGCTCTCACGGTGCGCACGCTCACGGGCGCGGAGAACAGCAACAAGCTCGTGGGCATCATCAGCCACGTCGACGAGCTGCGCGCGAGCATCGACCACAAGATCGTCGTCGAGCGCGGACGCACCGGCTCGACGCTGCGGATAGAGGAGGGGTAGGCGTCCGTCATTCTTGGCCCACGGGTCTTCTCGTGCCAAACGCACCTAATTTCTGGCCTCATGACTGATAATTAGGTGCGCTTAACGTAGTAAGGGCTGTTGTGGCCGGTCGTTGGCCGTCAGCCGCCGTCCCAAGGAGCTTCATGCATCGCATCCTGTTCGTATGCCTTGGCAACATCTGCCGCTCGACCATGGCACAGTTCGTCATGCAAGACCTCGTAAACCGTGCCGGCCTTGCAGACGAATTCGTCATCGACTCGGCGGGCACGAGCGATGAGGAGCGTGGCAACCCGCCCCATCACGGCACCGTCAACAAGCTGCGAAGCGTTGGCATCCCCGTGCTCAGGCACCGCGCCCGCCGCGTTCGCGCGTCCGAGTACGGCGACTGGGATCTCATCGTCTACATGGACGAGGACAACGGCTACTCGCTCAACCGCGTCTTCTCGGGGGATCTCGACCACAAGTGCGTGAAGCTGCTCTCCTATGTCCCCGATAACTCGCCGCTTCGCCCTTGCCCGCGCCATCGCGACGGCTCCGTCCGAGACGTCGCCGACCCCTGGTGGACGGGCAACTTCGACGACACCTACCGCGACGTCCGCGCTGGTTGCGAGGCCCTGCTCGCGAGCCTGGGCTAGTCCTGCCGCTGCGGATCGTCCGTTCGCGGCGTACAATCAATCCTCGTACTCTCGCGCGAACAGGCGCGCAAACCCACTCACGGAGGTTCAACCATGCAGTTCTCCAAGCGACTCGACCGATTCGGCGACGAGGTGTTTGCCTCGCTCAACGCCCGGCGCATCGAGCTGGAGGCTGCTGGCCACGAGGTCATCGACCTGTCCGTGGGCACACCGGACTTCGAGCCGCCCGCGCACGTGAAGAATGCTCTCATCGAGGCCGCGAAGGACTCAAACAACTGGAAGTACGCCCTGCACGACCTCCCGGATCTCACCCAGGCCGTCATCGACTACTACGCGAGCCGCTTTGGCGTCGCCGGCCTCACGCCCGACATGATCATGAGCTGCAACGGCACGCAGGAGGGCATGGGCCGCATGGCATCCGCCCTCGTTGACGAGGGAGACCTCGTGCTCGTTCCCGACCCCTGCTACCCGCTGTTCCGCGCCTCTGCCCTCATTGCCGGCGCCGAGCTTGCCTTCTATCCCCTCAACGCCGAGAACAACTTCCTGCCCAACGTTGCCGAGATCCCCGATGACGTGGCAGACCGCGCCAAGTACATGATCGTCTCGCTGCCCGCCAACCCCGTGGGCTCGGTGGGCACGCCCGAGGTCTACGCCCAGATCATCGAGTTCGCGAAGGCGCACGATGTCCTCATCGTCCACGACAACGCCTACAGCGACATCATCTATGACGGCGTCGAGGGCCACAGCTTCTTCGAGAATCCCGGTGCGTCCGAGGTAGGCGTCGAGTTCTTCAGCCTGTCGAAGTCGTTCGACGTCACGGGCGCTCGCATCAGCTTCCTCGTTGGTCGCCCGGACGTCGTCGCGGCGGTGCGCAAGCTCCGCGCCCAGAGCGATTACGGCATGTTCCTGCCCATCCAGCACGCTGCCATTGCCGCGCTCACCGGTCCGCGCGAGTCCGTGCGCGAACAGGAGCGCAAGTACCAGGAGCGCCGAGACGCCCTGTGCGACGGCCTCGAGTCAATCGGTTGGGAGCGCCCGAACGCGCACGGCTCCATGTTCGTGTGGGCGCGCCTGCCTCACGGACGCATGGACTCCGTGGCCTTCTGCTCCGAGCTCATGGAGAAGGCCGGCGTCATCGTGACGCCGGGCGCGAGCTTTGGCCCGGCGGGGGAGGGTTTCGTGCGTATGGCCCTCGTGCTTCCGCCCGATGGCCTGCGCCGTGCGGTCGCCGCCATCGAGGCAGCAGACCTGTAGCGAGGCCCGGCGCGGCTCATCCAGCCAAACAATCAGCGAGTCCAGGCGGCGGTGCCATTGCGGTGCCGCCGCCCGCTTGTATCGCGCGTTCAGCGAGATGTCCAGTTGAACGAGGTCAACCGTCCTTGTAAATCGGCGAGAGCTGGAATTCTGCGGGCGGTTGGTTTTGCAACGGTCGCAGAAAGGTATGACTTTGCGAGAAAAGCGCTGGATACAATCTACGTTGAACGGTGCGGGACGGGGCATTTGAGTCCGCGCCGGCGAGGCGGGCGCGCCCGGAGGGGCTCCGGAAGCCGGTCTTGCAAGGACGCTCGCATCTGCGGTGCGTCACAACGGGGAGAGCCGGCGGCCTCGCGCCGTCGGATGCCGGCCAAGGTGGCCGGAACCATGAATTGGAGGAAACAACATGGGTCGTTTTACCAATCCGCGTGACCTTTACTTTGGCGAGGGTGCCCGCCACGAGGTCAAGAACCTCAAGGGCAGCAAGGCCATCATCGTTTCCGGCGGCGGCTCCATGCGTCGCGGCGGCTTCTTGCAGGACATCCAGAAGGACCTCGAGGACGCCGGCTTTGAGGTCAAGCTGTTCGAGGGCGTCGAGTCCGATCCGTCCATCGAGACGGTCATGAAGGGCGCCGAGGCCATGCGCGAGTTCGAGCCGGACTGGATCATCGCCCTCGGCGGTGGCTCCCCGATCGACGCCGCCAAGGCCATGTGGGTCTTCTATGAGTATCCCGAGGAGTCCTTCGACAACATCATCCAGCCGTTCTCCTTCCCCGAGCTGCGCCAGAAGGCCCACTTCTGCGCCATCTCCTCGACCTCCGGCACCGCTACCGAGGTCACCGCGTTCTCCGTCATCACGGACTACGCCAAGGGCATCAAGTACCCGCTCGCCGACTTCAACATTACCCCAGACGTCGCCATCGTCGACCCCGAGCTCACCTACTCCATGCCCGCCAAGCTCTGCGCCCACACCGGCATGGACGCGCTGACGCACTGCATGGAGGCCTACGTCTCCACCTTCGCTTCCATGTTCACCGACGCCAACGCGCTGCACGGCATCCGCGAAATCGTCGAGTGGCTCCCCAAGTCCTATGAGGGCGACAAGGAGGCTCGCCAGCACATGCACGAGGCCCAGTGCATCGCCGGCATCGCCTTCTCCTCTGGCCTTCTCGGCATCGTGCACTCCATGGCCCACAAGACCGGTGCCGCCTTCGAGAACGGCCACATCATCCACGGTGCCGCCAACGCCATGTACCTCGGCAAGGTCATCCAGTGGAACTCCAAGGACCCGCGTGCCGCCGAGCGTTACGCCTACGTCGCCAAGGAGATCCTGCACCTTCCCGGCGAGACAAACGAGGAGCTCATCGCCGCGCTCGTCCAGAAGATCCGCGACCTCAACGACCAGCTCAACATCCCGCAGTCCATCAAGGACTACGCCAACGGCGGCGTGAAGGTCGACGACGAGCACCCGCAGATGGTCTCCGAGGAGGAGTTCCTCGCCAAGCTGCCCGAGATCGCCGCGAACGCCGAGCAGGACGCCTGCACGCCCGAGAACCCGCGTGAGACGAAGGCCGCCGACTTCGAGAAGATCCTCAAGGCCTGCTACTACGACACGGACATCGACTTCTAAGCTCGCCTCATAGCGACCTGACCGGAGGCCCGGCCCGGCATCGCATGCAAACGTCCTCGCGCAAAGTGCGCGCTGCGGAATGTTTGCCTCGCGACGTCGGAGCCGGGCCTCCTCGCGTATGTGGCTGGGTGCTTCCGCCTTAAAGCAGCGCGAGTGTAGCTATTCGGACGCTGGAGGGCGAGAAAAGCGGCCATTAGTGACTGAATAGCTACACTCGCGAACGATGCGGGCGGCTTGTGGCCGCTTGCCTACTCCTTGGCGGCGAGGAGGCCGCGCATGGCGGCGACCCAGCCGTCGGTGGCGCGCTTCGTGGAGACGAGGATGTTGTCGCGCGCGGCAAGCTCCTCCTCGGCACGCTCGTGGCCGAGGCCGTTGCACATGAACAGGAACGTGCCCACGGCGTCGGCGATCACGCAGTCTGCGGGGGAGTCACCCGCGCCAAGGACCTCATCGGGCGCCAGGCCCGCGAGCTCCACGAAGCGCACGATGCCCGTGCCCTTGCTCACGCCGGCGGGCGTCACGTGGTAGGTGTGGATGCCCTGCGGATGGCTGCGGTCACACTCGAGCGTGCTGTCGCCGGAGATGTGGTCGACCATCCCGTTGTCGGACAGGTAGAGCGGCAGCCCGCAGTGGTCGAGCATGTCCTGCATCTCGTCCTCGGGGGCGTCCCCGCGCATGGCAACCGTGACCTCGCGATACTCGAAGCCAATTCCGTTGTCGTGGTAGGTCTCGAGATGCCCGGGCCAGCGCTCGAGCATCTCGTCGATGACGCCCGTCTCCCAGATGACGTCGTGCGGGGTCTTGCCGCAGCCCTCGTCATAGGGCATGCGCCCTGTGAAGTAGTGCCACTCGGGCTGACTCGTCTGCTTGGTGCACAGCACGCCGCCCATCTCGGCAATCCACCCGGGAAAGCCCAGTACGCGGGCGTCCTCCATGATCATGGCTCGGTTGCGGCCCGTGCACGGGATGACCGAGACGCCCGCGCGCGTGAGTTCCACGAGCGTCTGCACGAGCTCGGCGCACGGCTCGCCGGCCGTGTTCACCGTTGCCTTGGCTCCCGTGAACATCGTGCCGTCTGCGTCCGTGATGACGTAGCGAACCTTGCGGAGACGCTCGGCAAGCTCGCCGGTGGGCCTTTCGGGGAAGGTGATGTGGGCCATGTCTGCTCCCTACAGCTCGATGCCGCGCTCGGCGGCCGCCTGCCTGAAGGCCTCTCCGTCCGGCACCATGGGTTGGAACTCGTCCCCGCGGTGGATGAGGGTCTCGTCGCCCTTGCCGAGAAGGCACACGAGCGCGGGCTGCCCGTAGGAGAGCGCCACGTCCAGGCAGCGCGCAACGGCCTGTTGGCGATCGAGCACGTACTCGTGCGTCACGGGCGTGCCGTCTGCGAGCGTGGACCCCTCGGGCACGTTGGCGTCCATCTCGCGGCAGATGTCCTCGTTGGAGTCGTGTCCCGGGTCCTCCTCGGCCACGATGATGTGGCTCGCCCAGCGGGCGGCCTCGCGCGGCAGCTCGACGCGCCGCTCAAAGGCCTTGCCGCCCGGCGCGCCGATGAGCGCCACGATGCGCCTGCCGGGGAACTCCTTGGCCATGGAGGCAAAGAACTTCTGGTAGGAGAGGGCATTGTGGGCGTAGTCGACCACGCAGAGCACCGGGGCGTCTGGCTTTCCGATGAGCTCCATGCGACCCGGCACGCGGCACGCCGCCAGGCCACGGGCGATGGCGGCGCGCTCGATCCCGAGAAGCTCGGCGCACGCGATGGCAACGAGCGCGTTCTCCACGTTGAACAACCCGGGGAAATTGATGACCACGGGCAGCTCCCAGGCCTTCTCGGCGGCGTCGCTCGTGGGGTGGCCGTCTTGCGTGGTGCCGTGGGCGACGAACGCGAGGCTGGCGCCGCGCGGCTCGACGTCGGTGGCCCAGATGTCGGGGAACACCATGTCGCAGCTGCCGCACTCGACGGCATCGGGGCCGGCGGCGGAGACGCACACGAGCTCGGGGGCTTCGCCGTCTGAGCCGCCGCAGTGCGCCGCGTCGAGCACGCGCTCCACGTTGCTCGTGCCCAGGTTCACGACGGCGCGACGGCACTGCGAGAAGATGCGCAGCTTGCTTGCGAAGTAGTCCTCGAACGTGGGGTGCTCCACCGGCGAGATGTGGTCCGAGCCGATGTTCAGGAACGCCGCGACGTCAAGCTGGACGCCGAGCGTGCGGTCGTACTTGAGCGCCTGGCTCGAGACCTCCATGACCATGGCGGAGAGTTGAGCGTCTCGGGCATTGGCGAGGTGGCGCCACAGGTCGGGTGCCTCGGGCGTGGTGTTGGTGGACTCTATGTCCTCCACGCCGTCGTACGTGTCGATGGATCCGATGATGCCGCAGCTGCGCGTGCCGTCTGCCGCGTCGATGACGGAGCGCAGCATGTAGGCCGTCGTGGACTTGCCCTTGGTGCCCGTGATGCCCACCTGGGGCACGTCGAGGTCGGGCCTGCCGAACGCGCACGCAGAGACGCGTGCCATGGCAAGGCGCATGTCGGAGACGACGATTGCCGGAGTCCCGGGCGCGGCCTTGGCAAGTTCGGGCGCGTGCCGCTCGTCGCAGACGTAGGCCACGGCGCCCGCGTCGAGCGCCGACGCGAGGTAGGCGGGCTTGAACGCCCGTCCCTTGCAGAAGAAGGCGTTGCCGGGGCGCACACAGCGGGAGTCGCAGGCCGCGCCCGTCACGGGTGCGTCGCTCTCGGGCGACAC
Organism: uncultured Parolsenella sp.; assembly: GCA_934668375.1. GTDB lineage: Bacteria > Actinomycetota > Coriobacteriia > Coriobacteriales > Atopobiaceae > Parolsenella. The sequence goes on along the minus strand of CAKUNF010000003.1, from coordinate 107,806 downwards.
CCCCTGGACGAGGATCTTGAGGTCATCGAGAAGTGAGCAGAGCCCGAGCAGGCTGGTGGGAGCACAGGGCATGATGCGTCTCTCCTTTTTGTTGGCGTATCTACACAAGACACCAGTATACGCGGCGCCCGTCACGCGTCCGCGCGGGTGACAGTTGGGGACGGGGTCAAACTGTCACCGCTCGCCGCCGGCTTGGGAGACGGCTGGGGACGGGCCAGGCCGCCATCGCCGCCAGCCGGCGGTGGCCTGTGCTAAACTTCCGGTGCTTACGGGCGATTGGCGCAGTGGCTAGCGCAGGTGCTTTACACGCACAAGGTCGGGGGTTCGAATCCCTCATCGCCCACCAACGAACCCGTGGGCCGAGGAGTGCAGCCGCCTTCCTCGGCCCACTTCATATCGTGGGGCTCTGGTCGCGAGGCGTGCGCCCCGCCGCGACACTGGGGAGGTCGCATGTCTTTGAGCAAGCCGATTGGCATCTTTGACTCGGGCCTTGGTGGCCTCACCGTTGCGCGATCCGTCGCCTCCAGGCTTCCTGACGAGTCCATCTACTACGTGGGGGACACAAAGCGCTGCCCCTACGGCACGCGTCCGCAGGCGGAGGTCCGCCTGTTCGTGCGCCAGGTGGGCCACTGGCTTGAGCGGCACGACGTGAAGCTCGTCGTCATTGCGTGCAACACGGCGACGGCGGCTGGCCTCGACGTCATCCAGCGCACGCTCTCCGTACCCGTCATCGGCGTCATCGAGCCGGGTGCCCGCGCCGCCATCCAAGCCACGCGCTCGCGTCGCGTGGGCGTGCTCGCCACGCGGGGAACGGTGGACTCCGGCGCCTACGAGCGCGCCATCCACAACCTCGACGCCGGCGTTCGCGTGACGCAGGCCCCGGCGGGCAGCTTCGTCGACCTCGTTGAGCGCGAGCTTGCCTCGGGCACCTACCTGCACGATGACTGGATGGAGAACCCCGAGGTGTTCGATACGCCCGAGGTGCGCGAGCTTGCGCGCCAGAACGTGGCGCCGCTTCTGGGCCACGGGGTGGACACCGTCGTGCTTGGCTGCACGCACTTCCCGCTGTTGGCGAGGGAGATATCTGCCGCGCTGGGGCCGGGCGTACGCACCGTGAGCTCGGCGGAGGAGACGGCGCGAGAGGTGGCAGAGATTCTCGAACGCCGCGGCGAGCTTGCAGGCCCGGAGACGGCAGACCTTGGCGCCGGCGGCGAGCCCAAGTACCGCTTTGCCACGACGTCTGACGACATCACCTCGTTTGCCGTGGCGGGCAAGTTCATCTTTGGGCACCCGCTCGACTCCATCGAGCACATCGAGCTCGAGACGCTCGAGGCCCTTGGCACCCACTAGGGGCATGCCTGAAACAACGTCGCAGACAGGGCGTGCGCATGCGCGCCCGCAAGAAGGAGACTCACCATGTACACGCCCGATGAGCGCCGCCCCGAGGGCCGCGCGAACAACGAGATGCGTCCCGTCAGGCTCACGCGAGACGTGATGAAGAACGCCCACGGCTCGTGCCTGGCCGAGTTTGGTGACACGCGCGTCATGTGCACGGCCACGATCGAGGAGTCGCTGCCCGCGTGGCGCCGCGCCAGCCGCAAGGGCTGGGTCACGGCCGAGTACGCGATGCTTCCCGCCTCGACGTCCTCCCGCACGAAGCGCGAGTACAAGGGCCGCAAGGGCCGCTCCATGGAGATCGAGCGCCTCATCGGCCGCAGCCTTCGTGCCGTGTGCGACCTTGACCACCTCGGCGAGTTCACCATCACGGTTGACTGCGACGTCATCCAGGCAGACGGCGGCACGCGCACGGCGAGCATCACGGGCGCCTGGGTTGCCCTACATGACGCGCTCATGAGCTTCGTGGAGCAGGGCAAGATCCGCCGCCTGCCGCTCACGGGCCAGGTTGCGGCCATCTCGGCCGGCATCGTTGGCGGCGTGCCCCTGCTCGACCTCGACTACCCCGAGGACAGCCACGCGGACGTGGACCTCAACCTCGTGGGAACCGCGGATGGCGGCATCGTGGAGATCCAGGGCACCGGCGAGCGCTCGACGCTCTCCCGCGCACAGCTGGGCGACCTGCTCGACATGGCCGAGCCCGCCATCGCGCGCCTGTGCGCCCTGCAGGACGAGGTCACCGGCTTTTCCGCCTAGCGGCAACAGCGGGGCCGAAGGTCGGCTGTCACCGGTTCTGGCCACCGCCACATTCGACAAAGGAGCAACCATGCCCAGCATTGACATCGCCACGCTTGACCCCAAGGCCACCGTCGTGGTGGCAACGGGCAACGCGCACAAGGTCACCGAGATCGAGGCCATCCTCGCGCCCGTCATGCCGGGCGTGACGTTCTACGCCCTCGGCGAGCTCGGGGAGTTCCCCGACCCGGTCGAGAACGGCGACACGTTCACGGAGAACGCCATCATCAAGGCCCAGGCTGCCTGCGAGGAGACGGGGCTGCCCGCCGTCGCGGACGACTCGGGCCTCGTCGTCGACGCGCTCTCTGGCGAGCCGGGGATCATGAGCGCCCGTTGGGCGGGCGTCCACGGCGACGACGCGCGCAACAACGCCAAGCTCATGCGCGAGATGGACGGCGTGGCGGACGAGGACCGCACGGCCCGCTTCCACTCGAGCGTCGTGCTCATCTACCCGGACGGCACGGTGCTCACGGGTGAGGGCGACTGCGAAGGCACGATCGGCCGCGAGCCGCGAGGCGAGAACGGCTTTGGCTACGACCCGCTGTTCTGGCCCGTCGAGACACCCGGCCGCACGATGGCCGAGCTCGACCCTGCCGAGAAGAACGCCATCTCGCACCGAGCTCACGCCCTTGCCGACCTCGCGAGGCAGCTCTCGTAGCGCGGGCCCTGTAGCCGAAGTGGCCCAAAGGTGCCTGACCCCTTTGGGCACACGACCCTTACGTTTCCATTGCGTGCCGCTCGCCCAATCGTGCTTGAACGCTCGGTGGGCGAGCGGCATCATTAAGCACGTCTGGGGCATCGCCCCGGTCCGCCATGGACGGGCAGGGGCCCCGACGCGGCGAGACATCCTCATAGCTGCGCGACCTCGCCCTGGTGGCCGCGTCTCACGTTGGTTGCGGCCGACGCGGGCCGCAGGCGAGGCGCAAGACGCGTCCTCGCCACACAAGAGAAGGGACGCGCCATGAGAATCATCAACTGCCACACCTATGAGGCTATGAGCCGCAAGGCCGCCGACATCCTCGCCGCCCAGATCCAGCTCAAGCCCAACTGCGTGCTCGGCCTTGCCACGGGCACCACGCCCATTGGCGCCTACAAGGGCCTCATCAAGAAGTACGAGTCTGGCTCGCTGGACTTCTCCGAGGTCCGCACCTACAACCTCGACGAGTACCGTGGCCTCACGCACGAGGACCCGCAGAGCTACCACTACTTCATGAACGACCAGCTCTTCAACCACGTCAACATCGACCCGGCCAACGTCCACGTGCCCGATGGCGCCAACGCCGACGCCGACGCCGCCTGCGCCGACTACGACCGCATGGTTGCCGAGGCTGGCTACTGTGACCTGCAGCTTCTCGGCATCGGCCGCAACGGCCACATCGGCTTCAACGAGCCGGCCGACGAGTTCTCCAAGGGCACGCACTGCGTCGACCTCACGGAGAGCACGATCGAGGCCAACTCCCGCCTGTTCGAGAAGGAGGAGGACGTTCCGCGCCAGGCCTACACCATGGGCACGCAGACGATCATGAACGCTCGCTGCATCCTCATGGTCGCCAACGGAGAGAACAAGGCCCAGGCCGTCCACGACATGTGCTTTGGCCCGATCGTTCCCACCTGCCCTGCCTCCATCCTTCAGCTCCACCCCAACGTGTTCGTCGTCTGCGACGACGCCGCCCTCTCCCTGTGCGAGGGCCTCTACTAGAATCGAGGCGTGCATCTGGCCTGCCGACCCGGGACGCGGTTGCGCCCCGGGCCTTTTTGAACGAGGGGAGCGAGCTTGGCTATCAAGGCAGTCTTTCTCGACATCGATGGAACGCTCGTCCGCTTTAACGAGAGGCGCATGAACGAGCGCACGCTTGCCGCCCTTGCGGCCGCTCGCGAGCGTGGCGTGTCGCTGTTCATCGTCACGGGCCGCTACAAGGACGGCATCGGCGTCGACGCGATGTTTCCCTTCGACGGCTACTCCACGGCAAACGGCGAGTACTGCTACATGGCGAACGGAGAGCTCATCCACATGTCGCCGATGGACCCGGCCGACGTCTCTGCCTTTGCGCACGCGTGCGAGGCCCGCGGCCTTGCCGTGACGTTCACCGAGCCCGACGACATCTACTTCTGCGGCACGCCCGAGGAGCTCGAGAAGTCCGGCCGCTACCAGTCTCGTCGCGGCGGGCGCGACGGACGCGTGCGCCCCTGGTCCGTCGTGGGTGCCAATCCCGTGCTGCAGATGGTCGTGGACTGCGACCCCTCGCTCGACGCCGAGCTTCTCGGGGGAATCCCCGGCCTTGAGAGTGCCCGCTGGTCTCCCGCGTTCATGGACGTCGTGGAGCGCGGCCGTGGCAAGGGAGATGCCATCGACGCCTTCTGCGAGCGCCTGGGCATCACGCCGGCCGAGTGCATGGCCATTGGCGACGGCGGAAACGACGTCCACATGCTCGTGCACGCGGGACTGGGCGTGGCCATGGGCCAGGCCGCGGACGACGTGAAGGCCGCGGCCGACGTCGTGGCGCCCCCGTGCGACGAGGACGGTGCCGCCTGGGCCATCGAGACGTACGTGCTCGGGGCGTAGTGAGGGCCCCTGCGAGGCAAGCGAGAGGGGCCGAGGCGCACGAGCGTCCCGGCCCCTCGTGTCTCTCGCGCGGTTGCGCCGCAACGCGTCTGCGAGGGCTCGCTACTCGATGACCGTGAGCTGCTTGGGATAGGCGTTCATGACCTCGCAGCCGTCCTCGGTGACGATGACGAGGTCCTCGATGCGCACACCCACCTCGCCCGGCAGGTAGATGCCCGGCTCGATGGAAAAGCACTGGCCGGGGCGCACCGGCTCGTCGTGGGTGGAGGAGACGTCGCCGGGCTCGTGGTCCTCGAGGCCGATCTGGTGGCCCAGGCGATGCGTGAAGTACTCGCCGTAGCCGGCATCCTCGATGATGCGGCGCGCGGTGAGGTCTATCTCGGCAAACGTCACGCCGGGTTTCACGATGGCCTCCGCGGCCTCGTTGGCGCGGCGGACCGTCTCGTAGACCTCGCGGTCGCGCTCGCCGGGCTGCGCGCCAAAGAAGAACGTGCGCGTCATGTCCGAGCAGTACGAGTCGCGCTTGCAGCCCACGTCGAACAGTACGACGTCGCCGACGTGCAGCCTCGTGCCGTCCGGCTCGTGGTGCGGGTCTGCCGCGTTGGCGCCAAAGCTCACGATGGGCGTGAAGCTGTGGTCCTGGGCGCCCAGGCGGCGGTACTCGGCCAGAAGTCCGCTCGCGATCTCGTGCTCCGTGACGCCCTCGCGCAGCTGGGCACGCAGCCATGCCATGGCCTGGTCGTTCGTGGCCGAGGCGGCGCGCATGAGGTCGAGCTCGCGTGCGTCCTTGATGGAGCGGGCGCCGTCGACGGCGGGTGAGCCCAGGCTAAACTCGCTTGCAACGCGCGCCTCCATGAGGGGGAGCAACCAGCGTGCGGCGAGTACCTTGTCGATGCCGAGCGGCTCGTCGCGGCGCGTGGCCGCGGCTACGAGGGGGATGGGGCTCTCGGTGTCGTCGAACGTGATGACGCGCGCGCCCGTGCGCGTGGCGTCCGGGAACAGGCGGTTGCAGAACATCGTGGCCTCGATGTCACCCGTCTTGGCCGAGCGGGCGAGGTAGAGGCCATAGAAGCGCTCGTAGGGAACGTTCCAGTAGCCCGTGAGGTACCAGATGGACATGGGGTCCGCGATGAGGACCTGTCGCATGCCCATCCTCTCGAGGTTGTCCATGACGCGCGTGGCGCGCGCGAGGTCGAGCGTGCCCGTCTCGTCCGTGCGAGCGACGTTGGCGCCTGCAAGCTCCATGTTCATTCTGCGGTTCCTTTCTCGCGAGCCTTGAGGGCGTGTTTTCCGCACAGTACGATAGCTGTTCGTATGAATGCAGAGTGCGGTAGTCTGCCGTTTTTGCCCCGCGCCGTCCGGCGTGGCCGGCCTTTGGCGTGCCGCGGAATAGAGAGCAAGGCATGGAAACCGAAGTTCCTTCCGTCAACAGGGTCGACGAGATCCACGAGAAGCTCGCGAGCCTCCAGGGCGAGCGCCTCAAGGTCAGGGCCAACATGGGCCGCTCGCGCATCGTCGAGCGCACGGGCACGCTCGTCATGGCCTATCCGTCCCTGTTCCAGCTCGAGGTTGACGAGCGTCGTGGCCGTAAGGCGCGTCAGTCCTACCAGTACGTCGACGTCCTCACGGGCACCGTCGAGCTCTTTGACGCCGAGTCGGGCGAGCGCCTGTTCGACTACGTTGCCGCCGAGACCGAGGAGTAGCATCCGCGCATGCCGGGCCGCCAGGTCATAGAGACGCCGTGCAAGGTCAACCTGCACCTGGGCATTCACCAGGGCAGGGACGAGCGTGGCTATCATCGGGTCGACTCGGTCATGGTACCTGTGGCGCTCTATGACACGGTGACGGTCGAGGACGCCCCGGAGCTCATCGTTCATCATGAGCCCGCGCTCGAGGTTGCGCCCGAGAAGACGACCGTCTGGCGGGCCGCCACGATGCTTGCCGAGGCGCTGGGCGTGGAGCCCAACGTGCGGATTGACGTCGTGGCCCGCATTCCCGAGAAGGCGGGGCTGGGCGGGTCTTCCGCAGACGCTGGCGCCGTGCTGCGCGCGCTGGCCGGGCGCTGGGGCGTCGCGGCGGACGATGATCGCGTGATTCGCGTTGCCAGGCGCGTGGGTGCCGACGTGGCTTTCTTCCTCGACTGCCGCCCGGGCCTCTATCTGGGTGCGGGCGACGCGCTCGAGAGGACGTTTCCCGAGTTCGATGCTCCCATCGTGCTCGTGATGCCCGCTGCCGACGGCGTCTCCACCAAGGCGGCGTACGACGAGTTCGATGCCTCTGGCGAGCAGCCTGCGAGCTACGTGCCCGCGTGCGAGGCGCTCGAGGCGGGAGACGTGTCTGCGATGGCGGCGGCGCTGTACAACAACCTCGCGCCCGCTGCCGAGTCTCTCTGCGACGACGTTCGCGCCGTGAGCGAGTGGCTTGCCACACAGCCCGGTGTCATGGCCTCGCAGGTCACGGGTTCTGGCGCGTGCTCGTTTGCCCTGTGCGAGAGCGGCGAGGCGGCGAGGCAAATCGCCGAGCGCGCGTGTGAGGCTCATGGCTGGCGTTCCTGGGCCACGCGCGTGGGTGGCGCTGGGGTACGAGCAAACTCGTAGAACTTCTCGTTTGCATGGCGTGAGAAGTCTGGTAGAATACACTCCTGCATCGGGTTGTGGCTCAGTTTGGTAGAGCACCGCGTTCGGGACGCGGGGGTCGCTGGTTCGAATCCAGTCAACCCGACCATTGAATGTTGAGGTCGCTGGCATTTTGCCGGCGGCCTTTTTTGTTTGTGCGCCCTTCTTGTGTAACGAGGTTCTCGTTCCACGCATGATTTGGGCACGTTTGTACAAAACGGGCTCAAAACGTCGTTATTCTCGCCTCGCATGAGGTACTTACGAGCATAACCGCAGATAGAGGTTGGAGAGGCGACATAAAACCGTGCAATTTGGACCCGTTTTGTACAAATGGGCTTGGATCGGTTGCCTGAGGAGCGCGGGAGCTTGTCTCATCGTCATGGGCATCGTTCTTGGTAGCTTGTCCGGTTAGATGAGTGAGAGCGCAAGATAGGCGACAACCCCACCGATGCAGCACCACATGAGCGACTTGGTCTTCCAGGCGATGGCGAACACGACGGCGGCGGCAAGGAGCGGGAAGATTCCGTTCCAGAGCCCTGCCGAGAACATCGTGGGCGAGAACAGGTCGTTTGCGACGAGTGCCGCGAAGGCCGCGGGAGGGATGAAGTTGAGCGCCTCCACCACGCGCGGGGGCAGGGTGCGCCCACGCAGCGAGAAGACGGGGATGATGCGGCAGGAGAGCATCACGACGAACGTGCAGCCCCAGATGACGAGGAACTCCTGTGCGCTCATGCGGCATCACCGCTCCTCTCGGCGGGAAGGTCGTCGATTGCGTCTGCCTGCGAGGCATTCTCTTCGTGCCCGGCCGCCACGAACGCCGCCGCAACGCCGAGGACGGCCGCGACGGGCACAGCCACGCTCGAGAGGCCCACAAGCTTGAGAATCACGACGGTCACGATGGCGCAACCTGCGGCAACGAGGTTGTTGCGGCTCGTGAGCTGACCCCACAGAAGGCATATGAACAGCGACGTCATGACAAAGCTGGCGAGCGCGGTCGGGATGTCCGTCGCCGAGCCTATGGCGCAACCTACCGATACCGAGACGGCCCAGGTCAGAATCGCGACGACGTTGAGCCCCAGGGCATGCCTGAACGTCCAGCTCTCCTCGCCCTCCGAGAGCTTGGCGAGCGTGACGGCGTAGGGCTCCTCTATGAGCGTGTAGGAGAGCGCAAGGGCCATTCGCTTGCTCGCCTTCTTGAGGTGAGGGGCGAGCGAGGCCGAGTAGAGCGCAAAGCGCAGCGACACCGCCGCCACCGAGGCCACGATCGACGCGGCAGGCAGCCCCGCGAGCCAGAGGTTGGAGATCATGAACTGGCCGCTACCGGTGAGAAGGGTCACGCTCATGAAAAAGCCGACGGCCGGGTTGATGCCGCACTTGCTCGCGAGCACGCCGCAGGCTAGTCCCAGCGGGATGTAGGAGAGCATGATGGGCAGCGCGACGGGAATGATCCTTCTCATGGCAAACACCGAGCTTTTGGGCCGAGTCGAGTGAATTGGTCGAAATGATAGCACCCCACGCCGCCTGTGGAGGCAACGCGGGGTGCCCATTTTTCGAGGACCGGCGAGGGCGCGTCCTCAGATTGATCAACGAGCCTACTTGACCTCGATGAGCTCGTACTCGTGGGTGCCCAGGCCGATCTTCTCGGCGTGGTCGATGCAGCTCTTCCAGTCCGTGTCGGGGTGCGTCACGTAGAACTTGTCGTGCGCGTGGGCCTCGTCGAGCTCGCCGGCGGCCTCGAGCTTGTGCTGCATGCGCGTGAGCTCCGTGTCGGGGAGGGCGGGCTGGGCCATGACGGCGTCGATGCATGCCTGGTCGATGGCGACGGGGTCAAAGCTCGCGAAGAACCCGATGTCGCCCACGATGGGCTTGTCGTTCTCGTCATGGCAGTCGCAGTTGGGGGAGACGTCGATGGCGAGCGAGATGTGGAAGCTCGGGCGACCGTCCACGACCGCCTTCGTGTACTCGGCGATCTTGTAGTTGAGCACCTCGACGGCGGCGTCGTAGTCGGGGCTGATGGCGTCCTGATTGCACACGGCGATGCAACGGCCGCAGCCCACGCATCTGTCGTGGTCGATGCTGGCCACGTGGACCTCGCGCGTGCGGCCGTTGGCGAACTCGTGCTCGCGCGTCTCGTCAAACGAGAAGGCGTCGTGCGCGCAGATCTTGGAGCACTGGCGACAACCGATGCACTTGTCTGCGTTGGCGCTGGGCTTGCCGGCGGAGTGCTGCTCCATCTTTCCGGCGCGAGAACCGCCGCCCATGCCGAGGTTCTTCATGGCACCACCAAAGCCCGCCTGCTCGTGGCCCTTGAAGTGCGTGAGGCTGATGACGATGTCGGCGTCCATGAGCGCGCGGCCGATCTTGGCGTTCTTGACGTACTCGCCGCCGCGCACGGGGACCTCCACCTCGTCGAGGCCCTTAAGGCCATCGGCGATGATCGTGTGGCAGCCGGTCTGGAACGGGTTGAAGCCGTTCTCGTAGGCGGAGTCAAGGTGGTCGAGCGCATTCTTGCGTCCGCCCACGTAGAGTGTGTTGCAGTCCGTGATGAACGGCTTGCCGCCCAGCTCCTTCACGACGTCGGCCACGGCCTTGGCGTAGTTGGGGCGCAGGAAGCTGAGGTTGCCGGGTTCGCCGAGGTGCATCTTGATGGCAACGAACTTGTTCTCGAAGTCGATCTGGCCGATGCCCGCCCTCTTGATGAGGCGCTTGAGCTTGTTGGGCAGGCCGTCTCCCATGTGCGTGTGAAGGTCGCAGAAGTACACCTTTGAGGGTTCCATGGCTTCCTCTCCTTATGGGTGCGCGTGGACGTGCACGCCGGCACGATTCCCCGCGCGCCGGCCGATAGCCAGATTATCCGCGCTGGGGCCGGTCAATACAAGTGACGCGGCGTCATTTATTTTGCCGAGAAGCATGCGTAGGCAGTTTTGCGGCGTCTACCAGCGATTATGCAGGGGCTGCGTTGCCTCGTTCCGGTCAATCGATGTTTGCCTGGGCAAACGCTGCCCGCTCTCGTGCCCTCGCATGCCGCTCACGGCCAAAGGGGCGCCGCCTGGCTGTGTGCGAACCGGCCCGCGGAGAAGAATGAGGGCAACGAGGGCGCGAGAGGGCGCCAGAAGGGAGACGGACATGGCAGGGAAGGAGGCCCAGGCCGGCGGCATGAAGAAGGAGCTCACGCTGTTCAACTTCTTCACCATCGGCTTTGGCGCAATCATCGGCACCGGTTGGGTGCTGCTCGTGGGCGATTGGATGGCGCTGGGCGGAGGGCCCGTGCCCGCCATGATCGCGTTTGCCATCGGCGCGCTGTTCCTCGTGCCCATCGGCATGTGCTTTGGTGAGCTCACGGCCGCCATCCCCATCTCGGGCGGCATCATCGAGTACGTGGACCGCACGTTTGGTCGCAAGATGGGGTTCATCACGGGCTGGATGCTGCTTTTGGGCAACGCGCCGCTTTGCCCGTGGGAGGCAATCGCCATCTCGACGCTGCTCACGGACCGCTTTGCGGAGTTCCCCGCGCTCGCGTGGCTGCGCAGCGTCAAGCTCTACACGATCCTGGGCGCTGACGTCTACCTGTGGCCCACGGTCATCGCGCTGGCGTTTGCGGCGCTCGTCATCTTCCTCAACCTGCGCGGTGCCGGTGCGGCTGCCAAGCTCTCGAGCTTCCTCACCAAGGCGCTGCTCGCGGGCATGGTGCTCGCGATGGTCATCAGCTTCATGACAGGCTCGCCCGATAACGCCATGCCGGTGTTCTCGCAGGTGACGGATGCTGCCGGCGGCAGCGCCACCGAGGCGACGAGCCTCATCGGCGGCATCGTGGCCGTGCTTGTCATGACCCCGTTCTTCTATGCGGGCTTCGACACGATCCCGCAGCAGGCCGAGGAGGCGTCCGAGAGCATCGACTGGAAGAAGTTCGGCCTCATCCCGGCCATCGCGCTGCTCGCCTCGGGCGTGTTCTATCTCGTGTGCATCTACAGCTTTGGCACCATCGTGGACTGGCATGAGTTCGTGCGCAGCTCCGTGCCGGCGCTGGCCGTGCTCGAGCGCATCAACGTCTTCTTCTACATCGCGATGCTCGTCATCGCCACGCTTGGCCCCCTTGGTCCCATGAACTCGTTCTTTGGCGCGTCGAGCCGCCTCATGCTCGCCATGGGCCGCAAGGAGATGCTGCCGGAGAGCTTTGCGCAGATCGACCCCAACTCGGGCGTGCCCAAGAAGGCCGTCATCGTCATGAGCGTGCTCACGCTCGTGGGTCCGTTCCTGGGCCGCAACATGCTCGTGCCGCTCACGAACGTAGCCTCGCTCGGCTTCATCTTTGCCTGCACCATGGCTGGCTTTGCGTGCTGGAAGCTCCGCCGCACCGAGCCCGACCTGCCGCGCCCCTACAAGGTCAACGGTGGCAAGGTGGGCATCGGCTGCGCCATCGCCGCGGGCCTCGCCATCATCGCGCTCATGGTCGTGCCCTTCTCGCCGGCGGCGCTCTCCGGCATCGAGTGGGCCATCACGATCGGCTGGCTCGTCGCAGGTCTCGCAATCCTGGCGCTGTTCGGGTCCAAGCGCAGCGGCGCAGGAGTCGGGCACTGAGGCAACATGCGCGGCCACGTATGCCGCGCAGGCAATAAAGAGCAGGTAACAAGCAGGATCGTCGTGTTTGGAGGAATCATCATGGGCAAGTACGCATTCGTTGGTGGCAGGCTCGTCGATGGCACCGGCTCGGCGCCGGTGGACGACTCCCTCGTCCTGGTCGACGACAAGAAGATCGCCTACGCAGGGCCTCGCACCGAGGTGCCGGCGGGCTACGAGGTCGAGGACTGCACGGGCAAGACCGTCATGCCGGGCCTCATCGACACGCACCTGCACTTCTCGGGCAACCTCACCGACGATGACAACGACTGGGTCATCGAGACGCCCGCCCAGAAGCAGGCCTGCGCCGTCAAGCAGTCCTACGACGCGCTCACCCACGGCCTCACGACCGTGTGCGAGATCGGCCGAAACGGCATCGCCATCCGCGACCTCGTGAACATGGGCGTCATGAAGGGCCCGCGCATCTACGCCACGGGCCTGGGCTTCTGCCGCACGGCCGGTCACGGCGACTCCCACAAGCTCCCGCTGCAGGTGAGCAAGGACTCCCACCCCTGGGGCGACCAGGTGGACGGACCGTGGGAGCTGCGCCACGCCGTGCGCCTGCGCCTGCGCGAGAACCCCGACGCCATCAAGATCTGGGCCACGGGCGGCGGCATCTGGCGCTGGGACTCCGGTCGCAGGCAGCTCATGAGCACCGAGGAGATCAAGGCCGTGGCCGACGAGTGCAAGCTCACGGGCATCCCGCTGTGGAGCCACTCCTACAACTCCGTGAGCGCCGCGTACGACTCCGTGCGCTTTGGTGCCGAGCAGCTCATCCACGGCTTCGAGCTCGACGACAAGACGATGAACCTCATGGCCGAGCAGGGCACGTTCTTCACGCCCACGATCGGCTTCCTTCCCACCTGGTACGCCACCTACCCGCCCGAGGAGTCCGAGGCCAACGCCAAGTTCCCCGGCGACACGGTGGTCGAGCGCGAGCTGCAGCGCACCTACGCCAACCTGCGCCGCGCCAACGAGCTGGGCGTCACGCTCACGATCGGGTCCGACTCCTTCTCGTTCGTGACCCCGTACGGCTACGTCACGATCGACGAGATGTATGACTTCGTGGACAAGGCGGGCATCCCGGTGCTCGAGACGATCAAGGCCGCCACGCTCAACGGCGCCAAGATGGTCCATCACGAGGACGAGTTTGGCTCGCTGGAGGCTGGCAAGCTCGCCGACCTGCTCGTCGTCCGCGGCGACGTGGTCCGCAACATTCACGACCTCACGCCCGACAACATGGACGTCATCATGAAGGAGGGCGACAAGGTCATCAAGGGCGCGCTGTAGCGCCCGGCGGCGGGCGGCCTCCCCTTCGGCCGCCTGCCGCGCGCGGGCGGGGAAAGGCGCCTGCTTGCGCCGCCCGCTCGCCTGGAACAGGGGACAGGCTCCTGTTCCAACCGTTCGCTCGTCCGTTGCTCCCCGTCGCGGAATCGTCTGCGGCGGGGAGCTTTCGTGTGGGTAGACAGGGCAGTGCGCCGCGGGCCAACGGGGCCCGCGGCCTGTCGTAGGGGAGGGCCATGGAGTCCAGCGTTCAGAAGGTCCGTTCGTTCGAGGCCGCGGCACGCCTGGGCAGCATGTCTCGCGCGGCCGAGGAGCTTGGTGTGGCACAGTCCACGCTGAGCCGCTCGGTGGCGAGTCTCGAGCGGTCATGGGGCGTGCGCCTGTTCGACCGCCATGGCCCCATGCTCTCGCTCACGCGCGACGGCGAGCGCCTGCTGCCAGACGCTCGTGCCCTCTGCGACGCGAGTGCCGCCCTCTGCCGTCACGTCTCACGCATGAGTGCCCTCGAGGACGGCTGCGTAAGCATGGCGGCACCGTCGAGCGTCGTGGCCATGCGGCTGCCCGGACCGCTCGGGCGCTTCTCGGCAGACCATCCCGGCGTTGAGGTGAGCATTAACGAGTGCACGTACGGCGAGGCCGAGCGCCTGCTGCTCGATGGCACCGTTGAGCTGGCTTTTATTCCCAACAGGATCGAGGAACAGGGATACATCTCCTCCGTGTACGACAAGGACGAGATCGTGGTCGTGGCCCCGCCCGGCCACTTTGTGCCTGAGTCGGCGAGCATTCCGGTCGAGACGCTTCTCGGCGAGCGCTTCATTGCGGACACGGAGACGGCCCCGCTGCTCCAGCGCGAGCTCAAGGCGCCCTGCATCCACTGCGAGACGAGCAACATCACGGCGATTCTCGCCATGGTGGAGGCTGGGCTTGGCGTGTCGCTGCTCCCGAGCCTCGCGCTCGAGCGCACGGGGTTTGAGCTGGACGTGCGGCACCTGGCCACGCCTGCGCATCGCGAGCTCTTCCTGGTGAGACGGCGCACGGCCGACCTCAGCCTGGCGGCACAGGCGTTTCTTGGCTACCTGTAGGGTCCTTCTGCTCCCGTGTACAATGGGTAACCGTTACCGCAGGCTGGCAGCGTAGACTCGCGACGAGGCATTGGGAGAGGCATGGGCAGCGTCACCGTCAAGGACATAGCGCAGATGGCGGGCGTGTCCGTCGCCACCGTCTCACGCGTCATCAACCAGAACGGGCGCTTCTCGCCCGAGACCGAGAAGCGCGTGCGCGAGGTCATCGAGAAGTGCCACTACCAGCCCAATCAGCTTGCGAAGGGCCTACGCCAGCATCGAACGGCGTCGGTGGGGATCATGGTCCCGAACATCGCGAACGAGTTCTTCTCGTCCATGATCCTTGCCATGCAGACGGAGCTTTTCGAGCACGACTACGCCGCCGTCATCTACAACACGAACGCCTCGCTTGAGCTTGAGCGCCAGTGCCAGGCGCTGCTTGCCGCCCAGAGCGTGGCGGGCGTCATCGCCGTGAACAGCCTCGACGACGTGAGGAGTGCGCTCAAGCGACCGGTGCCCACCGTCTACGTGGACCGTTTTGTGGACGACGACGGGGGCGGGAAGGTCGCGTGCATCTCGTCTGACAACGAGCGAAGTGGCCGTCTTGCCGCGCGTGAGCTCATCGAGAGCGGGTGCCGCAAGCTGGCGCTCATCGAGGCGCGTGCGGACTCGCCGATTACGCACCTGCGAACCCAGGGCTTTGTCGACGAGCTTGCCGAGACGGGGCTTGAGCTTGACTCGGCGCTCGTGCGCTCGAGTGCCGTGACGTCGTTCGGGCGTGGTCGCGAGCTCATGGGCGAGATCATCAACTTTGGTCGTGACTTCGACGGCGTCTTCTGTCAGGCGGACTGGCTGGCCATGGGGGCGCTTGAGGCACTGCGCGAGCATGGCATCGACGTTCCGGGGCAGGTGTGCGTCGTCGGCCACGACGACATCTCCATCGCGAGGTTTGGCAGGCCGCCTGTCACGACGATTCGCCAGGAGCCGCAGGTGCTTGGGCAGAAGGCGGCCGAGCTCGTTGTCGGCATGATCTGCGGCGAGGCTCCGACTAAGCTGCGCACGACTGTTCCCGTTGAGCTCGTGCGTCGCGAGAGCACGCGGGCTGGAAACGGGGACGCGCTCGCCTCTCCGAATCCTCCCAGCAGACTCTTCTGAATTCAAAATCCGGATCTGATGGCGATGCGCGCTCGGCGCCCGAGGCATGAAATGTCCGAGCCGCCTCGCTGGTGTCATAAAACCAATCGATAGTGCGATGAATGGCGACGATCCTTCTCAAGGATGTGCCCGTGCACCTGATATGAGCTTGGTTTCCGAACGTTTTGACTGGTTTGTTCGGGAATTGGGCTGCGGGGAGGGGTAGCTTGTGGCCGTGGAGCCTGACGAGCGCACACTCGATTGGTTTTATGACATGAGAAGGTTTCGTAGGCGTACTCCCAGGGGGGTGAATTTACAGAAACCCATTGACGTTTGAATGCGTAAACGATTACTCTGGCAATTGAGCAAAGTGAGTAAACGATTACGCACGGTCAAGACCAAAGAATCGATTGGAGCAACGCCATGACCACCCTACAGATCGCTCCGTCCCTCATGTGCATGAACCCGATGAACGTCCAGCGCGACATCGAGGTGATGGATCGCGAGTTTGACCTCTACCACGTCGACATCATGGACGGTCACTTCTGCCCGAACATGGCCTTGAGCCCGGCGTTCACCAACTCGCTGCGCCGCCACAGTAGCCTTCCCATCGACGTGCACCTCATGGTCGAGGACCCCGTCATGTTCACGGAGATGCTCGAACTCGGCCCCGAGGACACGTACTCCTACCAGGCGGAGACCATCGAGCGCAACGCGTTTCGCCTGTCGGGACGCGTGGCCGAGAAGGGCAGCAAGTTCGGCGTGGTGCTGAGCCCGTCCACCCCGCTCGCGGCCATCGAGGGGTACAAGGAGCGTATCGACCTGCTCACAATCATGACCGTAGACACGGGCTTCGCCGGCCAGAAGTTCATCCCTGAGATGCTCCTCAAGATCAAGCAAGCCATCGACCTACGCCGCGAGTACGGCCTCAAGTACAAGATCCAGCTCGACGGGGCCTGCAACCGCTCGACGTTCCGCGTGCTCGCCAACTCCGGTGCAGACATCCTCATCGTGGGCAACTCTGGCCTGTTCTCGCTGGCGCCCACGCTGCCCGAGGCCATCGACGAGTTCCGTACGCAGTTCTTCGCGGAGACGGGCATCGAGCTGACGGCCCCGGGCCGCGTGGCGGCCTAGGCGCGCGTTCGCTACGATGGGGCTACACGAAGCGCGTATCCAGGAGGTCCCATGGCAATCGAGCCGCATGCGGTGCTCACCCCGGTCGACGGCACGTTCGTTCCCATCGAGAATGTCGCGGATCCCGTGTTCTCCCAGAAGATGATGGGGGACGGGTTCGCCGTGGCGCCGGCGGGCGACGTAGTGGTGGCGCCGGTGACCGGTGAGGTGACGGCCATGTACCCCACGGGCCACGCCTATGGTCTGCGCACCGACGACGGCGCGGAGCTCATCGTGCACGTGGGCATCGACACGGTGGCTGCGGGCGGTGGCGCCTTCATGCCGGCGGTCGAGAAGGGTCAGCATGTGGAGGTCGGCGACGAGCTCGTGAGGTTCGATCGCGCGATCCTGGCCGAGAGGGGCTTCGACGTCACGGTCATCGTGGTGGCCACGTCCCTTCCCGAGGGCTCCGACATCCACGGGCTCGTCGCTGCGGGCGAGACCGTGGAAGCGGGCCGGACTGCCGTGGCCGAGCTGTAGCTCCTCGTATGCGGGGCCGCCCAAACAGGCGGCCCCGTTTTTTTTGTCCCGGACGTTGCCTACCATGGTTCCGATTGACGTCGAAGGGGAGGACCATGAGCGTCTACATCACGGGAGACACGCACGGCGGCGCGGACCTGCAGAAGCTGCGCGATTGGGATTGCGAGCACAAGGGCGAGCTCACGCCCGACGACTACCTCATCGTCGCCGGGGACTTCGGCTATCCCTGGAGCTTTGGCTACGAGGAGTGCGACGAAATCTTCTGGCTCGAGACGCGCCCCTACACGGTCCTGTTCGTCGATGGCAACCATGAGCGCTATGACCACTGGGCCGAGCGCCCCTATGAGCACTGGCACGGAGGGCGCACGCAGCGCCTCTCGCCACGGCGCCTTTGTCGCGGTGAGGTCTTCGAGCTGGATGGCTCGAGGATCTTCACGTTCGGCGGCGCCACATCCGTTGACAAGGACCTGCGCATGCCCGGCGTTGACTGGTGGCCGCAGGAGCTGCCCGGCGAGGAGAACATCGAGCACGCCATCGCGACGCTCGAGGCCAATAACTGGCAGGTAGACTACGTGATCACTCACACGTGCTCGACGCGCATGCTCTCCTTTACGTTGTGGCCTTCTTCTGGTTGGCAGCACCCAGAGACGGACATCCTCACGAACTTCCTTGACATGCTTGAGGACGAGCTCTCGTACAAGCGCTGGTACTACGGCCATTTCCACAGGGACTCGGACCCTGCCGAGAAGCACACCGTGCTGTATGACGAGGTCGTACGCCTCGGGCAAAGCGTCAAGGAGGCGCTCACGAACGTGTGATCTCTGCGCTCCACTCATACCCGCGCAGAGGCTCGCAGCCGGCCGAGACAAGATCGATGTCGCTCGCTACCAGCGTGTTGTTGCCGGGGTGCGTGGGGTCGTCCGGATACTCGGGTACGAGCCAGACGTGGGCAAACTCACGGGCGAACGTCTCGAGGGTCTCGCACATGCTCCTGCTCTTGCGACCCTCGAGGGGAAATCGCAGCGTGGCGAGGTAACTGCCGCCTTGCGTGAGGTGCTCGCGGATCGTGCGGGCGCCCTCGTCGCAGGCGAGTGGGCCCAGCGGCTTGCTGCCCGTGAACGCCTCGTTCACGATGAGGTCGAACGGCTCGCCCTGTCGGCGCAGCCATGCCCAGCCGTCGTCGCAGGCAAGCTCGAAGCGCCCCGTCCCCTCGTACTCGCGCTCGAGGCGGGCGAGCCCAAAGGACTCCCGGGCGATCTCGATGATCTTCTCGTCAATCTCTACGACGCTCACGCGGACGGGCGGCAGGTGCGTCACGAGCCACTTGGGAAACGAGAAGCCACCGCCCCCGATGACGGCCACGCGCGAGAGCCTTGGCAGCTCGCTCACGATGCGCGCCTGCTCGCGCTGGTACTCGCACGCAAGCTCGCTCCACAGCTCGTCGGTGGCATAGGCCACGCTCTGGAACGCCCCGTTGACGTTGAGCATGCGCACAGGCGTGCCGTCCTCATCGGCGGTGTCGAACAGCAGCGTGAGGCCAAACTTCGTGCGCCTCACCGTGACGCCGCGCCAGGCGAGGATCCTCATGCACAGGAGATGGACGAGAAGCCCCGCCACGGTGAGGACAACGAATGCGATGAGTGCCGTGGTCATGAGGCTCCTGTCGGGGTGGGGTTGCGTGGTCGGGGCCAGATGGCCGGACGCGACGCTCGCAGATTCGTATGCATGGAACGCGGACGTATCGGGTAGACGGCAACAAACGTGGAAGTTGCAAGCCCGGAGCATGTTAGCCAACTTTGCGGCCACGAACGTGGCTCGGGCTAGTATACTTTCAAAGTTGCACTGGCGTACCGCGAGACGGGCGCCCGCAGTTCGTATGCAAACGACCGAGTGTCTGTCCGGAGAGGAATACACAATGATTCTTGGATTGGGTGCCCCTGAGCTCATCGTCATTCTGATCGTCGTCCTCGTGATCTTTGGCCCGAAGAACCTCCCGAAGCTTGGCAAGTCCTTCGGTCAGACCGTCAAGGGCATTCGCGAGGGTATGGAGGGTGACGACAAGCCCGCCAAGGCCGAGGCCACGACCGAGGCCAAGCCGGCCGAGGACGTCGTCGTTGAGCACGTCGACGCCGACGACGAGGACGCCCCCGTCGAGGCTGCCGAGGACGGCAAGAAGTTCTGCGGCCACTGCGGTGCCGAGAACCCCGCCGACAACAAGTTCTGCAAGTCCTGCGGCGCCAAGCTGGACTAGCACTCCCGGCACACCCACGCGGTGTGCCTTCGCATGTACGTACCACCCTTAGGCAAGAAAGCGAACCATGGCTGACAACGAGATCATCCTTACTCCCGAAGGCCGTCAGAAGCTCGTCGAGGAGCTCGCCTGGCGCGAGGGAGAGCACGACGCCGAGATCATCGAGCGCATCAAGGTTGCCCGCGACTTCGGCGACCTGTCCGAGAACTCCGAGTACGACGACGCCAAGGAGGAGCAGTCCAAGAACGCCTCCCGCGTTGCCGAGATTCGCAAGATCCTCTCGACGGCCAAGGTGTCTGCAGGCGCCGGCCACGTCATGGCCGTCTCCATCGGCTGCACGGTCGAGATCCAGGAGCAGGGCAAGGACAAGACGATGGCCTTCACCATCGTGGGTACCACGGAGACCAACTCCCTCGAGCACAAGATCTCGAACGAGAGCCCCGTGGGCTCGGCCCTCATGGGTCACGCCAAGGGTGACGTCATCGACGTCACGAGCCCCACTGGCGTGACGCGCCACTACACGATCGTCAAAATCTCGCGCTAGGGCGAGATTGGTTCGCTCGCGGGCCGCGTGCCTGCGACATTGTCCGTTCGCGCCCCTTCCGTGCCCGTCGCGGGAGGGGCGTTTTCACGTCTTGGAGCCAGGCGTGCGCATGACGCCGCCCGTGCAGAAGGAGCCATGAATGTCTGAGGAGACCACAACCGAGGCCACGCTCAACGACGAGCGCGCCACGCGTCTCGCCCGTCGCCAGGCCATCATCGATGCCGGCGGCAACCCCTATCCCGAGCACTGCAACGTGACCGACCACGTGGCAGACCTCGCCGCCCGCTATGCGGAGCTGGGCGAGGACGACGCGGACGAGCAGACCCACACGGTCGCCGGCCGCATTCGCGCCAAGCGCGGCCAGGGCAAGGTGGCTTTCGTGGTGCTCCAGGACGCCACGGACAAGATGCAGCTGTTCTGCCGCATCGACAACCTGGGGGAGGAGGGCATGGCGACCCTTCGCAAGATGGACCTGGGCGACATCATCGAGGCCACCGGTTCCATGATGCGCACCAAGCGCGGCGAACTGTCGCTGGCGCCGACGTCGGTGCGCCTACTCTCCAAGTCCGTGCGCCCGCTTCCCGAGAAGTTCCACGGCCTCTCCGACAAGGAGACGCGCTATCGCCAGCGCTACGTAGACCTTATCGTCAACGACGACGTTCGCGAGACGTTCCGCAAGCGCTCCGCCATCGTCGCCGCCTTCCGTCGTTACATGGAGGCCGACGAGTACATGGAGGTGGAGACCCCCATCCTCCAGACGATCCAGGGCGGCGCCACGGCCAAGCCCTTCATCACGCACTTCAACGCGCTCAACCAGGAGTGCTTCCTGCGCATCGCCACCGAGCTGCCGCTGAAGCGCCTGCTCGTGGGTGGCTTCGAGCGCGTGTACGAGATTGGCCGCATCTTTCGCAACGAGGGCATGGACCAGACCCACAATCCCGAGTTCACCACCATGGAGGCCTACCGTGCCTACAGCGACCTCGAGGGCATGAAGGAGCTCGCCGAGGGCGTCATCAAGGCCGCGAACGCCGCCATTGGCAACCCCGAGCAGATCGAGTACCAGGGCACCACGATCGACCTGTCTGGCACGTGGCCGTCCATCCCCATGACGAAGGTCGTCTCGAACGCGCTGGGCGTCGACGTTGACCTCGACACGCCCGTCGAGCGCCTCGTTGAGCTGTGCCATGAGAACAGCATCGAGACCAAGCCCGAGTGGGGCGCCGGCAAGCTCATTGCCGAGCTCTACGATGAGATCGGCGAGCCGTCCATCGTGAACCCGACGTTCGTCTGCGACTACCCCGTTGAGGTGAGTCCGCTTGCCAAGCGCTACGAGGACGAGCCGCGCCTGACGCACCGTTTTGAGCTCGTCATCGCCGGCCACGAGTACGGCAACGCGTTCTCCGAGCTCAATGACCCCGTTGACCAGGCCGATCGCTTCCACGCCGAGATTGCCGAGCGCGACTCGGGCGACGACGAGGCCATGCAGTTCGACGCCGACTACGTGCGCGCGCTCGAGTACGGCATGCCTCCCGCGGGTGGCATCGGCATCGGCATCGACCGCGTGGTGATGCTCCTCACCAACCAGGCGTCCATCCGCGACGTTCTGCTGTTCCCGCACATGAAGCCCGAGGCCGGTGCCAAGAACGGTGCCGCCGAGGCCAAGGCCGCCGAGGAGGCCGCCGCTGGTGCCAAGGGCAGCTCCTACGCCGCCAACAAGCAGCCCACCCTCGACCTCTCCAAGGTTTCCATCGAGCCGCTGTTCGAGGACTACGTGGACTTCGATACGTTCAGCAAGTCCGACTTCCGCGCCGTGAAGGTCAAGGCGTGCGAGGCCGTGAAGAAGTCCAAGAAGCTGCTCAACTTCACGCTCGATGACGGCACGGGCACGGACCGCACGATTCTCTCGGGCATCCACGCGTTCTATGAGCCCGAGGACCTCGTGGGCAAGACACTCGTCGCCATCACGAACCTCCCGCCGCGTGCCATGATGGGCATCGACTCCTGCGGCATGCTGCTCTCGGCCATCCACACCGAGGACGGCGAGGAGCGCCTGAACCTCCTGCAGCTCGACGACAGCATCCCGGCTGGCGCCAAGCTGTACTAGGACGCTCGCAGCTTTACAAATAGGCCCGTTTTGCCCGCCGAAGCCAGGATTTGGTCTCGGCGGGCTTTTTACATCGAGGTTTGCAACTTTACATAACATAGCTCTAGTATGGCCGCGGAACGAGACCGATGCGGAGTGACCCAAATGAGCCACCCCAGGCGGGAGGCACGGATGCAAGCTTTCGGTCGACATGCTGCCGACGATGCCGTCGAGCGCGAGGAGGTCCTGGAAGGCCTCAACTTCTTTGACGAGCAGGACGAGGATGACGTCGACGATGAGCCGGGCCATCGCGAGGTCGAGCCGATGGAGGACTTTGACCTTGTTGACGATGAGGAAGAGCGGTCCGGGGTGGCAAGGCCGGAGCCCGTCCTAGCCCCAGACGCCCTGAGCCGCACGTTGTTCCATCACCATGGCATGCGCGCGAACGCGCTGCACATGAAGACCGTCTGGCGCGACGTCGTGACGGCGGGCGACAAGCCGGCCGTGGACGCGCCCCTTGCGGACAAGTCCACCATTATCTGCCGCACGGGCATGCTCATGCTCGCGAGCGGAACGGGGGCCTGGCGCGTTCGCGACACGATGAACCGAGTTGCGAGCGTCCTTGGCGTTACCATCCACGTGGACCTGAGCCTGCTGTCGTTCGAGTGCACCTGCATCGAGGGGCACCACATCTTCAACGAGGTCGTGAGTCTGCCCACAACTGCCGTGAACACCCATCGCATCTGGATGATGGAGAACTTCCTGCGCGAGATCGAAACGTATGGCAGGAACTTCACAGTTCACGAGTACCACGAGATGCTTGCGACCGTTGAGGGGACGAAGCCAGACTACAGGCCCGTCCAGCAAGGGCTTGCGGCTGGTGCCGCATGCGGCGCCTTCGTGTTTCTCCTCGGCGGCGGACCAATCGAGATGCTTGGTGCGTTCGTTGGCGCCGGGGTTGGCAACTTTGTGCGATCCACGATGCTCTCGAAAAGGATTGGGCAGTTCAGCGCCCTTGCGATGGGCGTGGTCGTGGCGTGCGTGTGCTATCTTCTCGCGCTTCTCGGCCTTTCGCACCTTGACCCCACGGCACTTGCCCACAAGGAGGGCTACATTGGGGCCATGCTCTTCGTGATTCCGGGATTTCCCCTCATCACGGCAGGGCTCGACATCTCAAAGCTTGACATGAGGAGCGGCATCGAGCGACTCGCGTATGCGGTCTCGATCGTGGTGGTGGCGACGCTCGCGGGATGGATGGTCGCCGAGTGTGTTGGCCTGTCTCCGGATGACTTTGCGCCACAGGGGCTTGGGGCGCTGCAGCTGACGGTGTTGCGCGTTCTCATGAGCTTCGTTGGTGTCTTTGGTTTCTCGATTATGTTCAACAGCCCCGTACGCATGGCCGCGGCGGCGGGATGCATCGGTGCCGTTTCGAACACGCTGAGGCTCTCGCTCGTCGATCTCAACGTCCTGTTCCCGGCGCTTGGGCTGGCTGGTGGCGTCCCGCCCGAGGCGGCGGCGTTCATCGGCGCGCTTGTCTCGGGCCTGCTCGCCAGCGTGGCCGAACTCAGGCTCACCTACCCGAGGATTGCCCTTACGGTTCCGTCGATCGTCATCATGGTCCCGGGGCTGTACCTGTACCGCGCCATGTACTACATGTGCGTCTTCGACACGGCAAGCATGTTGAGCTGGTTCGTGCGCGCCGTGCTCATCGTCGCGTTTCTCCCGGTGGGTCTCGGCATTGCCCGAACGCTCACGGACCCTCGCTGGAGACACACATCGTAAGCGACGAGGTATCACCTACCTCTCGCGAGGGTATAAGCTTACAGAGTGCCCGTGCCGCCAGGTGGTCGCACGGGCACCTTGGTTTTGATGGAACGACCGAGGGGGAACCTTCGCATGTTCGACAAGTTCACAGACAAGGCGCGCAAGGTCATGAGCATCGCTCAGGACGAGGCGCGCTCGCTCGGCCAGATGTACGTGGGCACCGAGCACCTCCTGCTTGCGCTCATCAAGGAGGGGGAGGGCATCGCCGCCCAGGCCCTCGCCAGCCTCGACATCACGTATGACGAGACGGTCGAGACAGTCCGCGAGGTCACGGAGCGCTCGAGCGAGCCCGTGCCCGGCGGACACATCCCGTTCACCCCGCGCGCCAAGCGCGTGCTCGAGGGTGCCTATCGCGAGACGATGAGCCGCGGAGCCACCTACATCTCCACCGAGCACCTGCTGCTGGGCATCGTCCGCGAGGGCAACGGCGTGGCCATGGAGGCACTTGCGCGCATGGGCGTCTCTGCGGACGCCGTTCGCAATGCCGTGGATGGGCTCATCGAGCAAAACTCCCCGGCAGACACCACGCCCCAGGTACAGGAGGTGCGCATCGGGCCAGACGGCGTGTCCGTGGGACCTGCTCGCGGCGGCTCCTCGTCCTCTGACGACGGCTCCATGCTCGAGCAGTACGGACGCAACCTCACGGCAATTGCCGCCGAGGGCAAGCTCGACCCTGTCATCGGCCGCGACCGCGAGGTCGAGCGCGTCATGCAGGTGCTTGCGCGCCGCCAGAAGAACAACCCGCTCATCCTGGGAGATCCGGGCGTGGGCAAGACGGCCATCGTCGAGGGCCTCGCTCAGCTCGTTGCGGCCGGCACCGTGCCCGACATGCTTCGCGGCAAGCGGATCTGGACGCTCGACGTCTCCGCGCTCGTCGCCGGCTCCAAGTATCGCGGCGAGTTCGAGGACCGACTCAAGAAGGTCATCGCCGAGGTCGAGAAGGACGGCAACGTCATCCTGTTCATCGACGAGATGCACACGATCATCGGTGCGGGCTCGGCCGAGGGCTCCATCGACGCCGCGAGCATCCTGAAGCCGCCCCTCTCGCGCGGTGAGATCCAGGTCATCGGCGCCACGACGGCCGAGGAGTACCGCAAGCACATCGAGAAGGACTCCGCCCTCGAGCGTCGTTTCCAGCCCGTGAACATCAACGAGCCCAGCGTGGCCGACACGCTCCAGATCATCCGCGGCCTCGAGCCCGCCTACGAGAAGCACCACCACGTGCGCTACACGCCCGAGGCGCTCGAGGCGGCCGTTACGCTCTCTGACCGCTACATCCAGGACCGCTTCCTGCCCGACAAGGCCATCGACGTCATCGACG
Source organism: uncultured Parolsenella sp. (assembly GCA_934668375.1). Classification (GTDB taxonomy): domain Bacteria; phylum Actinomycetota; class Coriobacteriia; order Coriobacteriales; family Atopobiaceae; genus Parolsenella. Next base: position 82,666 of record CAKUNF010000003.1, on the reverse strand, counting down.
AGGCCGGTGCGCGCACGCGCGTCCACAACATGACGCTGCCGCCGGAGATCTCCGCCGTTGACGAGGACCTCAAGCGCGTCCGTGCCGAGAAGCGTGACATGGTGAGCGCCCAGGAGTTCGAGCAGGCCGCCCGCCTGCGCGACCGCGAGAAGGAGCTCATCGCCCGTCGTGGAGAGCTCGAGGACGCCTGGCACGAGCGCATGGAGGGCAACGTCGTCACGGTTGACGAGAACGTCATCGCAGACGTCGTCTCCTCCATCACGGGCGTGCCCGTCTCGAACCTCTCGGAGGCGGAGGCCTCCAAGCTCCTGCGCTGCGAGAGCGTGCTGCACGAGCGCGTCATCGGCCAGGACGAGGCCGTGAGCGCCGTGGCCCGTGCCATTCGCCGCAGCCGCTCGCCGCTCAAGGACCCGCGCCGCCCCGGTGGCTCGTTCGTGTTCCTCGGCCCGTCCGGCGTGGGCAAGACCGAGCTCGCGAAGTCGCTTGCCGAGTTTCTCTTTGGCTCCCAGGACGCGCTCATCACGTTCGACATGAGCGAGTTCATGGAGAAGTTCGCCGTGAGCAAGCTCGTGGGCGCGCCTCCGGGATACGTTGGCTACGATGAGGGCGGCGAGCTCACGAAGGCCGTGCGCCGCAGGCCCTACTCCGTCGTGCTGTTCGACGAGATCGAGAAGGCCCACCCGGACGTCTTCAACATCCTGCTCCAGATCCTGGACGAGGGCAGGCTCACGGACGGCCAGGGCCGCAAGGTGGACTTCTCCAACACCGTCATCATCATGACAAGCAACGTTGGCGCGCGCGAGATTGCCAAGCCGGGTGCCATGGGCTTTGGCGCAAGCGCCGGTCAGCTCTCCGATGCGGAGATCAAGAGCCGCGCCATGGGCGAGCTCAAGAAGCTCTTCCGTCCCGAGTTCCTCAACCGCGTGGACGAGATCGTGGTGTTCAAGTCCCTCACGAGCACCCAGATCCGTGGCATCGTCGACCTCATGGTGGGCGAGCTGCGCAACCGCCTTATTGGCCAGGGCATGTCCATCGAGCTCACGGATGCGGCCAAGGACCTGCTCGCGAAGGAGGGTACCGACCCGGTCTATGGAGCGCGTCCGCTGCGGCGTGCCATCCAGACCCTCATCGAGGACCCGCTTGCCGAGCAGCTGCTCGAGAATGGCTGGGGAGCCGGTGACATCGTGCTCGTTGACGTGGGCCAAGACGGCAAGCTTGCGTTCTCCAAGGGCGCCGGGGCCATCCCCGAGCGCGTGGAACGCGAGCACATGGACCTTCCCGCCGCTGCGGGCACATGGGCTGCCCCGACTGCCGGTGCCTCTCCTCGCACGGAGGGTGACTCCGGGGTTGCCACGGCGGGCAACTAGGAAAACGCCCCGGGCTGCATGAGAGAAGGCGGCTGCCATCCGATTGGGTGGCAGCCGCCTTTTTTGTCGTGCGCAAACGCCGAGTGTAGCAATTCAGACGCTATAGGCTCCCGTGAGGCGTGTCTAGTGTCTGATGAGCTACACTCACGAGCCGGCGTGGAGGATGCTAGGCCAGCGCGGTGCAGAGGGCGTCGATGAGGGAGACGGCGAGCATCTGCGAGTCGTTGACCGTGAAGGACCCGTCGTAGGACCCGGCTGGCAGCTCGACGCGGACGACGGGCGGCTTGTTGCGCGAGCTCTCGAGCGCCGTGCGGAGGCGGAGTGCGAGGTCATCGCCCTCCACCATGGTGACGTTGGCGACGTTTGAGACGGCGGGACGAGGCGTCGTGGCAAGCACGAGGACCGCGTCATCGCTGGCCGTGGCGGCGTCTGCGCTCTCGATGAGACGAAGCCCCGTGTGCTCGGACGTGGCGCTCGCGATGTTCCAGATGCGGCCGGCCACGTTGCGCGAGATGGGGTCCTCGGCCGTGAGCGCCAGGTGGGCGTCATCGAGCACGAGGGCCGCGCGGGCGAAGCCCATGCCGCTCTGCGGGTGCGGGCCGTTGGCGGGCTTGCCGGCCCAGACGTGGCGCAGACGCTCCAGGGCGTCGAACGTGTCGGAGAAGGCGATGCCGTCGGCGAGCATGCCCACGTTCTCCTGGAACATCTTGACGGCGCCCTCGGTGTGCGGACCGTAGTAACCGTCGACCTCGCCGCACGAGAAGCCCAGCACGTTGAGGGCGTTCTGAAGGCAGCGGACGTCGTTGCCGTGGAAGTTGGGAAGGCGCAGGTAGAGCGTGCGGTCGCCCATCTGATAGCACTCGTCGACAAGGGCGGACCAGCACGCGACGTCCACCTCGGGCGTCAGCGAGAGGTTGTGCTCGAGACGGAAGCGCGCCACGGCGTTTGCCGTCGACTGACCAAAGGAGGAGCCGGAGCGCTCCTCGGTGGCAATCTCATAGCCTAGCGAGGCGAGGCGCTCCTGAACGTCCTCGACGGCGGTTCCCGTCATGCCCTCACGAATGGGTTCCATCTGTGTCTCCTTTGTCGTCGCGGGTGTTTCCCGCGGCTGAGCGGGCATGTGCCCGCAGATTGTCAAACTCTAGCTTGCGCGCCTTACGAAGAAGTGCGCCATTGCGCAGAGGAGCTCGGCGGCCTCGGGTGTGATGAGCCCCCTGCTGGCAAGGCTGCGCGCCCCTTGCTCGGCCCGGGCTGCCTCGCGGTCTGCGAGCTGCGTGCAGTGCGCTATGCCGCCGCCGGCCTCGATGAGCTCAACGGCGCGTGCGAGGGCGTCGTCCTCGGTGGTGCCGCTTTCGAGAATGGAGACGAGCTCCTTGCGCTGCGGTGCGTCCAGGCTCGCGAGCGCGTAGACGACGGCGAGCGTGCGCTTGCCCTCGGTGATGTCGCTGCGGAAGTCCTTGCCCTGCGCCTCGGCGTCACCGATGAGGTTGAGCAGGTCGTCCTGCAGCTGGAAGGCGATGCCCGCGCTCACGCCAACCTGGCGAAGCCCCTCGATGGCCTCGGGCGAGGCCCCGGCGGCTACGGCGCCCACGGCAAGCGGAGAGGCGGCCGTGTAGTGGGCCGTCTTGCTCGTCACCATGTAGAGATAGTCTGCCTCGGTGACGTCCCAGCGTCCGTCCCTGGCCCAGCCCAGGTCGAGCGCCTGACCCTCGAGCGTGTGGCGCTCCATGGAGACGATCTCGCCGAGGACCTGGGCCTTGCGCTGAGCGGGCAGCGCGTTGTCTGCGAGAACGACCTCGAACACCTGGGTGAGCGCGAGGTCGCCCATGTTCGTGGCAAGCCCCGTCCCCTCGGTGAGGTACAGGCAGGGCTTGCCTCGGCGCAGCTCGCTCTCGTCGGCGATGTCGTCGTGGATGAGTGCCGCGCTCTGGAACAGCTCGATGCCCATTGCGGGCGCGAGCGCAAGGCGAGCCTCGCCGCCAACGGCCTCGGCGCCGAGCAGACACAGGACGGGGCGCACGCGCTTGCCTCCACCCTCGGTGAAGCTCGCGAGGGGAGCGTAGAGGTAGCGGTCGAGATCGCGGGCGGGCACGTTTGCGCCCGCGAACGGGCGTGCCGCCGCGCCGTCGAGCGCGGATTCCACGAGCGGCAGGCGCTTCTTGAGGTAGTCGACGAAGAGGTTCTCGCTCACGAGCTACTCCTCGAAGCCGTTCGGGTTCTTGGACTGCCAGTTCCAGGAGTCGCGGCACATGTCGTCGATGTCGTACTTTGCCTCCCAGCCCATCTGCTCCTTGGCCTTGGTGCAGTCGGCGTAGTTCTCGGCCACGTCGCCGGGACGGCGCGGGTCGATGACGTAGGGGACCTCGTGCCCGCAGGCCTTGGAGAAGGCGGCGATGATCTCCAGTACGGAGGTGCCGCGGCCGGTGCCGAGGTTAAACACCTCGACGCCCTCGCGGCCGTTCATCCACGCGAGTGCGGCGGCGTGACCGCTCGCGAGGTCGCAGACGTGGATGTAGTCGCGCACGCCGGTGCCGTCGGGGGTGGGGTAGTCGTTGCCAAAGACGTGGACCTCGCTGCGCTTGCCGATGGCGGTCTGCGCAACGTAGGGCAGCAGGTTGTTGGGGATGCCCTTGGGGTCCTCGCCCATGAGTCCGCTCGGGTGGGCGCCGATGGGGTTGAAGTAGCGGAGCAGCACGACGTTCCACTCGGGGTCGGCCGTGTGGAGGTCGGTGAGGATCTGCTCGATCATCCACTTGGTCCAGCCGTAGGGGTTCGTGGCCATCTTCTTGGGGCTGGCCTCGGTGAGCGGCAGGGAGTCGGGGTCGCCGTAGACGGTGGCGGAGCTGGAGAAGATGATGGACTTGCAGCCGTGCTCGCGCATGACGTCCACGAGCGTGAGCGTGTTGCCCAGGTTGTTCGTGTAGTACTCGATGGGCTTGGAGACGGACTCGCCCACGGCCTTGAAGCCGGCGAAGTGAATCACGCGATCGATGTCGTTCTCGTCAAAGATGCACTCGAGGGCCTCGCGGTCGTTGACGTCGGCTCGGTAGAAGGAGAGGCGCTTGGCCGCCTCGTCGCCCACGATGGTGTCGATGCGGTCGAGGACCTTCTCGGAGGCGTTGGAGAGGTCGTCCACGATGACGACCTGATAACCGTCCTGGAGCAGCTCGACCACGGTGTGGCTGCCGATGAAGCCGGCGCCACCCGTCACGAGCACGCAGGTGTCCTTGGGGTCTTTCTTCTCGCTCATGGGAGTCCTTTCGCCGGGGCGTTCAGAGACATGGGGCATAGCCCGTCCATACCAGCCTTTCATTATAGTGTGGAACGGCTGGTTGCGGTCGCGATGGGGTGGTTGGTTGCACCCGTGATGCGCACGCATGAGAGGGGCCGCCCGCGAGCGAATCGCGAGCGGCCCTCCGTGTTTGCCGGCGTGCTATGCCGCCCAGCCCCAGCGCGGGGTGACGGTGGTGCCGTAGGTGTTGATCCATGCGTCGAGTCCCATCGTCTGGATGGAGCCGACGTTGTGCATGACCATGCCACCGCCGATGTAGATGCCCACGTGGCCGTAGACGCGGCCCGCGGAGGTGCCCGTCCACGTCGAGACGGCGATGATCATGCCCGGCTGCAGGTCCCCCTTGTTGGAGCTCGTGCAGAAGTTCCAGTACATGTTGTTGGCGTTGCCGCCCGGGTAGCCAAGGCCCGCGGCGCTGTAGACCTGCGAGACCCACATGGCGCACAGGCCGCTGCCCGGCGAGCCCACGCGATAGCAGGCGTTCACGATGGCTTGTCCCTTGGAGCTGGCGTTGCCCGAGCTCACGGTGCCGGAGACGCCCGAGCTGCCGCGGTTGGAGCTCGCGGCGGCCGCGGCCGCCTTGCGGGCCGCCTCGGCGGCTGCCGCCTGGCGCTTCTCCTCCTCGGCCGCGGCGAGAATCTCGGCGTCGCGCTTCTCCATGAGGGCGCGCACGTCATCGGAGAGGTTCGCGACGATGGCAGACGCCTCGTCCTGCTTGGCCTGGACGGCGGCGAGCTCCTGGCTCTGCTGGTCCTTGAGCTGTTCGAGGTCTGCCTTCTGGCTCTCAAGCTGGGCCTTCTGGGCATCGAGCTCGGCCTTGGCCTGCTTGACGTCCGCGATGAGTTGCTCGTCGCTCGCGTTGATCTTGCCGAGGTAGAACAGGTTGTTGGAGAGTTCCTCGAAGCTGGAGGAGTTCAGGATGAGCGAAAGGATGTCCGCGTTGCCCGTCTTGTAGCTGCTCGAGATGCGTCCGGCGAGGACGTCCTGCTTGTCGGAGATCTCTGCCTGCTTGGCGTCAATCTGGGACTGTGTGTCGTCGATGCTCGCCTGGACCTGCTCGATCTGGCTCACGGTGTTGTTGAGCTGCTCGTTCAGGGCCACGTACTCGTCTGAGATGGCGTCGAGCTTTGCCTGGGCCTCGTCGAGCTGGGCCTGTGCGGAATTGAGCGCGTCCGTGGTCTCGCGGGAGGCCTCGGCGGCGATGGCGCGCAGGGGGTTGGAGACGAGACCGGCCGTGACGGCCGTGATGCCGAGCATGGCCTTGAGGGCAGCGCGGCGGGTCATGAGGTTCGTGCCGGCTATGGAATCGCCCCTGGTGGGGCGCTGGGCTGTGCGTGACATGGTGGCTCCAATTGAGATGCGGTTGCGTGTCACTTGCGTACAGAAGAGGATAACCCAACGCGTTGCAAAACAAGGGAACTACACGGTGCCGCGGCGCGAGCGGTGACAGCTGGGGACGGGGTCAAACTGTCACCATGGGAGCGGTGACAGCTGGGGACGGGGTCAAACTGTCACCATGGCGGCGTCGGGCTCGATTGCCGCCGCAGGGGGCTAGAGCTCGAGCGGCTGCCACTCGTCGTGGTTGCAGATCCAGGCACGGGGCTCCTCGACGCTGAAGAACGTGAGCGTGGGATCGTCCGGACCGTCGTAGTGCTCGCCCAGCCCCTCGAGGTGGCGCCAGCCTGCCTCGCGCATGGACGGGTCGGCCCGGTCAACGAGGCCGGCACGCCCACGCAGGATGAGCCAGCCGTGCCCCGGCCACCAGGCCGTGGCCTCGAAGCGCTGGTTGAGGGTGAGCTCGTCCCAGACGTCCTTCGTGGTGGCGGTGCAGAACCACAGCTTGCCGTCCTGTATGGCGGCAAACGAGAAGGGCCGGACGTGCGGCTGCCCGTCCACCGAGGTGGCCAGGTACCACGCCGGGACCGACGTGAGGTAGGTGAGGGCCGTCTCGAGTCCGTTGCTGTCCGCGCTCATGGCGTCTCCTTTCGTGAGTGTGGCGGGGGCGAGCCCGTCAGCAAGTTGCGTTGATGGCCAGCGTTGCGATGAGCAGGGCGACGTAGGCGAGAACGGCCACGGCGTCTTGGCCGTGGAGCTTGAGCGGCCGCAGGCTCGTGCGTCCCTGCTGACCGTGGTAGCAGCGCGCGTCCATGGCCTCGCTGAGCGTCTCGGCGTGGCGGAACACGCCTGCCATCAGAGGTACTGCCACGCTCGACACCTGACGGACGCCTCGTACGGGGCTGCCGACCAGGCGGGCGCCGCGAGCTGCCTGGGCCATCCTGATGTCTTGCATCTCGGCGACAAGCTGTGGAACGAAGCGCAGGGCGATGCCCGCAATCATGCCCAGCTCGTGCGCGGGGACCCCAAGGCGCGCGAGCGGCGAGAGGAGCCTCTCGAGCCCCTCCGTGAGGTCGAGCGTGGGCGTGGTCATCGTGACGAGGCTCATCCCCATCATCATGAGCGTGATGCGCGCCGCCGTGAGCGTGGCCGCGTGCAGGCTCCCCGTGCTGATCTGGATGATTCCCCAGCTCACGAGCGCGGTTCCGCCCTGCTGCGTGAAGAGCCTGAGCAGCGATACGAGCACGACGATCCCCAGCGTGGGGGCAAGCGCGCGCATCGCCTTCGCCGGCGTGATGCGCGCACAGGCGTACAGCACAAGCACGGCCGCGGCGGCCGGCACGAGCCCCGCGAAGTCGCGCGCCTGCAGCGCGAGCACGAGAAACGCGATGCCAAGCAGCAGCTTCGTGCGCGGGTCGAGGCGGTGCAGCGCAGACGCGCCCGGAACGTAGCTGCCAAACGTGAAGGTGTTCCTCATCGGCCACCTCCGTGGGTGTCGTTGTCGGGGCTTGCGGCTGCGTTCGCTCCCAGGCAGAGGGCGAGGTCGGCCGCGAGCACGTCGGGCGTGTAGAGCACGTCTCGGCGCAGAGGCCAGCCAAGTTCCGAGAGTCGCGAGGCCATCTCCTGCGCCCCGGGAAGGCCCAGGCCCGCACGGCGGAGCTCGTCTGCGTGCGAGAAGACCTCGGCGGGCGCGCCCTCGAGGAGCTTCTCGCCCCGAGAGAGCACGATGACGCGGCCGCACAGCTCGGCGGTGTCGTCCATGCTGTGCGAGGTCATGACGATGGTGCGCCCCTGCCCGTGCAACTTGCGCAGCAGTCGCATGAACTCGCGGCGGCTGCGGGGGTCGAGGCCCGCCACGGGCTCGTCGAACACGAGGACGTCCGGCTCCATGGCAAGCACGCCGGCGAAGGCGATGCGTCGCTGCTGGCCGCCGGACAGCGCGAAGGGCGAGACGTCGCCCACCTCCTGCGGGTCTAGGCCGACGCCGCGGATGGCCTCGTCGACGCGGGCCGCGAGCTCCCCGCCCGTGATACCGAGGTTTCTCGGCCCAAAGGCCACGTCCTCGCGGACCGTGCGAGCGAACAGCTGGCGCTCGGGGTATTGGAAGACGACGCCCACGCGGCCGTCGCTCGTGAGGACGCGGCCGCCATCCGGGCGTTCGAGGCCGGCCATGAGCTGGACGAGCGTGGACTTTCCCGAGCCCGTGTGGCCGAGAAGTCCCACGAGCTCGCCCGTGCGGACAGTGAGCGATACGTCATGCAGCGCCGGCTCGCCGTGCTGCTCGTAGGCAAACGAGACGTTCTCGAGCTCAAGCGCCGGAGCGCCCGAAGCACCCAAAGGTCTTTGACACCTTTGGGCATCTTGGGCGGCGAGGGTGCCCAAAGGTGTCAAAGACCTTTGGGCACCTTGGCGCTGGAGCTCGCCGATCATGGCGTCCATGGTGACCCGCGGCGTGACGCCCGGGATCCTCTCGCGCAGCTTGAGGCCCACGCGATAGGGCAAGGGGATGTCGAGGCCGAGGCGCGCGAGGGCGTCTGCCTGCGAGAACACCTCGGTGGGGGAGCCGTCGAGCGTCACGCGCCCGTGGCTCAACACCACGACGCGCTCGGCCTCGGCGGCCTCCTCCATGAAGTGCGTGATCATGACGATCGTCATGCCCCGCTCGTGGAGTCTGCGACACGCGCGCATGAGCGCGGCGCGCCCGCGGGGGTCGAGCATGGAGCTTGCCTCGTCGAGCACGAGCGTCTGCGGTCTCATGGCGAGCACGCCGGCAAGCGCCAGGCGCTGCTTCTGCCCGCCGGACAGGCTGGCGGTCTCCCTGCGCTCAAAGCCGGCGAGACCCACCGCGGCAAGCGCCTCGGTCACGCGGTCGCGCAACTCGGAGGTGGGCACGCCGAGGTTCTCGGGGCCAAACGCAACGTCGTCCTCGACAATGCCGGCAACGATCTGGTCGTCCGGGTTCTGGAACACGAGGCCGACGCGGCTGCGGATGTCGTAGACATACCTGCGCTCGGCCGTGGACAGGCCGTCGACCGTCACGGTGCCGGCGCTGGGGACGAGCAGGGCGTCCAGTTGGCGCGCCAGCGTGGACTTGCCCGAGCCGTTGCCGCCCAGGACGGCCACGAACTCTCCGTCCGCGATGTCGAGGCTCAAGCCATCGAGCGCCTCGTGCCCGTCGTCATAGGAGTAGTGGACGCCTGCGCACTCGATCATGCGCGACCGTTGCCCTTCTCGGTGTCTATGAGCCCGGCGAGCGACTTGAACGCGACGAGCGTGAGCGCCGAGTTCAGGATGGTCTTCACCAGGTTGAACGGCAGCACGGCGGGCAGGATGAGCGGCATGATGGCGTCTGCCGAGCCGTACCAGAACGCCACGCCGATCGTGAGGTTGGCGACGATGGAGCCTGCCGTGGCGAGCACGACGCCAAGCGCCAGGCCGCCGATGGCGCCGGCGTTGCTGCGGGCGCGCGCGTAGACGAGCGAGGCGGGCGCAACGTAGCAGACAGTGGCGACGACGTTCATGAGCGAGCCCACCCACTCGCCGGTGACCAGGCCGTGCAGGCATGCGGTGAGGATGCCCACGACGAGGCCGGGGCCCGTGCCAAAGGCAAGCCCGCTCACCATGGCGGGCACGAGCGAGGGGTCGTACGTGAGGAACGGCGCGGCAGGGATGAGCGGGATCTGCACGAACGAGAAGACCGTGCCGAGGGCGCACATGAGCGCCATCGTGACGAGCTGTCGCGTTGACCAGCGGTTCGTGTTCTCGAGCTCGAGGTGCTCGCGCGTCTGGGCGTTGGCGTTCGATTGCTGCGTGGAATTGGCCATGGGTGGCCCTCCGTTTCTTCCATCCGGACTGTGACCGTTGGCCCCGGACTCTCACCGGATCAGCCGCGCATTCGCGGGTCGCGGGCTTCTGGGGGCTCGTGCCCTCCCAGTTACCGCCAGTGGGGAATCTCACCCCGCCCTGAAACTGACACGTCTAGGCTAGCACGCGCGGCCGCGGCGTCAATGGGTACGCTAGGATTGTCGAGACGAAACCAAGGCAACGCATCAACCCAGCAAGGAGAAGGCATGTCACAGGACCGAGAAAGAATCGACGCGCTCGCTTCAGCCCTGGAGAGCGTCGTTGGCGCCGACGCCGTGCGTCGCGACGAGCCGATGAGCGCCCACACCACGTTCAAGGTCGGCGGCCCGGCGGACCTGTTCGTCTCGCCCGCGAGCGAGGACGAGCTCGTGCGCGTCGTGCGCGCCTGCCGAGACACCGGGGTGCCCCACTTCCTTCTCGGCCTGGGCTCCGACCTGCTCGTGGGTGACGGCGGCTACCGTGGCGTGATGGTGGACTGCGCCGGTGCGCTTGATGACATCCTCATGCTCGGGGACCCACGTGAGCGCTGCAGAATCGTGTGCGAGGCTGGCGCCGCCATCGCCGACGCCTCCGCGCTCGCGACCTCGCTGGGCCTCACGGGCCTCGAGTTTGCCTGCGGCATCCCGGGCAGCGTGGGCGGCGCCGTGTTCATGAACGCCGGTGCCTACGACGGGTGCTGCGCAGACGTGCTCGAGAGCGTCCGCTGCCTCATGCCGAGCGGCTTCGTCGAGGAGATCGCCGCCTCCGAGCTGGAGATGGGGTATCGCACGAGCCGCGTGCGCACGGAGGGGCTCGTCGTGCTGTCCGCCACGTTCTCGCTCGAGCCGGGAGACGCCTCCGCCGTTGCCGCACGTGTGGCTGAGCTCACGGAGGCGCGCGAGAGCAAGCAGCCCCTCGAACTGCCCAGCGCCGGCTCCACGTTCAAGCGTCCCGAGGGCCACTTTGCCGGCAAGCTCATCACCGACGCCGGGCTCAAGGGCTACCAGGTGGGCGGCGCGGCCGTCTCCACGAAGCACGCGGGCTTCGTCGTGAACGTGGGCGGTGCCACGGCAGCGGACGTGCGCGCCGTCATCTCCCACGTCCAGGACGAGGTCAAGCGCCAGTTTGACGTTGCGCTCGAGCCCGAGGTTCGCTTCGTGGGCGAGTTCTAGGGGCTGGCGGGAGTGGGCGCCCTCTGGCGGGCCCCTCTCTCAGCCCAGTTGCTCGTGAAGCTCGAGCAGGGGCAGGATGACGCTTGCCGTTGCCGGGAAGTCGATGGGGGACGTGGTCATGACGACGATGACCACGTCCCCTTTCTGCGTGCGCACGACACCCGCGTCCACCGTGGTGGCATAGCCGGAGGCGTCGTCTGGGTACCAGCCCGCCTTGGCCCACGTCGTGCCCCACGCGCGCCCCACGTGGGAGAGCGATGAGACCTCTGGGACCTGGAACTCCTGGGCAAGCCACGCCGCGCCTGGTGCGTCCGAGCCGAGAAACGCGCGGCACTGGTCCCACAGCGCGGCCATCTGGGCCGGGGTCACGAACTCGTAGTGGTTGTCGGCGATGCTCTCGCCGCTCTGCGGCTCGGCGGCGGCCTCGACCGCGTCCGTGATGCCCGCGTGGGGCAGCAGCCCCGCCCCCGAGGCGTCCACGAGCGCCTGCATGGGGTCGTTTCCGTACTCGTTTCTGAACGAGGCATAGGCATCGTTGTCCGAGTAGCGCAGGATGGCGTCGACGCGGCCGTCCGCCTGCGCGGCGTCTCCCAAGACGTTGCTCACCACGCTCGCGACGTAGGGTCCCTTGATGGAGCTGGCCGAGTAGAACGAGCGGTCCGCATGGTATGACACGCTGACGCCCGTCTGGACGTCGAGCATGAGAAAGCCCACGTCGTGGCCGCCCGCCTCGATGTCGCGTATGGCGGCGTCGAGGTCTGCGAGCTTGGCGGGGGCAACCGTGGCGCCGCTCACCTCGACGGGCGAGCTCTCCTGCGCCCGTGCGGAGAGAGGGTCGAGCAGCTCGTCTGCGAAGGAGACCGATTCCCGGGCGCTTGCGAGCAGTTCGATGCTGCTGGCGGCCCCTGCCTGTGACCCGCTGCTTGCGCTCGGCGCGGGTGCCGCGAGATTGCCGGCCAGCAACGCCGCCGCGGCGATCGCGAGCGTGATGCCCGTGACCGCCGCGAAGTTCTCGGTGCCGTTCGATTTCGACATATGGTTGGTTGCCACTCCCGAGCTAGTTCTTGAGGGAGTTGAGCGGCGCCGGGAAGCGGCCGCCGCGGTGGGCGAGCACGGTGCCGGCGTTTGGGTTCACGTGCATGACGGGCGCACGGCCGAACAGGCCGCCGAACTCCACCGAGTCGCCCTCGGACTTGCCGATGGCGGGGATGAGGCGCACGGCCGTGGTCTTGTTGTTGATGACGCCGATCGCCATCTCGTCCGCGATGATGCCGGCGATGGCCTCGACGGGGGTGTCGCCGGGTACGGCGATCATATCGAGGCCCACGGAGCACACGCAGGTCATGGCCTCGAGCTTCTCGAGCGACAGCGCGCCTGCCTCGGCGGCATCGATCATGCCGGCGTCCTCGGATACGGGGATGAACGCGCCGGACAGGCCGCCCACGCTCGAGCTCGCCATGACGCCGCCCTTCTTGACGGCGTCGTTGAGCATGGCCAGGGCGCACGTGGTGCCGGGGCCGCCGCACTGGCCGACGCCGATGATCTCCAGGATGCGGGCCACGGAGTCTCCGATGGCGGGCGTCGGGGCGAGCGACAGGTCCACGATGCCCTTCTCCTTGCCCAGGCGACGCGCCGCCTCGCGGCTCATGAGCTCGCCGGCGCGCGTGATCTTGAACGCCGTCTGCTTGATGCGTTCGGCCACGTCCATCATGCTCGCCGTCTCGGGGAGCTCCTCGAGCGCCGCGGCCATGACGCCGGGGCCGGAGACGCCCACGTTGATCACGGCGTCCGCCTCGCCCGAGCCGTGCGTGGCGCCGGCCATGAAGGGGGAGTCCTCCACCATGTTGGAGAACACGACGAACTTGCTCGCACCGATGGAGTCCTGGTCTGCCGTGAGTCGCGCGCAGTCCAGCACGGTCTGGGCCACCATGAGCACGGCGTCCATGTTGATGCCCGCGCGCAGGCTCGCGACGTTTACGCTCGAGCACACGCGGCTCGTGCTAGCGAGCGCCTCGGGTATGCAGTTGATGAGGCGGCGGTCTGCGTCGCCGATGCCCTTGTGGACGAGGGCGGAGTAGCCGCCGAGATAGTCGATGCCAAGCGTGGCAGCCGCGCGGTCGAGCGCGTGGGCGAGCGGGACGAGGTCCGTGTCGGGGCAGGCCGCGGCGATCTGGGCGACGGGCGTCACGGAGACGCGCTTGTTTACGATGGGGATGCCGTACTCGCGCTCGAGGCTCTCCGCCACGGGCACGAGGTTCTCGGCCGTCTTGGTGATGTGGTCGTAGACCTTGGTGCACATGCGGTCGAGGTTGGAGTCCGCGCAGCCCATGAGGTTGATGCCCATGGTGATCGTGCGGATGTCGAGGTGCTGCTCGGTGACCATGTTGAGGGTCTCGGCGACCTCTTCTGCGGTGATTGCCACTGTGTCCCCTTAGCTCTCGCTTTGTACGACGCGTCCATTATGCACGGACTCCGTGGGCGAGGCGAGGTGTGGCGGCGCTTGTTGCGAGCTGTTTACGTGGGGCACGGTGACAGTTTGACCCCGTCCCCAGCTGTCACCGTGACACTTGGGGACGGGGTCAAACTGTCACCGTTGGCGTGTGGCCTAGCGCCAGGTGGGCTGCACGGCCATGCCCACGAGGCTCGCGCCCGTGTGGACGATGAGGTCGGGCGAGATGCCGCTCTCCACGACGTCGACCACGTTGGGAATCGTCTCGCGGATGCGCGAGGAGAGCTCCTCGAGGCGGTCCTCGGCCTTGGTGCAGCACACGGCGCACACGACCTTTTCGTAGTTCCTGGCCTGCTCCTGGATGAAGGCAAGCTCGGCGGAAAGGGCCTTCTCCCAGCCGCGCGCCTTCTTGACCGTGGCGTACTTGCCCTGTTCGTCGCAGTAGAAGACGGGCTTGATGTTGAGCGCGCTGCCCAGGCGATAGGTGGCCTCGTTGATGCGGCCGCCGTGGCGCAGGTACTTGAGCTCGCGCACCGTGAAGTAGACGCGCGTGTGCTCGGAGAGGTCGGCGAGCCTGGGACCGAGCTCCTCGTAGGGAATGCCGGCCTCGACCATCTCGGCGGCGGCCATGACCACAAGCCCCGCCGCCACGCCGATGCTCTTCGTGTCCACGACGGTGACGGGGAAGCCCTCCATCTGGCCCGCGACGAGCTCGACCGTCTGGTTCGTGGCCGAGAGGCCCGAGCTGATCGTCACGAACACGGCACGCTCGTAGCCGTCCGCCTGCGCCGCCTCGAGCGCGGTCTGGATGTCTTTGGGCGAGGGCAGGCTCGTCGTGGGGATCTCGGTGGCGAAGCGGTCGATGACCTCGTCGGTCGTGATGTCGACGCCCGAGCGGTATGACCCGTCCGAGTAGTTCACGACGAGCGACACGTTGCGCACGTCATGGGCGGCGGCGAAGTCCGCGGGGACGTTCGTGCCCGTGTCCGTGAGGATGGCGATGCGCTGGTCGTTCATGCGTGCTCCTTGCGTGTCGGGTGGGGGAGGCGGCGTCTGGGCCGCCTCGCGTCCGCTTCTTTCTCGTCTATTCTATCTAGTATTCAAAACTAGATGTGCACGTATCGATAATGTGTAAACTTGCATGAGGCCGTCACGGCCGGACGGCTGGGGGAGACGACATGACGCTTGACGAGGACAATGCGCGCGCCCTGGCCCGCCGAATGCGCGAGGCCCACATCCTGCGCGTCGACGAGATGCCGATGATCGAGCTCTACCTCGACCAGGTGCTGACGCTCGTCTCGCAGAGCCTGGCGTTCATGGTCTCGCCGGGCGAGGAGCTCATCACGGGCTCCATGGTGAACAACTACGTGAAGCAGCGCGTGGTACCCGCCCCTCAGCGTCGGCGCTACACGCGCCGTCACGTGGCCACCCTCACGTTTGTCTGCGCGTTCAAGTGCGTCTTCTCCATCAACGAGATAAAGGCGATGTACGAGGCATGCGTCGACCGCGGCGTCAACGTGGCGAGCGCCTACGACGGGCTGGCAGGCGCCCTCGAGGACGCGTTGGCGCGGCGCTTTGACGCGGGGGCGCCGCTCGACACGCCGAGCGTGTCGCTCGTTGGTGCCTCGGGTGCGGAGGTGGCCCCCGACCTCGCGCGCATCATGGGCGCGGGCGTGGAGGCCGTGGCCGACAAGGTCTTCGTGGAGCAGAGCCTGGCGCTGCTGCGGCGGTGACAATGGTGCGGGGCCAGCTGTCCCCGCGGCTCCTGAGCTAGTACAATGAAGTGTTGTGAATTCGGCAGACGCCCTCGCGGGCCTCGCAGATAAAGGAGTGTCAATGAGCACGGTCTACGTCTTTGGCCACAAGAACCCCGACAACGACGCCATCATGAGCGCCGTCGTCCTGTCCCAGCTGCTCAACCAGGTGAGCTACGACGGCAACGAGTACAAGGCCTGCGCCCTGGGCGCGCTGCCCGCCGAGTCCGCCAAGCTCCTCGCCGAGGCCGGCATCGCCGAGCCCGAGCAGATCGAGAGCGTCGAGGAGGGCCAGCTCGTCGTCCTGACCGACCACAACGAGTCCGCCCAGTCCGTCGAGGGTCTCAAGGGCGCCGTCGTGACCGGCGTCGTTGACCACCACCGCATCGGCGACTTCGAGACGGCCGCCCCGCTGCACTACATCTGCCTGCCCTGGGGCTCCAGCTGCACCATCGTGGCCAAGCTGTTCGAGGTCCTCGGCCAGCAGCCCTCCGACGTCCAGGCAAAGCTTTTGCTCTCTGCCATGATGACCGACACGCTCATGCTCAAGAGCCCCACGACCACCGACGTGGACCGCGCCATGGCCGCCAAGCTTGGCGAGCAGGTGGGCGTCGACCCCGTCAAGTTTGGCATGGAGGTCTTCCTCTCCCGCCCGTCCGGCTCCTTCACGGCCGCCGAGATGGTGGGCAACGACATCAAGATGTTCGAGCCGGCCGGCAAGAAGCTCCTCATCGGCCAGTACGAGACGGTCGACAAGACCCGTGCACTCGGCATGATCGACGAGATCCGCGAGGCCATGCGCGCCTACGCCGCCGACAAGGGGGCCGACGGCATCGTCCTGTGCGTCACCGACATCATGGAGGAGGGCTCCCAGGTCCTGTTCGAGGGCGACACCGAGCTTGCCCAGAAGGGCCTCGGCATCGCCGACGAGCACGATGGCGTCTGGATGCCCGGCGTGCTCTCCCGCAAGAAGCAGGTTGCCGCCCCGATCCTGGCTGCCGCCGAGTAGGGCCGCCTCCCTCGAGCGGACCTTGGCGGGGCCATTGCCCGCAAGTTGCGGATGATTTGCGTAACCGCTGGGTAACGCCTGTGCCCGACGCTTCGGGCAGGGTATACATTTTGTAGCAAGCCAAGGGCCGCCGGCGCACGCGAGCGTCGGCGGCCCTTCTGAGACGCGAGGCCGCCTGCCCCGCACAAGATGGGCGACAAGCCCAGAACGGAGTGACATGGCCCAGACCCCTGAGTCCATCATTGACGAGGAGATCATCGGCATCGACGCCGTTGCGCGCAGGATCGAGAAGCGCGGATCCATCCACGAGATCACCTCGAACGGAACGATAGCCGCGGCCGTGATGGTGCTTGCCGCCATCCTCGCCGTCATCGTGGCGAACACGCCGGCCTACGAGGCGGTTCACCACTTCTTCGAGACGGGCGTGACGCTCGGCATCGGCTCGTGGTCTGCGACGCTCACGCTCGAGCAGTTCGTGAACGACTTCCTCATGGCCATCTTCTTTTTGCTCGTGGGCATCGAGCTCAAGTACGAGATGACGGTGGGCCAGCTGAGGCGTCCCCGTCAGGCCGCACTGCCCATGCTCGCGGCCGTGGGCGGCGTTGCCGTGCCGTCCATCATCTACATGCTGCTGAACCTCGGCGCGAACGGCGCCCCGCACGGCTGGGCCGTCCCCATGGCGACGGACATCGCGTTCGCGCTCGGCATCATGTCGCTGCTCGGAGACCGCGTGGCGCCCGCCACGAAGGTGTTCTTCTCCACGCTCGCCATCGCCGACGACATCCTCGCCATCATCGTCATCGCGGTGTTCTACGGCCAGACGCCGTCCATCCCGTGGCTCGCCGCGTCGCTGGGCTGCGTCGTGGTGCTTGCGGCGCTGCACCGCTGCCACGTGTACTCGGCGCGCTGGTACATCGTCGTGGGCCTCGTGCTGTGGGTGTGCATGTTCAACTCCGGCATCCACGCCACGCTCGCCGGCGTCATTCTCGCGCTGTTCCTGCCGGCCCGCTCCGACATCCAGCTCGACTCCCTGCGCGGCTGGCTGCGCGACAAGGCCATCGTGCTCGACGATGCCTATGACAACGAGTCCCACGTGCTGGGCCAGCACGACTTCACGGTGGTGGCCGAGGGCGTCGAGCGCGTCATGCACCACGTGACCCCGCCGCTGCAGCGCGTGGAGCATGCCATCTCCGTGCTTGTGAACTTCGTCATCCTGCCGCTGTTCGCCTTCGTGAACGCGCAGGTGTGTCTCGTGGGGGCAGACCCTGCGACCATCGTCGCCGACCCGGTCACACGTGGCGTGTTCCTCGGCGCGTTTCTCGGCAAGCCCATCGGCATCATCGGCGTGACGTTCGTGCTCGTGAAGATCGGCTTTGCCAAGCTGCCGCGCGGCGTGGACTGGAGGCAGATCGTCGGCGTGGGCCTCATGGGCGGCCTGGGCTTCACGATGTCGATCCTCATCGCGGGCCTCGCGTTCAGCGTGGAGGGCGAGGTGCTGGCGGCCAAGTGCGCCATCCTCGCGTGCTCCGTGGCGAGCGCCATCGTGGGCAGCGTGTTCATCCTCGTGGCCACGCGCAAGCCCGAGGCTGCGGACGGTGCTTCCGAGAACTAGGGCTCCTTGCGGGCGCTCGCCTCTGCGGGCGCCCGTTTTTTGTTGGCGAGAGCGTCGACGGGCGCCATCTGATTGGCGGTATCGCCGGGCGCGCTACTCGACCGTGCCAAAGCGCTGCGTCCAGCCGTGCGCGGCGAGCGCCGAGTTGAGCTGGTCTGCAAGGCGCTCGCGCTCGTACAGACCGCTCGGCAGCATGGAGACGACCTCGATGAGGTCCTCGGGCAGGTCGAACGTCTGCGCCATGACCTGCACGTCGAGGTTGTCCACGAGGGTCTCGGAGGCGTACAGCGCGTCAACGAAGCGCTGGAGCTCTCCGAACTCGTCCGAGTTGGGAATGTAGGGCGGCTTTTCCATGCGGCCAATGGTAACGCATATACTCATCTGAGACTGCGCGCGAGCGTATCGGACAGACGGCGGATGGGAGACCACATGGCTAGCGTCTACGAGGCAATGACCACCGAGGAGCTCGATGCTGCGATCGCGCAGCTCGAGGCGGACGTCGAGAAGCTCAGGGCCCAGGGTCTGTCCCTGGACATGGCGAGGGGCAAGCCCTCTCCCGAGCAGGTCGACCTGTCCCGCCCGATGCTCGACGTCCTCGCGTCCGACTCCGACCTCACGGACGGGGGCGTGGACGCGGGCAACTACGGCTGCCCGGACGGTCTGCCCGGTGCGCGCGCCCTCATGGCGGACATCTTGGGAGTGGACGCCGCCAACGTGACTCTCGGTGGGTCCTCGAGCCTCAACATCATGAGCGACGTCGTGCTGCACGGCTGGGTGAAGGGCGTGCGCGGATGCGAGCCCCAGGTGCTGCAGGCCCAGCGTGCGACGCTCAAGTTCCTCTGCCCCAGTCCCGGCTACGACCGCCACTTTGCCGTCTCCGCCAATGCCGGCTTTGAGAACGTGCCGGTTACCATGGGCCCGGACGGCCCCGACATGGACGAGGTCTGCCGCCTCGTCGAGTCCGACCCCACGGTCAAGGGCATCTGGTGCGTTCCCAAGTACTCCAACCCCACGGGCATCACCTACTCGGACGAGACGGTGCGCCGCATGGCCACGCTGAAGCCGGCAGCGCCCGACTTCCGCATCTTCTGGGACAACGCCTACATCGTGCATGACCTCACCGACGAGCCCGACGAGCTTCTGGAGATCTTTGGCGCCGTGGCCGGGGCGGGCAACGACGACCTCGTCTACGAGTTCGCCTCCACGAGCAAGGTGACGTTCCCGGGCAGCGGCATCGCTGCCGTGGCCGCGAGCGCCGCGGACGCCGACGACCTGCGCGCCTGGTTCGGCATCGAGCGCGTCTGCTCCGACAAGATCTGCCAGCTCATGCACGAGCGCTGGCTGCCCGATGCCGCCGCCGTGCGCGCCCACATGGCCGACCAGGCGCGCGTGCTGCGTCCGCGCTTCGAGCTTGTGGAGCGCAAGCTCGCCGAGGGGCTCGGCGACCTGGGCTGCGCCACGTGGTCTCACCCCAAGGGTGGCTACTTCGTCTCGTTCGACGGCCCCGAGGGCTCCGCAAAGGCCATCGTGTCGCTTGCCGCCGAGCTGGGCGTCAAGATGACGGGAGCCGGCGCCACGTGGCCCTATGGCAAGGACCCGCGAGACACGAACATCCGCATCGCGCCGTCCTATCCCTCGCTCGAGGACCTTGGGGCCGCTTTGGACGTCTTCGTTGCCTGCGTGAGGCTCGTCTCGGCGCGCCTGGCAAGGTCCGAGAGGTAGCCAGTCGCCATGGCAGGGGCGTCTCCTCTGTCGTGGCAGGGGAAAACAGATGACAGGGGGGGCGGGTCCGCCCGGCGTCTGACGTGCCGGAAGGGCCCGTCCCCCTTGCCGTGCGAATGGTATTTTGGTGGCTTGGGGTAGAATGTCCGCCATGTGTCCAACTTGGCCCTAGGGTTGACGCGGGGACATACTAATAAGTAGGGTCGTCCGAACGGTCGGGCAGGAAGGTCATGGCATGGCATCGAAGGCCAAGAAGGATAACAGGGAGACGGCTTCGTCTGAGGACGAGCACTCCGAGCGCGTGGTCAACCCCGCGTCTCGCAGGCCGCTCGTGCTCGTGGCCGTCATTCTCGTCTCCATCATCATGGTGGGCTCCATCCTGCTGCCGTCGCTGTCCGCCATCGTCTCGGGCATGCAGGCCTCGTCGAGCTCGACCGACGGTTCGCAGAGCAGCTCGTCGGACAGCTCCGAGGCGGCAACGACGAGCTCCTACATGGACGAGCTCGACAGCCGCTACTCCTCGACGGTCTCCTCGCTCGAGAGCAAGCTCGCGGACAATCCCGATGACGCCGCGACGCTCATCAACCTCGCGAACAACTACCTCACGTGGGGCGACATGGCCCGCAACTACGCGAGCACGGACGACGAGCAGGCCCACGTGACCGACCTTCTCCAGAAGGCCGAGGGCTACTATGACGAGTACCTCGCGGGCAACGACGCCAACGCGGCTCACGTGAACCGGGCGCTGTGCCAGTACTATCTTGGCGACACGGACGGTGCCATCGCGGCGCTCGAGCAGTTCTGCGCAGGCACGGCAGACTATGCGCCCGCCTGGGCCAACCTCGGCATGATCTACGAGGATGCCGGCGAGACGGACAAGGCCACGGACGCCTACAACAAGGCGCTCGAGGTCGATCCGGACGACACGTGCGGCATGAAGAGCTTCGTCACCTCGAAGCTGCAGTCCATCACAAGCTCGGACGCCACCACGGACGCCGAGTAACGGAAGGGGAGGGGACATGGACCTTTCCATCAAGACAACCAACGACGAGGGCTGCGCCCTGGTGTCCGTCGTCGGCGAGGTGGACGTCTCGAACGCCGCCGAGCTGCGCGAGGCGCTCGACGCCGCCCTCGGCCAGACGCCGGCCGCCATCTCGGTTGACCTGGCTCAGGTGGCCTACATCGACTCGACGGGCATCGGCGTGCTCGTGGGCGCCGCCACGCGCAGCGCGGACGCCGGCGTGTCGTTTGCCGTGGTCAACCCGCAGCCCAACGTGAGGCGCGTGCTTGGCCTTCTGGGCGTCGAGGGACAGCTCAACATCAGCGACTAGAAAACCGTCGCGCCGGGCACGGGTGCCTGGCGCGCGACGCCGTAGGAGGCATACGTGTTCGGCATCGGAGACCAAGAGCTCGTACTCATCATCCTGTTCGCGTTCCTGCTGTTTGGCCCGGACAAGCTCCCGGGCATGGGCCGCACCATCGGCCGTGCGCTGCGTCAGTTCCGCACGGCGTCCGAGGGCGTGACGAAGGTCGTTCAGTCAGAGATCATCGACCCCATCCAGAACGCCGCGGACACGCCGGCCGGCAAGGCCGCCGCGAAGGCCCAGGAGGAGGACGCCGACCTCACGGAGGAGGAGGTGGCCGCCGCCAAGCCCGCCGAGACGTTCGCCGAGCGTCGCGCCCGCCTTGCCGCCGAGAAGGCCGCCGCAGAGAAGGGCAAGGATGCCGAGAGGGCCGCCGAGCCCGTCGCGGCGGATGCGGACTCCGACGAGGATGCCGGAACCCCCAGCGAGCAGACGGCCGCCGAGCCCCAGGAGGCTCCCGAGCCCGCCCCCACTTCCGTGGCCGCCCTGTACGGCCTCGATGACGAAGACGACGATGACGAGGAGGACGCGTAATGCCCGTCGGACCCGCAAGAATGCCGCTGCTCGATCACCTGAGCGAGCTGAGGCGGCGCCTCACCATCATCGTCATGTGCGTGCTCGTGACGACGCTCGTCATCTACATGGCGTCGCCCACGCTCATCCAGCTGCTCATCGACCCGATTCGCCAGTTCATGCCCGACGGTGGCAAGCTCTACGTCACCACGGCGCTCGGCGGCTTCACGCTGCGCTTCAAGGTGTCGGCGTTCTTCGCCGTCATCGTGTGCTGCCCGATCATCATCTTCCAGGTGCTCGGCTTCTTCATGCCGGCGCTCAAGCCCAGCGAGCAGAAGTGGGTGACGCCCACGGTGGCCGCCCTCGTGTTCCTGTTCTTCTTTGGCATGCTGTTCTGCTACTTCATCATCCTTCAGGCCACGTTTGGCTGGATGCTCGAGCAGACGAACGACTTCGCGGCCGTGTTTGCCAACGCCGAGGACTACATCAACATCATCACGCTGCTCGAGCTGGGCTTCGGTGCGGCGTTCGAGCTGCCCCTCATCATCTTCTACCTGCTCGTCTTCCACCTCGTGCCCTACAAGACGATGCGCGAGCAGTGGCGCTTCATCTATGTTGGCATGCTCATCGCCAGCGCCGTCGTGACGCCCGACGCGAGTCCTGTCACGATGTTCCTCATGTTCGCCGCTGTCATCGTCCTGTACGAGGCATCCCTGTTCGTTGCGCGTCGCGTGCTCATCGCCCGAGACGGCAAGGAGTCGCTCAAGTGGACGCGCGATGAGTACCAGGAGCACAAGTTCAACGAGGAATAACCCATGAAGCTCGTCATCACCGAGAAGAACGACGCCGCCGAGAAGATCGCGGCCCTGCTCTCTGAGGCCGGCAAGCCCAAGGAGGACAAGGTCTACGACACCCCCGTCTACCGCTTCACGCGGGAGGGGGAGGAGTGGGTGACCATCGGCCTGCGTGGCCACATCCTGGCACCCGACTTCCCGACGGAGCTCAAGTTCAACGACAAACAGGGATGGTTCGCCATCTCCGAGGAAGGGGAGGTCCTTCCGGCCGACGTGCCGGACGGCCTGCCCCGGCCGCCGTTCAAGAAGAAGAAGCCGTTCCTCGAGGACGGCGTCGACATCAAGGGCTGGAAGGTCCCGAGCCTTCCCTACCTCGTGTGGGCGCCCGTCGAGAAGCTCCCCGCCGAGAAGGGCATCATCCGCTCGCTCAAGAACCTCGCCAAGAAGGCGGACTCCGTCGTCATCGGCACGGACTTCGACCGCGAGGGCGAGCTCATCGGCTCCGATGCCCTCGCCCAGGTGCTCGAGGTGAACCCAGACGTCCCCGTCTCCCGCGCGCGCTACTCCGCCTACACCCGCGGAGAGATCGAGCACGCGTTCGCGAACCTCGTCGACCTCGACCAAAACCTCGCGGACGCCGGAGAGAGCCGCCAGTACATCGACCTCATCTGGGGCGCCGCCCTCACGCGCTACCTCACGATGGCGCGCTTTGGCGGCTTTGGCAACGTGCGCAGCGCCGGCCGCGTGCAGACGCCCACGCTGGCGCTCGTCGTTGAGCGCGAGCGCGAGCGCCTCGCCTTCGTGCCCGAGGACTACTGGGTCATAGGCGGCCGCGCCTCCGAGCAGGGCGCGGACGAGGACGCCCGCTTCAAGATCTCCCACGCAAAGGGTCGCTTCTCGGTGGAGGCCGAGGCAAACGAGGCCTTCTCGCACGTTGAGGGCGCAACGACCGGCACCGTGACGTCCGTGACGAAGCGCTCGCGCACGCAGCGCCCGCCCGCGCCGTTCAACACGACGAGCCTGCAGGCCGCCGCGGCCGCCGAGGGCCTCTCGCCCGCGCGCACCATGCGCTTGGCCGAGAGCCTCTACATGGACGGCCTCATCTCCTACCCGCGCGTGGACAACACGGTCTACCCGCCCTCGCTTGACCTGCGCGCCACGGCGAAGATGCTCGCGGGCGTGCCCCAGTACGCTCCCTACGTGTCCAAGCTCACGGCGGCGCCCGAGCTGCACGCCACGCGCGGCAAGCAGTTCGACACGGACCACCCACCCATCTACCCCACGGGTGTGGGCGACCCCTCCAAGCTCCAGCCCGCCGAGTGGAAGCTCTACAACCTTATCGCGCGGCGCTTCCTCGCCACGCTCTCCGACCCGGCGTCCATCGAGGGAACCAAGCTCGCCATCGACGTGGCGGGCGAGCCGTTCGTGGCCTCCGGCGACGTGCTCAAGGTGCCGGGCTTCCGTGCCATCTACCCGTTTGGCCTCAAGCGAGACGAGCAGCTTCCGGCGTTGGCCGAGGGTGACGTCGTCGACGTCCACGACCTTTCGCTCGACGCGAAGCAGACCGAGCCGCCCGCGCGCTACAGCCAGGGCAAGCTCATCCAGGAGATGGAGAAGCGGGGTCTCGGCACGAAGTCCACGCGCGCGAGCATCATCGAGCGTCTCTACACGGTGAAGTACCTCAAGAACGACCCCGTTGAGCCAAGCCAGCTTGGCATGGCCATCATCGATGCCCTGCACACCTATGCCCCGCGCATCACGACGCCGGACATGACGAGCGAGCTCGAGCAGGACATGACGAAGGTAGCCGAGGGCACCGACACCCGAGACCAGGTGGTCTACCACTCCCGCGCGCTGCTTGCCGGCATGCTCGACGCGCTCATCGAGCACAAGGATGACCTGGGCGAGGCCATCGCGGACGCCGTCACGGCCGACGCACGCGTGGGCGCGTGCCCCAAGTGTGGCCGCGACCTTGTGGTGAAGTCGAGCGCAAAGACGCGCGGCAGCTTCGTGGGCTGCATGGGCTGGCCCGACTGCGACGTCACCTATCCTCTGCCGAGTGGCGTGCGCTACGAGGCCATCGAGGGCGAGGCCGGCGTGTGCCCCGAGTGCGGCGCCCCACGCATCAAGTGCAAGCCGTTCCGCGCCAAGGCCTACGAGATCTGCGTGAATCCCAAGTGCCCCACGAACTACGAGCCTGACCTCAAGGTGGGCGAGTGCAAGGCGTGCGCCGAGGCGGGTCGCCACGGAGAGCTCATCGCGCACAAGTCCGAGCGCTCTGGCAAGCGCTTCATCCGCTGCACGAACTACGAGGAGTGCGGCGTGAGCTATCCGCTGCCCGCCCGTGGCAAGCTCACGGCCACGGACGAGACGTGCCCGGAGTGCGGCGCTCCCATGATCATCGTGGAGACGGCCCGCGGCCCGTGGAAGAAGTGCGTGAACATGGACTGCCCCACGAACGAGCGCAAGACGCCCGCCCGTGGTCGCGGAAGGGCCGCTTCGGGCAAGGCCACGCCGGCCAAGAAGGCCACGACCAAGAAGGCCGCGCCGGCCAAGAAGGCCACGACCAAGAAGGCCGCGACCAAGAAGGCCACGGCGCCCAAGAAGACGACCGCCAAGCGCACGAGCTCCAAGAAGGACTCGGGCGAGGCGAGCGAGTAGGAGAGGACCAGAGATGTTTGAGGTAAGCCCGCAACCGGCAGACCTCGGCCGCGTGCGGCTTGCCGTGACCGATCTCGACGGTTCGCTGCTTCTCGATGACAGCACGCTTCCCGAGGGCGTGGAGGACAGAATCGCCGCCCTCGAGAGCGTTGGCGCCGAGTTCGCCGTGGCGAGCGGGCGTCCGCTGTACACGCTGCGCGACAACTTCGGCGACCTGCTCGATGAGCTCATGGTCGTGGGAGACAACGGCGGGCTCGTTGTTGACCACGGCAAGGTCATCTACAAGGCCGACCTGCCGGTCGAGGACTACCGCCGCATGGCGCGTGTCACGGCCGAGATGGGCGACTACGGCTTTATCTGTGGCATCGACGGTTGCTACGTGGATGCCAAGGCCAGGCCCTACGAGGATTTCATCAGGACGTTCTACACGAAGTGCGAGTTCGTCGATGACCTCACGGAGGTCGACGTGCCCGCCAACAAGTTCACGGTGATGTTCCCCAACAACGATGCCCTTGCGCGGATCGACGGGTATCGCGAGCGCATCGGCGGCAGCTTCCAGTACTGCTGTGGCGGCATCATGTGGGTCGACATCGTCCCCGAGGGCGTGAGCAAGGGAACGGCCCTCGAGCGCGTCTCCCAGATCACGGGCATCGACACGGCCGACATGGCCGCCTTTGGCGACGCCCCCAACGACGCCGAGATGCTCGAGACCGTGGGCTTTGGCTACATGATGGCAAACGCCGTCCCCGAGATGCGTGAGCACGCTGACTACGTGGCACCCAGCAACGAGGAGCGAGGCGTCCTTGCGGTGATTGACCAGATCGTTGCCGCCAGGAGGGCGATGCTCGATGCGTGAGGCTCGCGGTGCGTTCATAACGCTCGAGGGCGTTGACGGCTCGGGCAAGTCCACGCAGGCGGCGATGCTCGCCGAGCGCCTTCGCGAGGGCGGCCGCGAAGTCGTATCCCTGCGCGAGCCGGGCGGCACGAGCATCTCGGAGAAGATTCGTGCCCTCCTTCTCGACCCCGCGAACGGCGAGATGGCCGACGAGTGCGAGCTGCTCCTGTACGAGGCCTCGCGCGCGCAGCTCGTTCGCGAGGTCATCGAGCCCGCGCTCGAGCGCGGCGCCGTCGTCGTGTGCGACCGCTTCCTCGACTCAACGCACGCCTACCAGCACGGCGCGCGCGGCCTGTCAGACGAGCTCGTGAGTGCTGCCAACGAGCTTGGCAGCTGCGGCGTGATGCCAGACGTCACGCTCGTGCTCGACATCGACCCGGCCGTCGCGTTCTCGCGTGCCACTGCGGGTGGGGTAGACCGTCTCGAGGCGGAGGGCCTGGCGTTCCAGCAACGAGTGCGTGCGGACTACCTGGCAGCTGCCGCGGCCGAGCCCACTCGCGTGCGCGTCGTGGACGCCACGGGCGAGCCCGCGCAGGTTGCGTGCCGCATCGACGAGGCCTTGGCAGAGGCGGGTGCCCTTGGGGACGTGAGCGTCCGTGCCTAGCGTCGAGGACATGCCCGCAGCCCTCGGGCGCATCGAGGGACAGCCGCGCGTGAGGGACTTCCTGGCCGCCGCCGTGCGCGAGGGCAGGCTCTCCCACGCCTACCTCTTCCTGGGCGCTCCCGGCTCGGGCCAGTCCGAGGCCGCGCTTGCCCTGGCCGAGTGCATCGTGTGCCCCACGCACGGCTGCGATGCCTGTGACGAGTGCATTCGCGTGGCCCATCGCACGCATCCGGACGTCCATTGGATCGCACCGGAGGGCGCGAGTGGCTACGTGGTCGAGCAGGTGCGCTCGCTCATCGCCGACGTGTCGCTTGCCCCCGTGCGCGCGCAGGCAAAGGTCTACATCCTCGATCGGGTGGAGACGCTGCGCGACTCCTCCGCAAACGCCCTGCTCAAGACCATCGAGGAGCCGCCCGAGGGCGTCGTGTTCATCCTCATGGCGCGCACGGCGGATGCCGTACTGCCCACGATCGTCTCGCGCTGCCAGCTCGTGCCGTTTCGCGTCTCCAATCCCGGCGAGACCGCCCGTCGCGTGGCGCTGGCCTGCGGCGTTGACCCTGACGACACCGCCGCCCGCATCGCCCTGGCCGTCACGGGAACGCCGGAGCGTGCCGTGGGCTTTCTCGGCAGCCCGGCTCGCCGAGAGGCGCGCCGACTCATGGTTCGCTCGCTCGATGCGCTAGCCCGCGACGATGCGTGGGACGTGCTGTGCGCGGCACGCGACCTCGTCGTGGCGGCCAAGGCCCCGCTCGACGACGTGCGTGCCAGCCAGGACGAGCAGGCTGCCCAGGGTGCCGACTACCTCTCAAGCAAGGCCATGAAGCTCGTGGAGCAGCGCAACAAGCGCGCCCTCTCGGCCCAGGAGCGTTCGGGTATGATGGAACTTCTCGCGGCGGCGAACTCGCTTCTGCGTGACTGCCTCATGCGCCTCGAGGGCGTGGAGCAGCCCATCGTGAACGCCGACGCCGCAGACGTCGTCGAGCGCATCGCCTCGCGCGCGAGCTCTGCGGGCGTGCTCGCGGCCCTTGCGGCCACCGACCGTGCCACGGACGACCTCGCCCATAACGTATCCCCCCAGCTGGCCCTCGAGGTCATGCTGTGCTCTTGCAAGGAGGCACTATGCCCACCGTCATCCCGGTGAAGTTTGCCTATGCCACACGTGATCTGTGGTTTGACCCCAAGAACTCCGACGCGGTCGAGGGCGACCACGTCATCTGCTCCACGGAGCGTGGAACGGAGATGGGCCTGGCCACGGGCGACCCCATGGAGGTCGACCAGACCGAGCTCAACCGCAAGACGGACGGCGCCGCGCTCAAGCCGGTGCTGCGCGTCGCCACGCCGGACGACTACGCCCTTGCCGACAGGCTTGCCGAGAAGGGCGAGCGTGCGTTCCCGACGTTCCGCCGCCTCGTCTCCAAGAGCGGTCTGGACATGAAGCCCGTCGCCGTGGAGTACATCTTTGGCGGCGAGAAGTGCGTCTGCTACTTCTCGGCAGACGAGCGCATCGACTTCCGCCAGCTCGTGCGCGATCTCTCCCGCGAGCTCCACGAGCGCGTGGACATGCGCCAGATCGGCGTGCGCGAGGAGGCCGCGCTCATGGGCGGCTTTGGCCACTGCGGCCAGGAGCTGTGCTGCACGCGCTTTGGCAGCGGCTTTGAGCCCGTGTCCATCCGCATGGCCAAGGAGCAGGACCTTCCGCTCAACTCGAACAAGATCTCTGGCGCGTGCGGCCGCCTCATGTGCTGCCTGCGCTACGAGTTCGAGGCGTATCGTGACTTCAAACAGCGCGCGCCCAAGAAGAACGCCGTCATCCAGACGCCGCTTGGCACGGCAAAGATCGTCGAGTACGACACGCCCAAGGAGCAGCTTGCCCTGCGCCTCGAGAACGGCAAGCAGATCCGCGTGCCGCTCGGGGAGATGGAGGCGAGCGACGCCGCCAAGAAGAAGAGCGAGGAGCTTGGGTGCCCCTGCCGTCCCGACACGGTGCTGCGCTCCACGATGGAGCGCCTCAACAGCCCCGAGGTGCGTGCCGCCCTCGAGGAGCTCGACCGCAAGAACGGCCTCATCCCCGAGGAGACGTTTGCCTCCGAGGACCTCTTCGTGAGCGAGGGCCGCTCTGGGCGCCGTCGTCGCAACAAGGGCGGCAACAAGGGCCAGCAGCGCCCGGACGCCGCCCAGCAGCCTGCCGAGAAGTCTGCCGACGCCAGCCAGGGACAGAAGCGCCGCCGCCGTCACAAGACCGTCGAGGTCTCGGGCGAGGCGGCCGAGAACCTGCCGGGCCAGGCAAAGGCCGCGCCCGAGAGGCAGAGCGCCCCGGGTGAGGGCAGGCGCTCGAGGCGTCGCCACCATGTCGAGGGCGAGCAGTCCGCGGAGGCCCAGCAGCGTGCCGAGGCGCGTCGCGAGCGCCGTCACAATTCGGCGGCCGCGCAGGCCGAGAAGGCCGGCGAGCAGCAGGCGTCCGAGGCACAGGGCCAGCAGAGGCGCCGCCGTCGCCGCCGCCCGGGCGACAAGGGCGGCGTGTCCGCCGAGGGCCAGCAGCGCCCGCAGGCCCAGGATCAGCGTCAGGCCTCCGACCAGCCCAGGAAGCCCAAGCACATGGCCCCGCAGACTGGTGACGACAGTCGTCCCGCTGCCGAGGGAGACGCGGCCCCCAAGCGCAAGCGCCGCCGTCGCCATCGCGGAGGCGGGAACGGCGGGAGCGGCAACGCCCCAAAGCCCGATGCCCCCGCATCTGAATAGCCAAGCCAAGGCCCCGATGGCGTCGAGCGCGCCACCGGGGCCTTTTCGTGCCGCAATAAGGATTGCTGTGCGCCAGAGCCATCAGCAGGCAGGCCGAGAAGACGCCAGCCGAACGCGAGTTCTCCGCAACGCGGAGCTGTTTGAGCGGGCGGCGGGTGTCTTCTCGGCTTAGCGTCTGGGATGTCCTTCCCGCCCTACAGCTCGTCCGTGTCGAGCCAGATCGTGAACGGCCCGTCATTGACGAGCTCGACGTCCATCATCGCCCCGAAGATTCCGCGACCCATGTGCTGCTCGCCCAAGTCGTTCTCGACGAGCCTGCAGAAGCGCTCGTACAGCTCGTTGGCGCGCGTGGGCTCGCCGGCCTCGGTGAACGAGGGCCTGCGCCCGCGCCTGCAGCTGGCGTAGAGCGTGAACTGGCTCACGACAAGCGCCTCGCCGCCCACGTCCGCGAGCGACAGGTTCGTCTTGCCGGCCTCGTCCTCGAAGATGCGCAGGTCGCGCATCTTGTGCCAGAGCTTCTCGGCCACGGCCTCGTCGTCATGCTGGCCCACCCCGAGCAGCACGAGCAGCCCCTTGCCGCAGCTGCCCACGACCTGGCCGTCCACGGTGACGCTCGCGTGCCTCACGCGCTGGATGAGTGCCCTCATCGTCCCTCCGATTCGCACGTGGGGCATTGGGGACGGTCCCCATGTCCCACTCAGGTGGTTACAGGTCGTAGATGGCCGAGAACTTCTCGGTGAGGTAGCGCGTGTAGTGGCTCGCGTCGAAGGGCGAGCCGCAGGCGCGCTCGATGAGCGGCATCGGGTCGATGGCGCGGCCGTGGCGCCAGACACGCTCGCGCAGCCAGGCGCGGATGGGCTCGAGCTCGCCGTCTGCGCACGCGCCGTCAAAGTCCACGCCGTCTGCGCGCATGGCATCGAGCAGCTGCGCGCCGTAGGCGCCGCCGAGCGCGTAGGTGGGGAAGTAGCCGAGGTCTCCGCAAGACCAGTGGACGTCCTGCAGGCATCCCAGCGTGTCGCTCGGCACCTCGAGGCCAAGGTAGCTCGCGTAGCGCTCGTTCCACAGTGCGGGGACGTCGGCGGCCGTCGCGGTGCCGTCGAACAGCATCTGCTCGATCTCGTAGCGGATGATGATGTGGAGCGGGTAGGTGAGCTCGTCTGCCTCCGTGCGGATGAGGCCTGGCTCGGCGCGGTTCACCGCGAGGTAGAGCTCGTGGGCGCTGGTGCCATCGAAGCGTCCCGGGAAGCGGCGACGCAGCGCCTCGAGCAGCACGGGCGCAAACGCCTCGCTGCGGCCCACGTAGTTCTCGAAGAAGCGGCTCTGGCTCTCGTGGACGCCGCTCGAGACGCCGCCGTTCAGGATCGTGCGGTCATAGCTTGGGTCGACGTTCTGCTCGTACATGGCGTGGCCGCCCTCGTGCAGCATCGAGTAGACGTTGCTGATGACGTCGTCCTCGTAGACGTGCGTGGCGATATAGGCATGGGCGCTGCACACGGAGTCGGTGAAGGGGTGCTCGGTCTCGGAGAGCGTGAGGGCGCTCGCGCGCAGGCCCTCGAGGTCGAGCAGGTCGCGGGCGAGCGCCATCTGCGTGTCGTGGTCAAACGTCCCCTCGATGCAGGCGCGGCTCGGCTGCCAGCCTCGCTCGCGCATCGCTGCCACCAGCGGCACCACGCACTCCTTTACCTGCGAGAAGAACGCGTCGTAGAACGCGCGCGACGTGCCGCGCTCAAAGTCGTCAAGCAGCGTGTCATAGGCGTCCTGGCCTGGGCGGCGCATCTCGGCGATGGCTCGCATGCTCGCGACCATGCGGTCGAGGTAGGGCGAGAAGCCCGCCCAGTCGTTCTCGCGCTTGGCACGGGTCCAGACGCTCTGGGCCTCGCAGCACAGGCGTGCGAAGTCTGCCTGCACGGCGGCCGGAACGTCAACGCGCTCGTCGCGCTCGCGGGCAAGCACGCGAACCTGCGCGGCGCGCGTCTCGTCAAGCTCGCCGCTCTCGGTGGCCTTGCCCAAGCGCCCGAGCAGCTCGCCCGTCTCGGCGCGGCACAGAAGCTCGTGCACCTCCTCCTCGAGCGTCGCGAGCGCCTCGGCTCGGGGCCCGGCCGCCTCGGCGGGGTCGGTGGTCTCGCCTGCGAACATGATGGACGTCGTGGCATGGCGGTGGGCAAACAGGTGCGCCTGCAGGGCGTCGAGTGCCTTGAGGTCTTCTGCGATGGTGGGCATGGCTCCTCCTCGTGTCGTCATATGCAGCCAAGTGTACTCGCGCATGGGCTTTTCGTCGCAGTGGGCGGACGCGTCTGCCGGCGGTGCATAATTGGGGGTGCTTTCGAGCGAACGGGTGCGCGCGGCCCGTGCCGCGCCACCCCATACCTGACTGAGGAGAACACGTATGAAGTACTTTGGCACCGACGGCTTCCGCGGCCGCGCCAACGAGGGCCTCACCGTTGACCACGCGTTCGCGATCGGCCGCTTCGTGGGCTGGTACTACGGCCTGCGCGAGGGCCGCAAGGCAAAGGTCGTCATCGGCAAGGACACGCGTCGCTCCAGCTACATGTTCGAGTACGCCCTTGGCGCCGGTCTCGTGGCGAGTGGCGCGGACGCCTACCTGCTCCACGTCACCACGACGCCTTCCGTGAGCTACGTCGTGCGCAGCGAGGACTTCGACTGCGGCATCATGATCACGGCAAGCCACAACCCCTACACGGACAACGGCATCAAGCTCATCAATTCGGGCGGCTACAAGATGGAGCCCGAGGTCCTCGAGCTCGTCGAGGACTACATCGACGGCAAGTCCGAGGTGCCCCTGGCCACGGGCGAGGACATCGGCCGCACGATCGACTACGTCGAGGGCCGCAACCGCTACATCGGGTTTCTCATCTCCTCGGCGAGCTTCTCGATGCACGGCATGCGCATCGGCCTGGACTGTGCCAACGGCTCCTCCACGCCCATCGCCAAGGGCGTGTTCGATGCCCTGGGCGCCAAGACCTACGTGGTGTCCAACGAGCCCAACGGCTTCAACATCAACCGCGGCTGCGGCTCCACGCACATCGAGCAGCTGCAGAACCTCGTTGCCGAGAAGGGTCTCGACGTGGGCTTTGCCTACGACGGCGACGCTGACCGCTGCATCGCGGTGGACGAGCACGGCAACGTCGTGGACGGCGACCTCATCATGTACGCGTGCGGCGTCTACCTGCACAAGCAGGGCCAGCTCGCCAACGATACCGTCGTGACCACGGTCATGAGTAACCTTGGCCTGTACAAGGCGCTCGAGGCCGCGGGCCTTCGCTATGAGCAGACGGCCGTGGGCGACAAGTACGTCTCCGCCTGCATGGTCGAGAACGGCTACTCGCTCGGCGGCGAGCAGAGCGGCCACGTCATCTTCTCCAAGTACAGCAACACCGGAGACGGCATCAACACGAGCCTGCGCATCATCGAGGCGATGCTCGGCTCCAAGAAGACGCTCTCCGAGCTCACCGAGCCGGTGAAGATCTACCCGCAGCTGCTCAAGAACGTCGTCGTGGCCGACAAGGACGCCGTCATGGCAGACGAGCGTGTCAAGGCGGCCGTCGCCGGCGTCGAGACGGCACTCGAGGGCGAGGGCCGCGCGCTCGTCCGCGCGAGCGGCACCGAGCCGATGGTCCGCGTCATGGTCGAGGCCGCCACGCCCGCCATCTGCGAGCAGTACGTGGGCGAGGTCGTGAAGGTCATCGAGTCGCTGTAGGTCATCGGGCGGCCCACTCGCATGTGGCGGGCGGGCCGCCCCTCTCGTTTGGAGGCACGGATGAGGCTCATCCTCACCGACATCGACCGCACCGTCCTGCCCTACGGCATGCAGGCCGTTCCCGCGCGCACGCGCGAGGCCATGCGCGGGGCCATTGCCCGGGGATGTGCCGTGGGCCCGTGCACCGGCAGGTCGCTCGCGTGGTCCTCCATCCTGTTCGACGGGGACGACGGCTGCGTGTCCACCTGCATCGCCACGAACGGCCTGCAGATCTACCATGCCGGCGAGATGGTGCTCGAGAAAACGATTCCCGCCGAGTGCGTGCGACGCATGTCGGCCCTTCTCGCGGACGTCCCCCACGCCGGCCTCGTCTACTTCGACGACGCCCAGCCGCTGCTGTGCGTGGGCACGGCCGAGGACCTCACGGTGGCGTTTCCCCGCTACGGCAGGATCTGCGAGCCCGCGGGCCTGCCCGGCCATGACGTCGTGAAGGTGAACGCGTTCGTGGCCGGTGACGACGCCCAGACCTACGAGCTCGCACGCATGCTCTCCTCCGAGCTGCCCGAGCTGGACTTCGACGTCCCCCAGACGGGATTTACCAACATCATGCCCAAGGGTTGGAACAAGGGCGCGGCTGTCCTCTACCTGCGCGATTACCTGGGCGTGGCGCCCGAGGACGTATTCGTCTTCGGTGACGCCGAGAACGACCTCACGATGCTCGATGCCGTCGAGAACTCCGTTGCCGTGGCCAACGCCACGCCGGCCGCCGCTGCCGCCGCGCGCTGGCACATCGGTGCGTGCGAGGACCTGGCCGTTGCCGATGCCATCGAGGCCCTCGGGCGTGGCGAGTTCCCGTTCGCAAAATGAGACAAGGGGACAGTCCCCTTGTCTCATCAAGAGAGGGGGCCGCCAGCGTCATGCCGGCGGCCCCTCGTCGTCCTTGCCTTGCCCGCCTACTTTACGACGCCCTTGCGCAGCAGAATGTTGGCGTAGGTGGCCTCCTCGGACGTCGCCACGATCGCGTAGCACTTGCGTGCGCGTTCGATGAACGCGTCGTGCTCGATGTGGCTGATCTTGACGTCCCCGGCGTGCTTGGCGATGATCTCGCGATACGTCGCCCAGATGGGGGGCTCCTCGGGCGTGGGGCTCTCCATCATGGCAACCGGGCTCTCCACGTAGTCGTCGAGCGGCATGAGCGTGAGGATGGAGTCGAGCAGCTCGGGCACGCCCAGCCCGATGCAGCGCACGAGGGTGTTGCCGCTCGAGGTGGCGGGGTAGTTGCCGTCGGACAGGATGATCTCGTCGCCGTGACCCATCTCCATGAGGACCTTTATGAGCTCGGGCGAGACGTTCTTGGGAATACCGTTCAGCATGCTTGCTCCCTTGTTCGCGGGGTTCTTCACGTATCAACTGTTATAGCTTCGCCCGCCGGTGCCCTCGCTCACGCATCCGCCAGCGGCACATGACAAAGGGGACGGGCCCTTTTGCCGTGTCGCTAGTCGCGAGGCAGGCCGCCGCGATCGAGCGAGGAGAACTTGAGGCCAAAGTAGTCCCAGCGAAGGTACGAGAGCGCATCCTCCACCACCTCGCCCGTGGCGAGCATGGTCTGCTTGTGCTCGCGGACAACGGGGATGTCTCCCGTGAACCCAAGCGTCTTGGCCACGTCTGGGGGAGCGGGGAACACCACGTCGTCCTCCTCGGTGGCCGCCTCGTCGTTCAGCGAGATGTTGAAGTCCTCGCGCACGCGCCGGTAGACGGAGACGTACTCGCTTGGGTCGAGGTCGCCGCGTACGAGCCTGCTGGGGATATAGGAGCGCTGCAGCACCACGGGGACGCCGTCAGAGCTGCGGATGCGCACTATCTTGTGATAGCCCTCGTTCGCGGCGAGGCGCATCATTGCCCTCACCTCGGGGTCATCGCCCGGCTCCATCGAGACCACGCGGACGCTCTCCTTGTTGGTGGCGCCCTCCCAGGGCTCCATGTCCGTGAGCTCGACGAGCCTGCGCTTGCGCGTGCGCGAGACGAACGTCCCCTTGCCCTGGCTGCGCACGAGGTAGCCCATGTTCACGAGCTCGCGCAGCGCCCTCACGATGGTGATGGAGCTCACGCCGTAGCGCTCGATGAGCTCGGACTCGCTGTAGAAGCGCTGGCCGTTCTCGAACTTCTTGCTCTCGATCTCCCGACGCAGGTCCTCCTTGATGAGGGCATACTTGGGCGTTCTCATGACATACCACCGCCTACGGACGTCGCCTGCGACATCGGCGCAAAACCGATGGCGGGCGGGAACAGACATACTATATTGAGTGTATCGAAGGGGAGCCCCGTGGGGACGCCCCCTCGGTGGATGTCAGGTTATGCGGCGTGTGCGTCTTGGTATGCGCCGTCGCGTGCGGGCGAGCCCGCGATTGAGAAGGGACGAGCATGGCAACGTATGCGATCAAGGCGGACAGGTTCTTCCTGCCGGGCTCTTCTGTCGACGGTGGCTTCCTCACCGTGCGCGACGGCGTGTTCGGCACGTGGAGCGCCGAGGCGCCCGAGGGCGTCGAGGTCCGTGACTACACGGGCAGCTGGATCGCCCCTGGCATGGTGGACACGCACATCCACGGCTTCTTTGGCCATGCCACGATCGATGCCGACGCCGAGGGCATGAACGCCTCGAGCATCGAGCTTGCCCGCCGCGGCACCACGTCGTGGGTGCCCACGACGTTCACCGACGGCGTCGAGCACATTGGTGAGTGCTGCGCCGCCATTGCCGCCGCAGACGACTCCCGCGATTCGGGCTTTCGCGGCGCGCACATCCAGGGCATCTACCTCGAGGGCCCGTTCTTCACGATGAAGCACGTGGGCGCCCAGAACCCCGAGTACCTCATCGACCCGAGCTACGAGGTCTTCAAGGGCTGGCAGGAGAAGGCCGGCGGCCGCATCGTCAAGAGCGCGCTCGCTCCCGAGCGCGAGGGCTCCGAGGCCTACATCGCGGCGCTCGACGCCGAGGGCGTCGTGACCTCCATCGGCCACTCCGATGCCACCTATGACGAGGCGCTCGCGGCCGTGAACGCCGGCGCCACCTGCTTCGTCCACACCTACAACGGCATGCGCGGCCTGCACCACCGCGAGCCGGGCACGCTCGGCTGCGCCATGGCAACGCCCGAGACCTACGCCGAGGTCATCTGCGACGGCAAGCACGTGCAGCCCGCCGCCATCAAGGCGCTCGTGCGCGCAAAGGGCTGGCAGCACTCCGTCCTCATCACCGACTGCCTGGGCTGCGGCGGCCTGCCGGAGGGCCACTACATGAGCGGCGGCCTGCCCGTCGTCATGGAGGGTGGCCTGTGCTACCTCGAGAACGAGGACGGAACGAAGGGCAACATCGCCGGCTCGGTCCTCACGCTCGCCAAGGGCGTTAAGAACGTCGTTGACTGGGGCATCGCGAGCGCCGAGGAGGCCATCCGCATGGCCACCGAGGTCGCGGCTCGCTCGGCTCGCATCGACGGCCTCTGCGGTTCCATCAAGCCCGGTCGAGACGCCGACTTCGTCGTGTTCGACCACGAGCTCAACCTACGCGAGACCTATCTGGCCGGCGAGACGCTCGGCTCTCCCGAGGAATAGGCTAACTACCGGGATAAAACTCTCTTATCGTACTATCTAGCAGCTGTTTTAGGGCTCGCAAGTGTTTTGTTACGCTTGCGAGCCCTCTTTGTGACACAACCGTTCGCCGCGCTTATTGAAACGGTTACAGAAGCGACACATCAACTCACGACAAAGTTCATATACTAAATCGCGGACCCAAGGGCCCGGGTCTGCCCATGCGCCTCCGGCGTGGGGGCGCATAGGTAAACAGACGTCATCCAACCTGAGGTTCGGATGGCGTCAGGGATCAGGGGATCCCGAGAAAGAGAAGAGAGGGTGATTTGGAATGGGCTTTCCGCAGATCATAGCTCTTACTGTGTATGCGGCGTTTGTCACGTGGGAGATGCTGGGACCGCAGTTCTACCTGTCGAAGCCGGTTATCGCTGGCCTGTTCGCAGGCGCCGTCATGGGTGACGTGGCCACCGGCCTGTTCATCGGCGGTACGCTGCAGCTCATGGTCCTCGGCGTTGGCACCTATGGTGGCTCGTCGATTCCTGACTACATGTCTGGTGCCCTGATTGGCACCGCCTTCGCCGTCACGACTGGCTCGACCGAGGTCGGCCTTGCAATCGCCGTGCCGGTGGGCCTGCTCCTCGTCCAGTGCGACATCCTCGGCCGCTTCTGCAACACCGCGTTCCAGAACATGGCCGATGCCGGTGCCGAGGAGAAGAACTGGCGCAAGGTTGAGCTCGGCTGCCTGCTTGGCACCATTCCCTGGTGCCTGTCCCGCGCCATCCCCGTCTTCCTGTGCCTCGCTCTTGGCCAGGACGTCGTCGCCAGCCTCGCCGCTGCCGCTCCCGAGTGGCTCCTCAACGGCTTCAAGTGCGTCTCCGGCATGCTCCCCGCAGTCGGTATCGCCATCCTGCTCCACTTCATGCCGCTCAACCGCTTCTGGCCGTACGCCCTTCTCGGCTTCGTGCTCGCTGCCTACCTCAGCGTCCCGATGCTCGGCGTCGCCCTCGTTGGCCTCGCCTTCGCTGCCGTGAAGTACTACGAGTTCACCCAGCAGAAGCCTGTTGTCGTTGCGGCTGCTAGCACCGAGGGAGGGACCATCGATGACGACGAGTAACACTGCTCTTTCTCAGAAGACGCTCAACAAGGTCTTCTGGCGCTGGTACTTCTGGGGCCAGATTGGTTGGAACTACGAGAAGATGCAGGGCTCTGGCTACTGCTACGCCATGATGCCCGCCCTCAAGGAGATCTACACCAACGAGGACGACCTGCAGACGGCCGTGAAGAACCACCTTCAGTTCTTCAACACGACGCCCGACATGGCGTTCATCATCCTCGGCATCGACTGCGCCGTCGAGCCCGAGCTCGGCGTTGATGGCCTCGAGGCCGTCAACGGCATCAAGACCGGTCTCATGGGCCCGTTCGCCGGCGTCGGCGACTCCATCTTCGGCGTCGTCATCCCGACGATCTTCGGCGCCATCGCCGCCTACATGGCACTCGATGGCAACCCCGTGGGCTGCTTCATCTGGATTGCCATGGGCGTCGTGACGACCATCATCCGTTGGTTCCTCTTCAAGCTCGGCTACACGCAGGGCCAGTCTGCCGTGGGCACGATCGCCGAGAACATGAAGCCCATCACCGACGCCGCCTCCATCCTGGGCCTCGTCGTCGTTGGCGCCCTCGTGTGCTCCGTGGTCTCCATCCACGCGCCCGGCACCTTCACCTTCGGTGACGTGCAGCAGCCCGTCCAGGACCTGCTCGACGGCATCATGCCGTCTCTGCTGCCCCTGTGTGGCACCGCTTTCGTGTATTGGCTGCTCTCCAAGAAGGGTATGACCTCTAACAAGGCGATCCTGATCGTCATCGTCATTGGTCTGCTGCTTGGCTGCACCGGTATCCTGGCCAAGTAGTTCCGAATCAAGGAGGTAGCACTATGGCTGAAGAGTTCGAGGGCATGCCCGGCATCGTCGCGATCCGCATCGACGACCGCCTCATCCACGGGCAGGTTGTGGCCTACTGGTCCAACTCGCTCAAGCTTACGCGCATCATGGTTGCCAACGACGACGTCGCGGCAGACGACATGCGCAAGTCCGTCCTGAGGATGGCGGCACCTGCTGGCATCAAGACCTCGATCATTCCGGTCGAGCGTGCTGCCAAGCAGATTCTCGAGGGCAAGTATGCCGGCCAGCGCGTGTTCCTCATCGTGAACAAGCCTGCCGACATCATTCGCCTCATGGACCTCGGCCTGCCCATCAAGACGATCAACATCGGCAACATGGGCGGCAAGGACGACACGAAGCCCATCAAGAAGTACGTCAACGTCACCGACGAGCAGGAGCAGCAGTTCCGCGACCTGCTGGCCAAGGGAGTCGAGATCACGACTCAGCTCGTGCCGCAGGACCCGGTGACCCACTTGACGGACTATCTCAAGTAGGGCCCAGCGAGAGGGGTCGGGCGCCGCGCGCGACCCGGCCCCTCTTTTTTGCGCGCTCACCCACCGGCGTTGGGCGAGCGGGTCCATGAAAGCCAGGGGCGAAGGGCGTCTGGCTTCCACGGACCCATGTCCGCAAGGAGTAGCAAGGCGCATATGCGCATCACTCACAGGAAGGGCAAAGAGATGTACAAGACCGCTGAGCGTTTCAAGCAGGAGATCATCAAGCGCATCGATGAGGTCACGGACGGCCAGGACGAGGCCATCCACGAGGCCGCGACGATCTTTGCCGACACCATCGAGCGTGGCGGCATCATCCGAGCCTTTGGCTCCGGCCACTCCTTTGGCAACGCCCTTGAGATCTGCGGCCGTGCCGGTGGCTACATCCAGACGCGCATCATTCGCGAGCCGTCCACCGGCATCTACGAGATGCTCAACGGCACGGGCGAGCAGTTCATGAAGAAGCTCGACCTGCGTCCGCAGGACTGCCTCGTCGTCATCTCCAACTCCGGCCGCAACCCGCTTGGCATCGAGCTGGCCGAGCTTGCTCAGAAGAAGGGCGTCAAGACCATCGTCGTGACGGCGCTCGAGGTCTCCAAGGCCGGCACCTCCCGCCGCGCCGACGGCAAGCTGCTCTACGAGTTCGGTGACGTCGTCCTCGACAACAAGAGCTCCTTTGGCGATGCCTGCATCGAGGTCGAGGGCCTTGACACCAAGGTGGGCGGCACCTCGCTCTACACCGGCTGCATGCTGCTCGACTGCGCCATCATGGAGTCGCTCGACATCCTGCTCGACCGCGGCGTCACCCCGCCGGTCTATATGAGCGCCAACGTCGACGGCGGCCCCGAGTTCAACCAGAAGCTGCTCGACAAGTTCGCCGACCGTCTGGCAGAGTACTAGGGATAGACAAAACCACTGCGCCCCGGATGTCCGGATGGGCATCCGGGGCGCGCGTTCGCTTGAGGAGTTTCGCATGGGGGTTACGAGCATCGAAAGGCAGCCGGCTGAGGGCGGGTTCGAGACGTGGAAGATCTCGTTTGACGGCGACGTGTCGTGCGTTGCGCAGGCAGACGAGCCCGGCGCCGCGCCCGAGGTCGACGAAGCGCTCGAGCGCGAGGGCGTCGTGCCCCTGTTCGTCCCCAAGGTGAGAAGCGCCTGGGGAAACGAGCTCGAGCTGTCCGTGTTCCCGTGCCCCCAGGCAGACATCGCCGGCTCGGACCCCTATCCGCTTGGCCCGGTGAAGGCGCCGCACGTGAGCGAGGCCGAGGTTGACCAGAACGTCCAGCAGCTCGTCGCTGGCCATGGCACGCTCACGCCCGCGCTTGGCGTCTCGACGCCACGCATGGGCGACACGGTCGTCATCGACATCCAGGGCAAGGCCCCCAGCGGCAAGATCGCCGACCTCACGAAGACGAACTTCCGCTATCTCGTGGGCTCGGCGGCCCTGCCCGGCAAGGTGACGACGCTGCTTCTGGGCATGCGCATCCGTGAGACGAAGCGCTGCAACCTCTCCCAGGGCTGGCGCATCCATGGCGAGCTGGGCGATGACGGCCGTTCGCGCGCGTGCGAGCTGCGCGTGGCCGTGCGCGACATCCTTCGCGTGAAGGCCCCCAAGCTCACTGACGAGTGGGTTGAGCAGAACATGCCCAACGCAAAGAACGTCCGCGGCCTCAAGGACATCGTGCGCAAGACGCTACGCGCCGAGGCCGAGAGCGCCCAGCATGACGAGCTGCTCGAGCGTGCCGCCAGCCAGCTCACCGGCCGCGTGACGTCCATGCCGCCGGCGGACGCCGTCGCCGAGATGGCGAACTCCTCGTTCGAGGGCCTTCTCGAGCAGGTGCACGGAGGCGGCTACACCATCACGGAGTACCTCAACTCCCAGCACACGGACGAGGAGAGGCTTCGCAAGATGCTCCAGGCACAGGCGGGCTCGGAGCTCACGCGCCTTATGGCACTCGACGCCCTTGCGAGGGAGAACAGGCTTGAGCCGGGCGAGCAGGACTACGCGCAGGCCGCGCGTACGGTGGGCAAGGCCGGCATCGAGAACCCCCGCGAGGCCCTCGAGGGGTCGTTCGGACGCGTGTACGCCCGCCAGCTCGCCATCCGCGCCCGCGCGAACGAGTGGCTGCTCGAACGCCAGGGCCTTGGTCGCAAGTAGGGAAAGCAACAGGGGCGCCGAGGCGTCCGCACATCAGGAGGAATCACAATGATCGGTTTCATTCTCACGGGTCACGGCGAGTTCGCCCCCGGTCTCGCAAGCGCGCTCGAGCTCGTCGCGGGCAGGCAGGAGGGCTTCAAGGTCGTCCCGTTCGACGTTGACAAGGCCGCCGACTACCCCGAGCTCATCCACTCCGAGATTGCCGCCATGCGCGAGCAGACCGATGGCGTCGTCGTCTTCTGCGACCTTCTTGGCGGCACGCCCTTCAACCAGGCCATGATGGCCTCCCAGACCACGCCCGACGTGGAGATCGTCGTGGGCGCCAACCTGCCCATGCTCATTGAGACGCTCTTTGCCCGCAGCTCCGACGCCGATGCCACGATCTCCTCGCTCGTCGAGTGCGCGGTCAACGCCGGCAAGAACGGTGTGGACACGCGCAAGTTCGAGGCGTGCGCAGACGACGAGGACGACGAGTAGGCCTTGTGACGAACGGGGCATCCACCCCGACAGAGACGGTTTGGAGGCGGGGCCGTGGCTACCATCAGGGACGTCGCAAAGCGGGCGAACGTGTCGGTTGCCACGGTCTCGCGCTATCTCAACGGCGCCCAGCTGCGTGAGGACAACCGGGCGCGCATTGCTACCGCCATCGACGAGCTGGGCTACCAGCCCAACCTCATCGGCCGTGCGTTCGCGACGGCGCACAGCTACACCGTAGGTATCCTCATCAGCAGCGCCACGAACCCCTTTGCCGCCTCGCTCATGGGCCTCATCGAGCACGAGCTCGAGCGGCTTGGGTACGCGGCCGTGTTCGTCGAGTATCAGGGAGACGCTGAGTTTCTGCGCGAGAAGGTCGACTTTCTCCAGATGCACCAGGTGGACGGGCTCATCGTCGTGCTCTCCGAGCTCGAGCCTGAGCGCGTCCAGTTCCTGCGCGAGGCGGACGTGCCGCTTGTTCTGATTGACAACCCGCTCGTGGGCCCGGGCGCGGACTCCATCGTCGTGGACAACTGCGAGGCGGTCCGCAAGGCAGTGGGCGCCTTGCTCGATGCCGGGCACAGACGCGTGGGACTCGTTGCCATGCCGCAGATCTCCCACGTTGGGACCGAGCGCTCTCGTGGGTGGAGGCTTGCCTATGAGGAGCGCGGCCTTGCCATCGACGAGGCCCTCGTTCGCTGCTGCGAGAGCGTCAAGGACGCTGCCGCTCGCGCGACGGGCGAGTTGCTCGACCAGGGTGCCACGGCGGTCTTTGCGTGCAACCACTACCTCGAACTCGGCGCCCTCAAGTGCCTGCTGCGCCACTCGCTGAGGCCTGGCGTGGACGTGGGCTTCGCCGGCTTTGACGAGATGGAGTTTGCCGATGTGTTCGACCCGACGCCTGCGTGCGTCATCCAGCCCGTCGTGGCGATCGCCTCGCTTGCCGCCAGCCTCCTCGTAGGCCGAATAGGTCGCGGCTTTGCGCCGGACGGCATCCATCGCCTCGCCTGCGAGGTTCGCATCACCGATTCGGTCCGCGGCGGCGTGCCGGCGTAGGTGACGCTCGTGAGGGGCGGGCGGGTGAGACCATGCCGTCTGCTCAGACAGCTTCGCGTTGCGAAGAACTCGCATCCAGCATGGTCTCGCCCGCCCTTCCTTAAGCCATCACGTCGTTGACGCGCGCGGCGCCGTCACCCTGACGGGGCCGTCCGGCGAGGCTCCACCGCTCCAGACAAACGCTTCCCGCTTGAGGGAAAACAGTGCGAGGCTGGCCGAGGGGCCCGTCGGATGTGAGTTCTTCGCGAATAGCGAAGCTGTCTGAGCAGACGACGGGCCCCTCGGCCAGCCCCTTCGAGCATGCGCTACCCCATCAGCTCGGAGACGACGCTTGCCACGAGCGTGCGGGGCAGCAGCACGTCCAGGCCGCTCTCGCGTCGGGCGGCGTCGCGCATGGCAACCGTGAACCCCATGCAGTCGAGGCACAGGAACGCGTCGTCGTGGCCACGCAGCTCGCGGGCCGCGGCAATGACGCCGTCGATGCCCTTGTAGGGGCTTGCGGAGACCACGTCGATGTCCACGCCGCTTGCGGCCCACCACTCGCGGGCCTGCTCGGCCTGGGAGGGCTCGGGGACCATCACGGCAACGCGACGGCCACCAGCGAGGGCACG
Organism: uncultured Parolsenella sp.; assembly: GCA_934668375.1. GTDB lineage: Bacteria > Actinomycetota > Coriobacteriia > Coriobacteriales > Atopobiaceae > Parolsenella. Next base: position 39,517 of record CAKUNF010000003.1, on the reverse strand, counting down.
CGCGCAGGAGTGGAGCAGCGGCTGGGGAAACACGAGCGGAACGTTGTGCCTGAGCTCGGGGAACGAGCCCGTGCACAGCACGATGACGGCACGGCAGCCATCCGCCTCGGCCTCGTCCACCTTGGCCTGGACGAGCGGGACCACCTTGTCGCCCGAGAACGTCGCCTGGCGCCCGTCTCGCATGCGGGAGACCAGGACCTCCTCGCCCGGCTCGGGAGCGAGCTTGTGCTCGACGTCCTCGAGCGTGAGGCCGTCGAGCGCGCCGTACTCGACGAGCTCGAGGTTGAGCGCGAGCTTGGGGATGAGGTCGCAGGTCATGTCCGTGCGAGGGGACTGCCCCACGGTGATGCCTGCGATTCTCGTGTGCTGGGACATGGATCCTCCTCGTGACGAGCGGGTGCAAAAGAAAAGCCCGCCGGAGCTGCCGGCGGGCTTGTGGTGAGCGTCTTGGGGCTACTTGGCCTCGCCCATGCCCTGGAAGCGGGTCATGTCGCCGTACAGGTCCTTGAGGTGGGCGAACTGCCCCTCGTCGAAGAACTTGCAGGCACCCGGGCCATAGACCTTGGCGACCTCGACGGCAAAGCGCGCGGCCTCCTCGACGTCGGTGCCGTGCGTGGCGCCCGTGGCGCAGCCGGCGACCATCTGCTCGGTGGCGATGGCCACGCCCACGACGGGGGCGCTGGTGGCAGTGGCGGGCTGCAGGATGCTGTTCAGGTGGTAGAGGTCGTTGCCGTAGGGCGTGATGTCCTGCTGGGAGAGGGCGAAGACCTCGGGCATCTTGCCCGTGACGCGCGTCATGACGTCCATGAGGTCATTGGAGACGGACAGGATGTAGCCCTGCATGACCGTCGGCGAGATGGCGATGCCGTTCACGTTGATGATGCGGTTGCCCTTGGTGGTGTCGATGGAGACGATGGCGTCCATGCGCTCGTCGACCTCCATGCGGTTCATGGTCTCCATGTCGATGGGGGAGTCCATGAAGGGGACGGGCTCGTGCGGCAGCGTCGGGGCGTCGGGGCAGATGTGGGTGGCCACGATGACGTCGCCCTCGAGCACGTCGCCGTTCTCATGCATCTCGACGAGCTTGAGCGCCGCGGTGAGGGCCGCGACCGCGCCGTCGCCGTCGGACACGGCGCCGATCATCTCGGGGCGGGCGCCCAGGCCGCCGAGGCGACCGACGATGCCGAGCGTGGGGGCGTCTCCGCCGCAGGACTTGCCGTTCGAGCCGGGGATGAGGACCTTGATGCAGTCGGTGCCGCCGCGCTCGCCGCTCACGCGCTCGACGGTGACGTCCGTGGCGCCGTGGGCGCGCAGGAAGTCGGCAGCCTCGTTGCCGGAGGCCTGGGGCTTGTCGATGAGATCGTAGATGTCGAGCATCTGGCGCAGAAGCATAGCGGCTCACTTTCGTTTGAACGTATTCGGCTGACCTATTCGGTCATCCGGAACATGATAGGACAATATGAACGGTACAAGACGTTTCAAGCGCTATGCTGAATAACGATGTTGGGAAAATGCAACCAAGGAGAACACTGTGGCCTCAGACGAGCTTGACCTCTCTGCCGTGAACGAGCTGACGAACGAGTTCGCCAGCGTACGCGCCAACCGCGTGGCCAGAAACGCCGTGTGCGCGCTCAACGTCGTCGAGGCGAGCGTCGACCGCCGCCAGGCGCGCAACTACCAGGACACGTTCGGCGTGTCGCTCAAGACCGCCAAGACCATCACGGGCCAGCGCCACTCCGGCCGCTGCTGGATGTTCTCGACGCTCAACGTCCTGCGCTCCAAGGTCCTCGAGAACCTTGACGTCGACGACTTCGAGTTCTCGCAGAACTACATCCAGTTCTACGACAAGCTCGAGCGCTGCAACTCGCGCCTCGAGTACGTCATCGACACGGCCGACCGCCCCTGGAACGACCGCGAGGTCACGCAGCTCATGCTCACGCCAGTCGAGGACGGCGGCCAGTTTGTCTTCTGCTGCAACCTCGTGAAGAAGTGGGGCGCCATCCCCAAGGCCCTCATGCCCGACACAGCGTGCAACAAGGACACCGCGCAGATGAATTCCCTGCTCACGACCCTTCTGCGCAAGGATGCCACGATCCTTCGCAAGATGGCCGCGGAAGGTGCCGGCGTCGAGGAGCTGCGCGCCAAGAAGCAGGAGATGCTGCCAGAGTTCCACCGCATCCTGTGCTGCTGCCTTGGCGAGCCGCCCGTGACGTTTGACCTCACGATGGAGGTGGGCGAGAACGCCGACGTTGACAAGAGCAAGGTGAGCCGCCAGCTTTCTGCCAACGGCGGCGCCGAGAAGCTCGTCCTGCGCGACCACGGCATCACGCCGCAGCAGTTCGCGGAGCGCTACGTGCGCCTCAACCTCGAGGACTACGTGGAGCTCGTGAACTTCCCGGGCGAGGGCCGTCCCTACGAGCACGCCTATGGCATCCGCTACTTCGACCCCGTCATCGGCGGCCAGCGCCTGCGCTTCCTCAACATGCCGATGGAGGACCTCGAGAACGCCGCCGTCGAGTCGCTCAAGGCCGGCGTGCCCGCGTTCATGATGTGCGCGGTCAACAAGAAGCTCATGCGCAAGGACGAGGACTTCTCCGGCGTGCTCGCGCTCGACGGCATGGACCTCGACGGCACGTTCGGCGTTGACCTCTCGCAGACGAAGGCCGAGATGATCGACGACCGCGAGTGCGGCATGACGCACTGCATGGCCTTCCAGGGCGTCGAGCTCGGACAGGACGGAAAGCCGGTTGCCTGGCGCGTCGAGAACAGCTGGGGAGACGACTTCGGCTTCGACGGCTACCTCGTCATCGACGCCGACTGGTTCCGCCTCTACGGCGGCGACGTCGTGGTGGAGCGCCGCTTCGTGCCCGAGCGCATCCAGAAGCTGTGGGACACCCTGCCGCTGGAGGACGTTGACTACTGGGACAACATGCTTGCCATCGGCTAGGGAAAACGGGGGACATTCCCTTTGTCTAGCTGGTGATTGGATATTATTTCGGTTCTATAAACCCTCGCGCCTTCATATGCTGGCGCGAGGGTTTCTTTTGTAAGGTTTCTCATGCGAAATGATAGGAACAAATAATCCCTATTCATTCGCCATCAATGTGGCTGGCCCGCGCTGGGGCCCGGCCTTTTTCCTTTAAGGGAGGAAACATGAAGGACCTCAAGATCTCCAGGCGTTCGTTCATCGGCGGTGCCACGATCTTTGGCGCCACCGTCGCCGCCGCGTCCCTCACCGGCTGCGGTGGCTCCGGCTCCGCCGCCTCCACGGGCGACGCCGCTGCCACGACGGGCGGCACGCTGAACATCACGCTCACCGCTTCCCCGAAGTACCTCGACCCGTGCAAGTACACGGGCGTGTACGAGTCCCAGGTCATCAACAACGTCTGCGACACGCTCGTCCAGTACAAGATGGACCTGACCGAGATCGTGCCGTGCCTCGCCACGGACTGGACGATCTCCGACGACGGCCTCACCTACACGTTCAACCTGCGTGACGACGCCAAGTTCCAGGCCGGCCAGTACCAGGACGGCCGCGCCCTCACCGCCGACGACGTCAAGTACGCCCTCGAGCGCTCCGCGACCGAGTCCGCCATGAACCGCCTGTCCATGCTCGACCACGTCAACGTCGTCTCCGACACGCAGGTCGAGTGCGTCCTCAAGCAGCCCGCCGCCTCCTTCCTCACGGCGCTCACCGATGCCGGCAACGTCATCGTCCCGAAGGAAGAGGTCGAGGGCTGGGGTGACGCCTTCGGCGACCACCTCGTGGGCTCTGGTCCCTTCTCGCTCAAGTCCTTCACGAAGGACCAGGTCTCCGAGCTCGTCCGCAACGACAACTACTGGGGCGACAAGCCCGCGCTCGACGGCGTGAACTTCAAGGTCATCACCGACACCTCGCAGGCCGTCAACGCCCTGCAGACCGGTGACGCCGACGTCACGACCGACGTGTCCGGCGAGTCCGTCCAGGTCGTCAAGGACGACGCGAACCTCACGCTCGACCAGAAAGACGCCCTGCACATCTCCTACTGCTACATGAACCAGGTCAATGGCCCCTGTGCCGATCAGAAGGTCCGCAAGGCCATCCTCATGGCCGTGGACCGTCAGCAGATCTGCGACGGCATCTGGCAGTACGGCGAGGGCTCCGTGGCCACGCTGCCGCTGCCGAAGGGCTCCTGGGGCTACGACGAGTCCGTCGAGGCCGACATCCCGGCCTACGACCCCGAGGGCGCCAAGAAGCTGCTCTCCGAGGCCGGCTATCCGGACGGCATGACGCTCTCCTATTACTACAGCACCTCCTCGACGGGCGACAAGGTCGCCACGATCCTGCAGCAGCAGCTCAAGAACGCCCTGAACATCGACCTTGACATCCACAAGGGCGACTGGGGCACGTTCTCCGCTGACGCCGCCTCCGGTGCCGCCGACATCTACTCCATGTCCTGGACCTGGTACCCCGACCCGTACTTCTTCCTCAACAAGCTGTTCAGCCGCGTCGAGCTCGGCGCCCTGGGCAACGGTGCGGGCTTTGACCACGACGACGTCGAGGACCTGCTCGACAAGGGCCTCGAGGCCACGGACCAGAACGAGCGTGCCGGCTATTACAAGCAGGCGCTCAAGGCCATCGTCGCCTACGACCCGATCCTGGTCTACGGCTCCCGCAAGGTCACGACGGGCCTGTCCAACAAGGTGCAGGGCTTCCAGAGCCGCGCCGACCAGCTCGTGTACGTCGTGAACAGCGAGGTTAACGTCTCCAAGCAGGCGTAACTTCGTCTAGCAGCCATTTTGCTGCGGGGCAGCCGGGCGATCGCCTGGTTGCCCCGCAGCGTGTATTGACCCGGCCGGTCGTGGCCGGCCAACGGTCCGTCTGGTATAGCGCCTGCGGACCCTTGTAAGAAGGGTGGTGGACAGGTGGCAAAGACAATTCTGAAGAGAGTCCTCCAGATCATTCCGGTGCTCTTCGTCGTCGTCACCTTCACGTTCATGCTCACGCGTATGATCCCGGGAGACCCGGCGACCATGATGCTGGGCCCGCAGGCGTCCCCGGACGCGATTGCGCTCATGAAGGAAAAGCTCGGCCTCAACAAGCCGATGCTGCAGCAGTACATCGACTACTTCCTGGGCATCTTCCAGGGTGACTTTGGCTACTCGTATTCCTACAGCAGCTCGGTCATGCCGCTCATCATGGGCAAGATCCCCGCGACGCTGTCGATCACGCTGACGGGCCTCATCCTGGCCCTTCTCGTGGGCGTGCCCATCGGCGTCGAGTCCGCGGTGAAGCAGAACACGCCGTTCGACTACATCTTCATGGTGCTCGCGCTCGTGGGCGTCTCCATGCCGATCTTCTGGCTGGGCCTCATGCTCGTCCTGCAGTTCTCGGTCAACCTCGGCTGGCTGCCGGCCATGGGCATGGGCAGCATCGCCAACGGCGCGTGGGACGTCGTGAGCCACATGATCTTGCCGTGCTTCTGCCTGGCGACGATCCCGGCGGCAACGTTCGCGCGCATCACGCGCTCGAGCATGCTCGAGACCATCAACTCCGACTACGTCAAGAGCCTGCGCGCCCGCGGCGTCAAGGAGTCGCTCATCATCTGGAAGCACGCGTTCAAGAACGCCCTGCCGCCCATCCTCACGGTCCTGGGACTGCAGCTCGCCTACTGCTTCTCCGGCGCCGTGCTCACGGAGAGCATCTTCTCGTGGCCTGGCATGGGCACGCTCATCGTGAACGCCGTCAACAGCCGCGACTACTCGCTCATCCAGGGCGTCGTGCTGTTCAGCGCCATCGCGTTCGTGTTCATCAACCTCGTCGTTGACATCATCTACATGTTCATCAACCCGCGCGTGAGCTACGAGGGTGGAGGGAGCAACTAATGTCAGACACCCAGACATCCTCCGCCCAGGAGGCGCTGAGCGAGCAGTCTACGCTCGACATGCTCAAGCGCGAGCGCAAGGCCAATGACGCCTGGCACAAGCTCGCGCGCAACAAGATGGCCGTCGTGGGCCTCGTCATCGTGGCCTTCATGGTGCTGCTTGCCGTGTTCGCGCCGCTGCTCGCCCCGCAGGACCCCGATGCCATTGATGTCACGAAGAGCTTCCTCAAGCCCGGCGTCGAGGGTCACCTCTTTGGCACCGACGCCTACGGCCGAGACCTGCTCTCCCGCATCATCTACGGCGCGCGCATCTCGATCTTCGTCGCCGTGGGCGGCTCGATCCTCGGCGCCATCGTCGGCATCCTGCTCGGCCTCGTCGCCGGCTACTTCGGCGGCGTCGTCGACTCCGTGATCATGCGCATCATGGACGGCATGATGGCGTTCCCGTTCATCCTGCTCGCCCTTATCCTCATGACGATCTTGGGCACCGGCACGATCAACGTCATTCTCGCCATCGGCGTCTCGAACGTCCCGAGCTTTGCGCGCGTCGTTCGCGGACAGGTGCACATCGTCAAGAACTCCGAGTACTGCAACGCCGAGCGTGTGCTGGGCGCCTCGGGCTCACGCATCCTGTTCCGCCACATCCTCATGAACTCGATCTCGCCCATCATCGTGTACTTCACGCTGAACGTGGCGAGCGCCATCATCTCCGAGGCAGCGCTGTCGTTCCTCGGCATGGGCATCACTGCCCCCACGCCCTCGTGGGGCAACATCCTGTCCGAGGGCAAGGAGGCGCTGCGCACCGCGCCGCACATCGCCACCGTCTCCGGCATGTTCATCCTCGTCACCGTCGTTGGCTTCAACCTGCTTGGTGACGGCGTCCGCGACGTCCTCGACCCCAAGCAGAAGAGGTAGGTGTCATGAGCGAGAAGACGAACCAGTCCGAGAAGGCCACGCGTCCTTCCGAGCACCTCGTCGAGGTCCACGACCTCAAGACGTACTTCCACACGGCCGCCGGCACTGCCAAGGCCGTCGACGGCGTGAGCTTCACGCTCGACCGCGGCAAGACGCTCGCCATCGTGGGGGAGTCGGGCTCGGGCAAGAGCGTCACGGCGAGCTCCCTCATGCGCCTGCTGCCCAAGACGGGCAAGATCGAGGGCGGCACCGTCGAGTTCGACGGCCACGACATCGTGCATGCCACGGACGCCGAGCTGCGCGAGCTGCGCGGCAAGGACATCTCGATGATCTTCCAGGACCCCATGACGGCCCTGGACCCGGTCTTCAAGGTCGGCAGCCAGATGATCGAGAACATCCGCATCCACGACGGCCTCGACAAGGCGGCCGCCCGCGAGCGCGCCATCGAGATGCTGCGCCTCGTGAGCATCCCCAACCCCGAGAAGCGCATGGACTCCTACCCCTACGAGCTCTCGGGCGGCATGTGCCAGCGCGTCATGATTGCCATGGCCATGAGCTGTCACCCCAAGTTCATCATCGCCGACGAGCCCACGACGGCCCTCGACGTGACGGTCCAGGCGCAGGTGCTCTCGCTGCTCAAGGGCCTGCAGGACGAGATGGACACGGGCATTCTGCTCATCACGCACAACCTCGGCATCGTCTGGCAGATGGCCGACGAGGTCATGGTCATGTACGCGGGCCGCACATGCGAGTACGCCTCGATGGAGGAGCTCTACTCCAACCCGCTGCACCCCTACACCTGGGGCCTGCTTGACTCCATGCCCAAGCTCTCCGACAAGGCCAAGACCGACCTCAAGACCATCCCGGGCGTTCCGCCCGACCTGAGGCTCACGGGTACGTGCTGCAACTTCTACAACCGCTGCCCGTACGCCTGCGAGAAGTGCAAGAGCGAGGTGCCGCCCCTCGTGGAGGTGCGCCCCGGTCACTTCGTGGCGTGCCACAGGCAGAACGGCGAGCAGACGCTCGTCCGCGGGGAGGCGAACTAGCTTGAGCGACAACAACGTCATCCTGAGCATCCAGCACCTGAGCAAGGAGTTCAAGCTCCGCGGCGAGGGCCTGTTTGCCAAGCCGCAGGTGCTCCACGCCCTGTCCGACGTCTCGCTTGACGTCTATGAGGGCGAGACGCTCGGCATCATCGGCGAGTCCGGCTGCGGCAAGTCCACGCTCGGTCGCTGCATCGTGGGCCTGCACAGCCCCACGAGCGGCAAGGTCGTGTTCGAGGGGACCGACATCGCGCAGCTCAAGGGCGCCGCACGCAAGCCCGTGAGCAAGAACATCCAGATGATCTTCCAGGACTCCTACTCGAGCCTCGACCCGCGCTTCACCGCCGCGGCCGCCATCGAGGAGCCCATGCTCATCCACGGCACCGAGCCCTACGCCGCCAAGCGCCAGGAGCGCGTGCTCGAGCTCATGAAGGAGGTCGGACTCGACGTCCAGCACCTCCAGCGCTATCCGCACGAGTTCTCCGGTGGCCAGCGCCAGCGCATCAACGTGGCGCGCGCCCTGTCGCTCGATCCCAAGATCATCGTGTGCGACGAGCCCGTCTCGGCGCTCGACGTCTCCATCCAGGCCCAGGTGCTCAACCTGTTCCGTCGTCTGCAGCGCGAGCGCGGCCTCACGTACGTGTTCATCAGCCACGACCTGTCCGTGGTCAAGCACATCTCGGACCGCGTGGCCATCATGTACCTCGGCCGCGTCATGGAAATCTCGCCGGCGCACAGCATCTACGAGAACCCGCTGCACCCCTACACGAAGGCGCTTCTCTCGGCCATTCCGCCCGAGAACCCCTTCGAGCGTCACCCCGAGATGAAGCTCGAGGGAGAGATCCCGAGCCCTGTGGGAGACCAGGTGGGCTGCCCGCTCGCCGGCCGCTGCCCCAACGCCACGGAGCGCTGCCATCGCGAGCGTCCGGCGCTCGTGGAGGTCGAGGACAACCACAAGGTGGCCTGCTTCCTGTATCACGACGAGGTCGCCGAGTAACATAGAGCAACGGTTATAAGTCGCCCGGCCAGGCATCGCTTGGCCGGGCCGTTCATGAGAGAGGGAATGCCGAGAATGGCAGTCACGAAGCAGCAGCTGCACGAGACGGTGCTCGCCCACAAGGACGACCTGCTCACGCTTTGCCAGCAGCTCATCCAGATCAAGAACCAGAGCCCGATCGACGACCAGGAGCCCGCCATCGAGTTCGTGCGAAACTACCTGGCCGAGCACGGCATCGGCTCAGAGCGCCTCGTGGCAGACGCCGGCGAGGAGTACCCCGTTGTCTACGCTCACATCGGCACGCCGGAGGGCTTCCGCGTCGTGCTGAACGGACACGTGGACGTCGTGCCGGTGGGCAACCTCGACGGCTGGGACTTCGACCCGTTCGGCGGCGAGATCCGTGACGGCAAGATCTTGGGCCGCGGCACGTCTGACATGAAGTGCGGCCTTGCCGTGCTGCTCTTCTCCATGGCCATGCTCAACGAGAGCGGCGCCGAGCTCAAGGGCGACATCCGCCTGCACGTCGTCTGCGACGAGGAGATCGCCGGCACCGGCACGAAGTGGTTCTGCGAGAACGGCTATGCCGATGGCGCGAACGCCGTCATGGTGGGCGAGCCCACGGGCCACGACACGATCGAGATCGGCCAGAAGGGCATCCTGCACCTCACCCTCACGGCCCACGGCACGCCCGGCCACGGCTCCACGGGCAACTACAAGGGCGACAACGCCATCACCAAGCTCGCGAAGGTCATCCTGAACATCGACGACCTCACCGCGGTGCCCGGCCACTACGAGCCCTCCCAGGCCCGCGCGCTCGCCAACTCCCGCACGATCGCCGAGCGCACCATCGACAACCCCAACGTGGGCAACGTCATCGACCACTGCTCGGCCAACGTGGGCATCATCCAGGGTGGCGGCAAGATCAACCAGGTGCCCGACCTCGCCTCCTGCAACGTCGACATCCGCCTGCCGTACGGCTGCAGGCACGAGGACGTCGTGGCAGCCGTGGACGCCATGATCGCCAAGAGCGGCGTTGAGGGCGTCGAGGCCAGCTACGAGTGGATCGCCGAGGGCAACTACACCGACGACGAGTCCAAGCTCGTGACGAGCCTCAAGGCCAACATCGAGCAGGTCTGGGGCGAGGAGTGCCTGCCCGCCTACCAGTGGGCGAGCTCGGACGCCGCGCACTACCGCAGGCTCGGCGCCCCGACGATCCAGTTTGGCCCGGCCAACAACGCCGGCATCCATGGCTACAACGAGGACGTGGACGTCATCGACGTCATCCATGCCGCAGAGATCTACATGATGTCGCTGTGCGACATGCTGGGGGTGGAGTAGATGAGCGAGCAGATCGTGGCGGGCGTCGCCGACGCGAACGCGGTGCCCGAGGCCAAGCAGAGCAAGACGCTGACCTGGAGCGTGGGCGAGGAGTCCATCGACTACGTGGCCAGCGCGGGGCACCTGGACATCTATGACCCGCAGCGCGTGCTCGAGGGCAAGATGTTCAACGTGAGCTACGTGGCGAGCTCAGTGAACGGCGACACGGTGGACGCGGCATGCCGTCCCGTGACGTTTGCGTTCAACGGCGGCCCGGGCTCCGCGTCCGTGCCCATCAACTTCGGCGGCCTGGGCCCGCGCCGCGTCGTGAGCGAGGGCGAGCAGTTCGCGAGCGCCAGCTACGAGGTCGTCGACAACCCCGGCACGCTGCTGCGCGAGACCGACCTCGTGTTCCTCGACGCCCTTGGCACTGGCTGGTCGTTCGTGGCGGACGGCTACGACACCAAGCGCGTCTATGGCCTCGAGGAGGACGCGCGTACCTTCTGCCGCGCCATCATCCGCTGGCTCGACGAGAACAACCGCTGGGGCAGCCCGCTGTACATCTACGGCGAGTCCTACGGCACGATGCGCTCGGCCGTCCTCATGCGCTATCTGGGCGAGGCCGGCGTGCCCCTCGCGGGCGTGGTCATGCTGTCCGCCTACTTCGACTGGTCGCAGAACCTGCCGGGCAACGACCTGTACTACCTGGGCATGCTGCCGAGCTTTGCCTCGACGGCCCAGCACTTTGGCATCACGGGACGCGGCGTTGACCCCGACAAGTGGTTTGACGAGGCCAGCGAGTTCACGGCCGGCGAGTACGCCGCCTCGCTCATGAAGGGCGACCGCATCGACCCGCGCGAGAAGCGCCGCGTGGCCAAGAAGATGGAGCGCTACATCGGCATCCCGTCCGAGCTTCTTCTCGCGCACAACAACCGCATCGAGCTCGAGGACTTCCGTGCCAACCTGCTGCGCGACCGCGGCCTCATGTGTGGGCGTCTCGACATGCGCTACACCGAGACGATGACGCTGCCCGTTCAGCGCAACACGTTCTACTTCGCCTGCGAGGACCCGGCGAGCCACGCGCTCGAGAACGCCTGGTACGGGGCGTTTCGTAGCTTCCTGCGCAGCGAGCTTGGCTACGAGAACGCCGCCGAGTACCGCCTGTCCGTCTGGGGAGAGATCGGCATCGGCTGGAACTGGGTGCACGACGAGCCCGGCATGGACGACACGAAGACGGCCGCGCCCAACCTCGCGTTCGACATCGCCACGGCCCTGCGCCGCAGTCCCACGACCAAGCTCGCCATCCTCGGCGGCCGCTATGACGCGGCGACGCCCTGGTGGAACATGGACCACACGATGAGCCAGCTGTTCCTGCCCAGGCAGCTCAAGGATCAGATCACCTATCACCGCTACGGCTGTGGTCACATGGCCTACACCGACGTCCCCACGCTCATGCAGATGGTCGACGACATGCACGAGTTCTACGCCAAGTAGGAGAGACATGGACACCACTACGCTCATCAGCACGGCCGGCATCTGCGCCGTTGTCTTCATGCTGCTCGTCTCGGTGCTTCCGGGGATGCTGCGCGGGGTCATCGCCAACAAGGCGCAGAACCAGTTCATGGCCGGCGACTTCGACGCCGTGCTCAAGACGCTCTCGGGACCGGTGGCGAGCTTCTGCCTGCCCAAGTACAACCAGGAGTTCATGCGCCTGAACGCCTACGAGGCCAAGCAGGACGTGGCCGGCGTTCAACGCACGCTCGACGTCATGCTCGGCCTTCGCGCCACGCCCGAGCAGCGCCGCATCCTGCTGTCCCGCGCGCTCAACTTCTACGAGACGCAGGGCGACGAGGAGCGTGCCACGCACGTGCTCGAGCTCGTTGACTCGCACGTGGCCAAGTGCACCGGAGAGGCCCTCGAGGCCGCCAAGGAGCTCAAGCGCGACTCCCGCCAGACGTTCAACATCGCGTTCAGGGGCTCGTATGCCTACATCGCCGAGATGGAGCATGCCCTGGCGAGTGCGGACGCAGACGAGCGTGCGCGGCTCAACTACTACCTGTCGCTCCAGTACGGCAACAAGGGCGACGAGAAGCGCGCCCGCGAGTACCTCGACCGCGTTGCCAAGACCTACGGCCTTGTGCCCAACGACGAGGACGAGCAGGACGCCGACGGACGGGACGCCGCCGAGTAGTCGCGCGAGTGCCTCATCGTGCCAATCGTCCCTAAGATGGGGCGCTGATAGATTTATCGTGCCGAACGCACCTAATATCGCGGTTTTCTCCCGCATGTTAGGTGCGTTTGGCGTTGTTAGGGCGGTCGCGACCTGGACTATGACTCTGAGCCGCCGTCTTGCGGCCGCTCGCCGATTGCGTCTCGTGTGATTTGCGGCAAGATTTGCCCATCTAACTGGTGTGTTAGACCTCTGTTGGATTCTGGTCAGGTTTCTGTCAGGAAGAATCTGCTTTGCTTGTGCCCCCCCCGATGGGACAGGAGGAGCCATGGCGGGCAGAAGGAGCAAGCAACAGTTGGAGAGCGACATTTCGGGGCACCTTGCCGCGGCGCGTCAGGCGCGCCAGTGCCTGACGGCCAAGGACCGCTCGTCTCGAAGAAGGCTGTATTCCTGGGCAGAGCGGGGAAGGCTCGTCAACCCTGCTCCAGGTTGTTTCGCGGACCCAGAGCAATGGGCCGCGTTGAGCGAGGTGGACAAGACCCTGTTCATCATGCGGGCGATTCAGCGGCAGAATCCCCATTACCTGTTCTGCGGACCATCGGCTGCCGTTGCTTGGGGACTGTACGAGCCCGCCCGCTATATAGCGCGGCCCTTCGTGGCAACGTCTCCCGTCGCTCATTCGTCGAGCTCAAAGTGCCTGGTGAGAATGGGGCTTCCAGAGACCGAGAGGGGCGAGCTTGTTGATGGCTTGCATGTCACGGACCTTGTGCGCTCGGCCTTTGACGGGGCCAGGATCCTGGGGTTCAGGCGCGGCCTTGGTCTGTGCGACAGGGCTGCCCTGTTCGAGGGGCTTTCGGCGGCGGACCTACTCAAGCGGTTCGAGGGCATGCCTCGCGCGAGGGGAGCTGCCGTGGCCCGTAGGTGTGCCTCCCGAGCAAATCCCCTCAGCGAGAATGGCGGGGAGTCGTATGTCCGCGCCGCGATGATTGGGCTTGGGTTCGCGGAGCCTATTCTGCAGGTGCCGATAGCTGATCCCATGGACGCGTGGAGAGATCCGTATCGCGCGGACTTCTTCTGGACGGGGGACGTCGTGGACCGCGAGGTGCTGCTGACGGCTTTGGCAAACGGCGCCCTGGGGACCGGGGAGGCGTCTGGCTGCATCGCAGGCGAGCTCGACGGCTGGGGCAAGACGTTCGACCCGCGGCTCACCGGCGGAAGGGGAGCGCGGCATCAACTCCTCGCGGAGCGTCGTCGTGAGGCAAGGCTCACCCGATATGGCATCAGGGTCGTGCGCTTCTCGTTCGAGGAGGCATGCGACGACGCCTACTTCTCAAGGCTTCTCGACTCGTATGGAGTTCCGAGGGTCTAGGGCTTGGGCTTATCGTGCCAAACATCCCTAAGGGGGCTTATCGTGCCAAACGTCCCTAAGATGGCCAACAAATGGGCTGATTTGGGGACGATAAGCACGATGAGCGCCCCCGGCGTGCGAGATGGGGACGATTGGCACGATGAGCTCGGTGCGTGCCGGCGATGATGCGCTGTGTTAAACTACGCAGCTAGGCAATGACGGAGAGGTTTGGCTGTCGCGTCGCCAGCGGACAAGAGATGGGACCCACCGGCTGAGAGGTTCCTCCAAGGCTGACGGCCAGAGTTCACTCCACCAGCCGCGAGCTGAACGCGCGCCTCGCGCGCAAGTAGGTGAGCCGTACGCCCCACGGAACGGGGACAAGAGTGGGCACGCCGGGCGGTCATCCGGCGGCCAAGCAAGGTGGTACCGCGGAATTCATCCGCCCTTGCTCGCACAGGCGAGCGGGGGCGGTTTTTTGTTGCCACGACAAGGCTCGCATCAAGGCCGGGCGCGTGCGCCCGAGAAGGAAAGGGGCAGGTAGGCATGACGATCATCGACGACCTCAAGGCCATCGAGAGCGAGGCGGCCAAGGGCATCGGCGGCGTGGGAGACCTCGCCGAGCTCGACCGCATTCGCGTGGCCGTGACGGGCAAGAAGGGCTCGCTCACCGGCGTGCTGCGCCAGATGGGCCAGCTCGACCCGGCGGACCGCCCGCGCGTGGGCAAGCTTGCCAACGAGGTCCGCGCCCGTATCGAGGCATCGCTCGAGGAGCGCAAGCATGAGCTCGAGCACGCGGCCCTTGAGGCCCGCATCGCCGCCGACTCCGTGGACGTGACGCTTCCCGGCCGCGTCCCCAACGTGGGCTCCGAGCACCTCATCTCCCAGATCATCGAGGAGATCGAGCAGATCTTCTGCGGCATGGGCTACACCGTCGAGGACGGCCCCTACGTCGAGACGAGCTACTACAACTTCACTGCGCTCAACGCCCCGCTCGACCACCCGAGCCGCAGTGCCCGCGACACGTTCTACGTCGAGGACAACAACCCCGGCAGCCTCGAGCACTCTGAGGCCCATGCCAACGGCGAGTCCGACATCCTGCTGCGCACCCAGACCTCCGGCGTCCAGGCGCACACGATGGAGAACCACAAGCCGCCCATCTACATGATCTGCCCGGGCACGGTCTTCCGCCCCGACACCCCCGACGCCTGCCACCTGCCCCAGTTCAACCAGATCGAGGGCCTCGTGGTCGACGAGGGCATCACGTTCGGCGATCTCAAGGGCACGCTCGACTACTTCTGCCGCGAGATGTTTGGCAAGGACCGAGCCACGCGCTACCGCCCGCACTTCTTCCCCTTTACCGAGCCCAGCTGCGAGGTCGACGTCTCCTGTGGCGTCTGTGGGGGCAAGGGCTGCCGCTTCTGCAAGGGCACGGGCTGGCTCGAGATTCTCGGCTGCGGCATGGTCGACCCCAACGTGCTCGACAACTGCGGCGTTGACCACGAGAAGTACACGGGCTTTGCCTTTGGCATCGGCGCCGAGCGCGTCGCCGCCCTGCGCTACGACCTGCCCGATCTGCGCATGCTCATGACGGGCGACATGCGCTTCCTCTCCCAGTTCTAGCTCTTCCCACGGCACCCAATCTGGCCGCTCAAACCGTCGCTCGCGTACCTTTAGTACGCTTCGCTCCTCTTTCGCGACCATCTCGGGCACCGTGGAAACCGCTGGCGGACGCACTGAAACTACCTGCGCAACAGAAAGGCTATGACATGCGCATCTCATATGAGTGGCTCGGCTCCATGGTGGACCTGCCCAAGGACCCGAAGGTCCTCTACACCGAGCTCATCCGTACCGGCACCGAGGTCGAGACGATCGAGCGCGTGGGCGCCGACCTCGATCACGTCGTCGTGGGTCAGGTGCTCTCCAAGAAGCCGCACCCGGACTCCGACCACATGTGGCTGTGCCAGGTCTCCGTGGGCGACAAGAACGTCGACGAGGACGGCAACCCGACCCCGCTGCAGATCGTCTGCGGCGCCCAGAACTTCGAGGAGGGCGACAAGATCGTCGTCGCGATGATCGGTGCCGTTCTGCCCGGCGACCTCAAGATCAAGAAGAGCAAGCTGCGCGGCGTCGAGTCCTGCGGCATGAACTGCTCCGAGCGCGAGCTCGGCCTGGGCGGCGACCACTCCGGCATCATGATCCTGCCGCCCGACGCCCCCGTTGGTATGCCGTTCACGGACTACCGCGGCACGTCCGACACCGTGCTCGACTGCGAGATCACGCCCAACCGTCCCGACTGCCTCTCCTACGTGGGCATGGCCACCGAGGTGGGCGCCGTCCTCGACGAGGACACGCACATCGAGCTGCCTGCCATCCAGCACGAGGAGGGTCCCAAGAGCGCCGACCTCGTCGACGTCAAGATCGCCGACACGAGCCTGTGCTGCCGCTACGTGGCACGCGTCGTACGAGGCGTGAAGATCGGCCCGTCCCCCGAGTGGCTCGCCCGCCGCGTCATCGCCGCGGGCAGCCGTCCCATCAACAACGTCGTGGACGTCACGAACTACGTGATGTACCTCACGGGTCAGCCGTTGCACGCGTTTGACCTCGGCAAGCTCTCCGAGCGCGATGGTCGCCGCCACGTCGTCGTGCGTGCCGCGCGCGAGGGCGAGCAGCTCACGACGCTCGACGGTCAGGAACGTACGCTCACGAATGACATGGCCGTCATCACCGATGATGGCGAGCGTCCCGTTGCCCTTGCCGGCGTCATGGGCGGCCTCAACTCCGAGATCGACGACTCCACGGTCGATGTCCTGCTCGAGAGCGCCTGCTTCGACAAGAGCCACATCTCGCGCACGAGCCGCAATCTCAATCTCATGAGCGAGGCGTCCATCCGCTTCGAGCGCCAGGTCGATGCCGCGAACTGCGAGGAGGTCGCTGACATCGCCGCCGCCCTGTTCGAGAGCTGCTGCGGCGCCACGGTCTGCCGCGGCCGTGTGGATGAGTACCCCGTGCCCGTGAAGGCCGCTCGCATCGCCCTGCGTGGCGACCGCGTGCGCAGCGTGTGCGGTGCCCCCATCACCAACGAGGAGATTGCGCACCTGCTCGAGCGCCTCGGTTGCGCCGTGGTGCCCCAGAAGGGCAGCAGCGACTTCGAGGTCGTGGCGCCCACGAGCAGGCCGGACCTCACGCGCGAGGCCGACCTCATCGAGGAGGTCCTGCGCCTGTGGGGTATGGACCGTGTCGAGCCTACGCTGCCCGCCGCCAAGAATCACCACGGTGGCCTCACGGTTGACCAGCAGCGCACGCAGCTGATCGGCCGCACGCTGCGCGCCTGTGGCCTGTCCGAGACGTTCACGTACTGCTTTGCCGAGGACGGAGACCTCGAGCGCGCCAACGTCACCGAGACCGGCCGCGGCGTGCCCGTCCGCATCAAGAACCCGCTGCTCGCCAACAACTCCGAGATGCGCCGCTCCATCCTGCCCGGCCTTCTGCGCTCGGTGGCCTACAACCTGGACCACGGCGTGCCTAACGTTGCGCTCTACGAGCAGGGCCGCGTCTTCTTTGGTCACGAGAGGCGCACCCTGCCCGACGAGCCGCGCTACGTTGCCGGCGTGCTCTGCGGCGCCTGGGGCCTCGACGGCTGGAACGAGAAGCGCCAGCCGCTCGACTTCTTCGACGGCAAGGGTGTTGTCGAGCGCCTGCTCGCGGCCCTGCGCATCACGAAGGTCCGCTTCAAGGTGGCCGAGCCTGCCGAGTACCCCTGGCTGCAGCCGGGCCGTGCGGCCGAGGTCTACGCCGGCGGCGAGCTGCTTGGCTGGGTGGGCAACGTCCACCCCACGAGCCTCGCTAACTTTGGCATCGAGGCAGACGTCGTGGCGTTCGAGCTCTCCGAGGCTCACCTGCTTCGCCTGGCCGCCCGCGAGCTGCCCTACCAGGACGTTCCCACGCTGCCGGCCATCACGCACGACCTCGCCATCGTCGTTGACGAGGACGCCACGTGCGAGATGCTGACGCAGCGCATCACGAGCGCCGGCGGCAAGCTGCTCGAGAGCGCCCGCCTGTTCGACGTCTACCGCGACCCGGTGCGCGTGGGCCTGGGCAAGAAGTCCATGGCCTTCCAGCTCACGTATCGCGCGAGCGACCACACGCTCACGAGCGAGGAGGTCGAGCGCGCCCACGAGAAGCTCGTCAAGAAGGTCTGCCGCTCCACGGGCGGCGAGGTGCGCGGCTAGTCTCGCGCGCTGAGACGGCGGGACGGGGCGGCGGCGCGGAAGGGACGGCGCGCATGCGGCCCTGCCCTCGCAACATACGCGTTCTGTAACGGGCGGCCTCACGGCATTCGTGGGGCCGTCCGCGCGTGCTACCATAGGCGCCATGCCGAGCTGGAATGTACATATCGCCCACGCGCAGCGCCTCCTCGCGGAGTGCTCGCCCTCCTCCCTGGGCATACACGACACCAACGCATTCCTCTTCGGCAATCTCGTCCCGGACGTCTACGTGGGCTACATGCTGCCCCATCCGTCCGGCATCCTGCCCTACTCGCTCACGCACTTTGCCGACCCCTGCTCCATTCCCGTGCCGCGCGAGCGCGAGTTCTGGGACCTGTACGTGGAGCCCACGCTCGAGTTGCCCAGTGACGTTCCCCTGGGGCCTGCGGGCATAACCGTCGAGGAGGGCGTGGAGATCTCTCGCGCGGGTGGTCATTTTGCCATCCCGGCAACGCCTGCCCAGCACGAGGCCGTGCGCGAGCGGCTCACGCTGCCCGGCTATCGGGCATCAGACGTCGTGCTCGGCGCCTGGGCCCACCTCATGTGCGACCACGCCTACAACGAGGCCACGCATGCGTGGCTGCAGGAATATCACGTGCCGGCCGGCGAGCGCACGCGCATTCGCAAGCAGGGGGATTTCGACAAGTTCGGCCGCACGCTGCCCATTGAGATCACGGGAGCTGCCACGGAGGCGCTCATCGGGCAGGCGGCGGAATTCCCGCAGTATGCGCTGCGGCGCATCGACGTGGTGCGCTCCGTCGACGTCGCCAACGGCATCGTGGAGAGCAACCAGGCCAACCACATCGACGGTGTGCCCGAGTACAGCCTGTTCACGGCCGATTTCTTCCACGAGGTATTCGAGCATGCAAATGACTGCCTCGTTAAGCGCCTCTCGGAGTATGGCAGGCGTTTCTCAGGTAGATAGGCGTGTTGCCAAGTTGTTAGGTTATCTAACAAAATTGCAGGTAGAGCATGGTTGACCAGTCCATGATTTTGCGGCTGGAGATTTGATTGAGCGTGCCTGTGCGCGGTAAACTTTTTGCTGTTGTGGTCAACTGGTCAAGTTGTACCTGAGCATGCGCCACGAGCGCCCGCGAGGAAGGCCTTCGCATGTCGGACTTCGAGAGGAAAGACACCTCCCTGCTCTATGTGCAGGTGGCCGACTACGTCCGTGAGAAGATTTACTCCAAAGAGTGGGGAGTTGACGAGCGCATCCCCTCGGAGCACGAGCTCATGGCGATGCTTCACCTCTCGCGTGGCACGGTCCAGAAGGGCATCCGCTCGCTTGTCGAGGAGGGCCTGCTCGTCCAGCAGCGCGGCCGAGGCACGTTTGTCATCGAGCCGGTCATGGCACGGCCCTCTGGTAACAAGCTTCACTCGTTTGCGGAGTCCATGACCGAGCAGGGCATCGAGTTCGTCACGAAGGTCGTGGACAAGCGCATCGAGCGCGCGAGCAGGGTCTGCGCGAGGAGCCTCGAGATTGCGGAGGGCTCGCCCTACCTCTACCTCATGCGTGTTCGCTTCGTGGCCGAGGAGCCCGTCATGCTCATCGAGAGCCGCGTGAACCTCGAGCCGTGTCCGAGCCTGGAGAACATCGACTTCGAGCGCGAGGGGCTGTTCGACGCCGTGGAGCGCACGAGTGGCCAGCAGATCGGCACGGCCGAGATGACCTACAGCGCCCGTGCTGCGGGCAAGAAGCGCGGCCGCTGGCTGCAGTGCGGCGAGCGCTCGCCGGTGCTCGACCTCGACCAGCTCGTGAGGCTTGAGGACGGCACGCCCGTGGAGTGGGGCAGCGTCTGGATGCCCGCCAACCGCTGCGTCATCAGCTCCGTGCGCACCCGCTAGCCTGCCGGTGACACCCGGGGACGGGGTCAAACTGTCACCGCTGACCTCGTGCTCCATTAACAATGCAACAATGCAGCCCTTGATTGCCTGCCGCAGTCCTAGAATGTGCTCAACACAGGGGGACGAGGAGGCTTTCATGGAACTTACCAGCACAAACTACCTGCCCAGCTACACCGTGGGCGTCGACGCCTACAAGGCCGTGCCCGAGGTGACGAGGCGCTTTGGTACCACGGCCGTCGTCATCGGCGGCAAGACGGCCATGGAGAAGGCAGCGCCGCGTCTGCTCGCGGTACTCGAGGGCACGGGCGTTACGGTCACGGACCAGATCTGGTATGGCGGCTCTCCTCGTCACAGCGTTGCCGCCGAGCTTGCGGCAGACCCCCGCGTCCAGGCGGCGGACATGGTGTTTGGCATGGGCGGCGGTCGTGCCATCGACGAGACCAAGGAGATCGCCGAGCTCGCGGGTAAGCCCCTGTTCACGTTCCCCACGGTTGCCTCGAACTGCGCGCCCGTGACGGCCATCGCCGTCTTCTACAAGGAGGACGGCTCGGTGGACAACTACTTCCTGCCCAAGGAGCCGCCGATCCACTCGTTCATCGACACGAAGGTTATCTCCGAGAGCCCGGACGACTACTTCTGGGCGGGCATCGGCGACGCCCTCTCCAAGCAGCCCGAGGTCGAGCTCTCCAGTCGCGACCTCGACCTGCCGCACACCCCGCTCATGGGCCGTGCGCTGGCGGTCTCATGCGAGCGTCCGTTGTTTGACTACTCGGCCAAGGCCCTTGCGGACAAACGCGCTCGCACGTCGAGTTACGAGCTCGAGCAGGTCATTCTCGACATCATCATCTCCACGGGGCTCGTCTCCAACATGACGACGAACCTTGGGGCGGAGAGGGGCGCCTACTACTTCAACTCCAGCACGGCGCACGCGTTCTACAACGCCTACACGGGAATCGGCGAGGCGGCCGAGAGGCACCTGCACGGCGAGGTCGTCTCCTTCGGCGTGCTCGTTCTCAAGGCGTTCGACGACAAGCCCGAGGAGCTCGAGAAGTTCGCCGCGCTCAACGCGAGCCTGGGCCTTCCCACGACGCTTGCCGAGCTCGAGTGCCCCGAGTCCGCGCTTGCCGGCATCGTCGAGCGTGCGCAGAAGACCAACGAGTGGGGTCGCGCCCCGTATGGCTTCACGCCCGAGCGCTTCGAGCAGGCCATTCGCGATGCCGATGCCTACGGCCGCGCGCTCGCCGCTGGTGACGTGGACGCGAAGGCCGCGGCGCTGGCAGCCGTGCACGCCCATCGCTGCGTGGAGCCAACGCCACGCAAGCTCTAGACGGCCGGCGCGGGTGCCCAAAAGTCTTTGACACCTTTGGGCCACCTTTGGGCCCCGGCTCACAAGAAAGCGCCCCGAAGTCCGCGTGGGCTTCGGGGCGCTTTGCGTTCGCTCTGGGCGAGCGGCGACTGGCCTACTTGACTGGCCTACTTGTCGCTGGGAACCTGGGCAACGAGCAGCATGTTCGTCGAGGTGATGTAGTCACCCTGGGACGGGGCCGTGTTGGGGTCGCCGGCCGTGACGCAGACGAGGTCGCCGGCGCTGATGAGGCCGTCCTCCTTGGCCAGCGTGAGGGCCTGGCGCACCGTCTCGTCAATGGCGCCCTGGGCGGTGCCCTTCAGCACCGTGACGCCCCAGTAGAAGCAGCACTTGCGCACCGTCTCGTCGTGCGGGGAGACGGCGAAGATCGGCAGGTTGGGGCGGAAGTTCGAGATGAGGCGAGCCGTGCGGCCGCTCTCGGTGGGCGTGAGGATGCACTTGGCGCCCACGCGGTTGGCCGTGGTGACGGCGGCAAAGCCGATGGAGCCGTTGACGTCGCGGACGCCGCCGCGCTCGTGGTAGTTGTGGCGCTCCTCGAGGTACTGCTCGGTCTCGCGGCAGATGGAGGCCATCATCTTCACGGCCTCGACGGGATACTTGCCGGCCGCCGTCTCACCGGAGAGCATGACGCAGTCCGTGCCGTCCATGATGGCGTTAGCCACGTCGTTGACCTCGGCGCGCGTCGGGCGCGGGTTGCGAATCATGGAGTCGAGCATCTGCGTGGCCGTGATGACGGGCTTGTAGGCGGCGTTGCACTTGCGGATCATCTGCTTCTGCGCGTGCGGCACCTTCTCGGGCGGGATCTCGATGCCCAGGTCTCCACGGGCGACCATGACGCCGCTGGAGTGGGCGAGGATGTCGTCGAAGTTCTCGATGCCCAGGGCGCACTCGATCTTGGGGTAGATGGAGACGTTGTCGCGGCCGTGCTCGTGGCAGATCTGGCGAATCTCCTCGACGCCCTTGCCGTCACGGATGAAGGAGGCGGCGATGGCGTCGATGCCCAGCTCGCAGCCAAAGATGATGTCCTCGCGGTCGCGCTCGGTGACGGCAGGCAGCGAGATGTCGACGCCCGGGATGTTCACGCCCTTGTGCTCGCCCAGGTCGCCGGCGTTGGCGAGCGTGCAGTGGATGTCGGTGCCCTCGACGGCGTCGACGTCAAACTCGAGCAGGCCGTCGTCGATGAGGATGCGGTCGCCGGGCTTCACCTCGTTGGGGAGGTTCTTGAAGTCGAGCGAGAAGCGCTCGTGGTTGCCCACGACGCCGTCGTCGGTCGTGATGATGGTCTTGTCGCCGGTCTCGAAGTGGACCTTCTCGCCGTTCTCGAGCACGCCGGTGCGGACCTCGGGGCCCTTGGTGTCGAGAAGGATGGCCACGGGGATGCCCAGCTCGGCAGAGACCTTGCGGACGCGCGCGACGCCGGCGCGGTGGTAGTCGTGGCTGCCGTGGGAGAAGTTGAAGCGGGCGACGTTCATGCCGGCCTTGATGAGCTCGCGAAGCACGTCCTCGCTCTCCGTGGCGGGGCCCATGGTGCATACGATCTTGGTCTTCTTGGACTGCATTTCTTTCCTTTCGAATGACGGCTGCCAGGCCGCTTGCCTGGTATCCGGGGGCGGGTGGGGGGTGATCCCGCCTGCTTGGCCGCACGACTCGGTATTGCGTGGGCCTCAGATATCAAAAGCGCCGCCCCGTCGGGAGGGCGGCGCGCGTTTTCGCTAGCAGACGACGGCAGGACCGGTGAGCTCCTCGCCGTTGGCGAACGCCGTGGCGTTGTCGAGCGTGGTCTTGGCGATGGAGGCGAGGGCCTCCTTGGTGAAGAACGCCTGGTGGCTCGTCATGACCACGTTGGGGAACGAGCAGAGCGTCGAGGTGACGGACTCGATGATCGTGTTCGAGCGGTTGCGGAAGACGTTGTCGCCCTCCTCCTCGTACACGTCGAGGCCGGCGGCGCCGATCTTGCCGGAGCGAATGCCCTCGATGAGCGCCTTGGTGTCCACGAGGCCGCCGCGGGCGGTGTTGATGAAGATGACACCGTCCTTCATCTTGTCGATGGCGTCCGCGTCGATCATGTGGCGGTTGGAGTCGAACAGCGGGCAGTGCAGCGAGATGAGGTCGGAGCGGCGGAGCAGCTCGTCAAGCTCGACGTACTCGACCATGCCCTCGAGGTTGGGGTTCTGGTAGACGTCGTAGCCCAGCACCTTCATGCCGAAGCCGTTGCAGATGCGGACCATGGCGGCGCCGATCTTGCCGGTGCCCACGATGCCGGCCGTCTTGCCGTGCAGGTTGACGCCGAGAAGGCCCTGGAGCGAGAAGTCGTTCTCGCGCACGCGCAGGTAGCCCTTGTGGATGCGGCGGGCGGCGCACAGGCCCAGGCCGATGGCCTGCTCGGCGATGGCCTCGGGCGAGTAGGCGGGCACGCGCAGGACCGTCATGCCGAGGTCCTTGGCGACGGGCACGTTCACGGCGTCGAAGCCGGCGGAGCGCATGAGCACGAGCTTGACGTCGAAGCCGCGCAGGATCTCGAGGGCCATGGCGGAGGCGTCGGAGTTGACGAAGGCACACACGGCGTCATAGCCGCGGGCGAGCGAGGCGGTCACGGGCGAGAGGTCGGCCTCGATGTAGTCCACCTTGATGTTGGGGTAGTTCTTGAGCTGCGCGTCAAAAGACTCGCGGTCGTAGTCACGGGCGTCGTAGAACAGGATCTTCATACGTCTCCTCTTTCTGCGCCCCGCCCCCGGGACGCTAGATCGATGTGATTACCGCCTTCGAATTGTAGCGCCTCGCTTAATCGTGTAAGCCTGTTTTTGCGTAATGCTCGCAAATAAAACCGCAGCTAGAAGTAGTTGTATAGAGTGGAGTAGCCATTTCTCGGCCAAGTTAGGAACATAACCGCGACTCTTGGGGCCCATATGTACGGACGTGTTGGCGCCTGGGCCGTTTGCCCGTGGAGGAGTTGTGGTGCGGGCTTGCGAGAACGCGCTCCCTTGCGAGGCAAGATGGGCGCGCGTTCGGGGTATCATGCTTGAACAGACGGCGGGGCCGCGGCCCCGCGAGACATGCGCGCGTCACGGCAACCTTGATGAGCCCTTGCCCTTCCTGGGAATTATGATCGGGCATCAATCTGGCGCGTGCCCAAAATCCAGGGAGGGAATCTTTCGTGAGAGAGTATCTGTCGAACGCCAGCGATGTGCTGGCGAGCCTTGGCTCGAGCGAGGCCGAGGGCCTGAGCGCCCACGAGGCCGCCGAGCGCCTGGCAAAGAACGGCCCCAACAAGCTCAAGGAGCAGGCCAAGACGCCGCTGTGGATCCGCTTCTTCCAGCAGATGGCAGACCCGATGGTCATCATGCTCATCGTTGCGGCCATCATCAGCGCCGTGACGGGCGCCATCCAGGGCGAGATAGACTTCGCCGACGTCATCATCATCATGACGGTGGTCATCATCAACTCGGCGCTCGGCGTCATCCAGGAGGCCAAGAGCGAGGAGGCCCTGGCGGCGCTGCAGGAGATGAGCGCCGCGCAGTCCAAGGTCATGCGTGACGGCAAACTCGTGATGCTGCACTCCTCCGAGCTCGTGGTGGGAGACGTCGTGCTGCTCGAGGCCGGCGACTCGGTGCCTGCGGACTGCCGCGTGCTCGAGAGCGCGTCCATGAAGATCGAGGAGGCCGCGCTCACGGGCGAGTCCGTGCCCGTCGAGAAGCACGCCGGGGCGATCGAGCTTGCCGCCGGCGCGGACGACGTGCCCCTGGGAGACCGCAAGAACATGTGTTACATGGGCTCGACGGTGGTCTACGGCCGCGGCCGCGCCGTCGTGGTGGCCACGGGCATGGACACCGAGATGGGCAAGATCGCCGGCGCCCTCACCGAGGCCAAGGAGGAGCTCACGCCGCTGCAGGTGAAGCTCGACGAGCTCTCCCACATCCTCACGAAGCTCGTCGTGGTCATCTGCGTGGTCATCTTTGCCGTTGACGTGCTGCGCCACGGCTTTGGCAACATGGCCGAGGAGCCGGCGCTTCTGCTCAACACGTTCATGGTGGCGGTGTCTCTGGCCGTCGCCGCCATCCCCGAGGGCCTCGTGGCCGTCGTGACGATCGTGCTCTCCCTTGGCGTCACCAAGATGGCGAGGCGCCAGGCCATCATTCGCAACCTCTCGGCCGTCGAGACGCTCGGATGCACCCAGGTGATCTGCTCGGACAAGACGGGCACGCTCACGCAGAACAAGATGACGGTGGTCAAGCACGAGCTGGCCGCGCCCGAGGAGAAGTTCCTCGCCGGCATGGCCCTATGCTGCGACGCCAAGTGGGACGCCGAGGCCGGCGAGGCCGTGGGCGAGCCCACCGAGGCGGCACTCGTCAACGACGCGGGCAAGGCGGGCCTCACGGGCCTTGTCGAGGAGCACCCGCGCGTGGGCGAGGCCCCGTTCGACTCTGGGCGCAAGATGATGTCGGTGGTCGTGGAGACGCTCGACGACGAGTACGAGCAGTACACCAAGGGCGGCCCGGACGTGGTCCTTGGCCGTTGCACCACGATCTATGAGGACGGCAAGGTCGTGCCGCTCACCGAGGAGCGCCGAAGCGAGCTGCTCGCCGCCAACAAGGCTATGGCAGACCAGGCCCTGCGCGTGCTTGCCCTGGCAAGCCGCCACTATGCCGAGAGGCCCACGGAGTTCTCGGCCGACGCGCTCGAGCATGACCTCACCTTCTGCGGCCTGTCCGGCATGATCGACCCCGAGCGCCCCGAGGTGGCCGCCGCCATCGAGGAGGCGCACACGGCTGGCATCCGCACCGTCATGATCACGGGCGACCACATCGACACGGCCGTGGCCATCGCCAAGAACCTCGGCATCATCGAGGACCGATCCCAGGCCATCACGGGCGCTGAGCTCGACCACATGAGCGACGAGGAGCTCGACGCGCGCATCGAGGACTACGGCGTGTACGCCCGCGTGCAGCCCGAGCACAAGACGCGCATCGTCGAGGCCTGGAAGAGCCGCAACATGATCGTGGCCATGACGGGTGACGGCGTGAACGACGCCCCGTCCATCAAGCGCGCCAACATCGGCGTTGGCATGGGCATCACGGGTACGGACGTCACGAAGAACGTGGCCGACATGGTGCTCGCGGACGACAACTTCGCCACGATCATCTCGGCGTGCGAGGAGGGTCGTCGCATCTACGACAACATCCGCAAGGTCATCCAGTTCCTGCTCTCGGCCAACCTTGCCGAGGTGTTCTCGGTGTTCGTGGCCACGCTCGTGGGCTTCACGCTGTTCCAGCCCGTGCAGCTGCTGTGGGTCAACCTCGTGACGGACTGCTTCCCGGCGCTGGCGCTCGGCATGGAGCAGGCCGAGGGCGACATCATGCGCCGCCGTCCCCGCAAGGCCACCGACGGCGTGTTTGCCGGCCACATGGGGGCGGACTGCATCGTCCAGGGCATCGCGATCACGCTGCTCGTGCTCGTGAGCTTCTTTGCGGGCGTCTACTTTGACATGGGCTACATCAACGTCGCGGACATGATCGCCGGCACGGCCGACGAGGAAGGCGTCATGATGGCGTTCATCACGCTCAACATGGTGGAGATCTTCCACTGCTTCAACATGCGCAGTCGCCGTGCCTCGCTGTTTACGATGAAGAGGCAGAACTGGTGGCTGTGGGGCGCCGCTGCGCTCGCGCTCGTGCTGACGCTCGTCGTGGTCGAGGTGGAGCCGCTCGCCATGATGTTCTTTGGCGTCCCGGGCCTCGAGCTCCAGGGCTCGCTCACCGCGCTTGGCCTGGCCGTGCTCATCATCCCGATCGTCGAGGTGCAGAAGGCCGTCATGCGTCACATCGAGAAGGAGGACTAGCCGTGGCCAAGAGGTCGCACAGGGCTAGGTCTGGCAACAAGGCGAGGCGTCGTGCCGACGGGCGCGGCGCCTCGCGCGCCCTTGACGCGGGCGTCCTGGAGGCGCTGCCGCGTGTGGACGAGCT
The DNA here is from genome assembly GCA_934668375.1 of uncultured Parolsenella sp. GTDB lineage: Bacteria > Actinomycetota > Coriobacteriia > Coriobacteriales > Atopobiaceae > Parolsenella. The sequence continues at coordinate 12,427 of CAKUNF010000003.1, read as the reverse complement.
CGAGAACGTGCCGACGTTTGGGGACATGGGCCCCACCGCGCTGCGGCGCGAGCAGCTCGAGGGTGCGCGCGGGCGCATCGCGACCCGCCTGGGCGATGAGGCGGCCGCGTCCGTCGAGCTCGGGTGCGTCGTGAGGCTCGACCGCGGATTTCCCCTCGTTGCGTGCGAGGGCAGGACGCTTCGCGCCGAGCACGCGCCGGAGTTTGCGAAGGGCGAGTCCGCCGAGGCGGGCATCATGCCCACGGTGGGCGACTGGGTGGCAGTGGCGGTGCCGCCCGAGCATGACATGGGCGTCATCCACGAGGTGCTTCCCAGGAGAAACGCCTTTGCGCGCTGGCGCGGCGGTCGTCGCGGCGAGTTCCAGACGCTTGCCGCCAACCTCGACGGCGTCATCGTCGTGGCGGCGTTGGGGACGGGCGAGCTTGCGCTGGCGCGTGTCGCCCGCTCCATTGTGCTCGCGCGCGACTGCGGCGTGCGCCCGAGCGTCGTGCTCACGAAGGCGGACCGCAAGCAGACGACCGATGCCCTTGAGGCGGACGTCGAGCGCGTGAGCCGGCTCGTGGGCGAGCAGGGGGATGTCGTGGTGACGTCCTCCGTGGCGGGCGAGGGCCTTGACGAGGTCCGCGCGCTCGTGCCAGCCGGCGGCGTTGCCATGATCTTGGGCGAGAGCGGCGCCGGCAAGTCGACGCTCTTGAACGCCCTGCTCGGTGCTGACGCCCTGGCGACGGGCGCGGTGCGCGAGCGTGACGACATGGGCCGCCACACGACGGTGGCGCGCATGATGGTCAAGCTTCCGGGTGCGGGCGTCATCTGCGACGCTCCGGGGCTCAGGAGCCTGCCGCTCGTGGGGCACGAGCGCGGACTAGCCAAGGCGTTCCCGGAGATTGCCGAGCTGGCGGCCACGTGCCGCTTCCGCGACTGCACACATGGCGGGGAGCCAGGGTGCGCCGTTCGCGAGGCGCGCGAGGCGGGCGAGCTCGACGAGGTGCGCGTCGAGTCCTACCTCGCACTCGCGGGCGAGATGCGCGCCAGTGCGAGCACGCTCGACCCGGACGTGGTGCTGTAGGGCTCGGGCCGTCCGTGACGGCGTGGGCTGCCGGCGCGTGGCGCTCCGGGGCCCTTGATGCGCCCGCAACTGCATAGGGCTGGCCTCAACCGGTCGGAGGCGTTCTCCGGCCGGTTTTTTCTTGTGTGGCGAGGCGTGGGAGCGTTCGGGCGACTGAGTTTTCGACATAGCCTTTGAGCTGCGACGTTGCCGGTTTTCAACATCTACTTTGTGCGTTTGTGTTCCAAAGGGCCCCTTTTCTGTTTGATTCCTGCAAGGTTTGCGTTTGACCGCGCGGGACTTTCTCGCCAATGGCAAGCCGAGGCTCCCTCCGGCGGGCGATGATGCCCGCATGGATGGGCGCGAAAGACGGGGAGGTGCCATGAGGAGAAGGGCCAGGATCGCGACGTCTGCCATCTGCGGCGTTGTCGCGGCGCTGCTTGCCTTGGGCGGGGTGCAGTCGGCGAGGGCGGACGCGCAGAGGGAGCGCTCCGAGCTGCTCGAGCGCTATGGCGGCGAGGTGGCGAGCCTCGTGATCGCGCGCAGGGAGCTTGCGAGTGGAAGCGTCGTCTCCGAAGCGGACGTCGAGCAGCGCGACTGGCTCGCGGACCTCGCGCCAGAGGGTGCCATCACGTCTGTGGGAGACATCGTGGGCAGCCGGCTCACGTCCCCCGTTGCCAAGGGCGCCCCGCTCACGCGCCTCTCGGTCGCCTCCGGGGAGGGGGACGTCGAGGTCCCCGAGGGAAGGGTCGCCGTGTCAGTTCGTGCGGGCGAGCGTGCCGGCATTCCGTCCGACGTTTCGAGTGGGGCTCGCGTGCTCGTCTATGAGGCCGCGGGCGACGGCGTGAGGCTCGTGTGCTCGGACGCGCTCGTGCTTGGCGGCTCCTCGACCCGCTCGACCTCGTCTACGGACAGGTCGCTCACGCTTGCCGTCTATCCAGACGAGGTCTCGGCCGTGCTCACGGCCGCGGCTGCTGGGTCGCTGCGCGTTGCGCTGCCGGCAGACGACGTGGTTGCCCAGGCCCAGACAACGAGCGACGGGGCGCCAACGAGCGTGGCCCCCGAGACGGGAGGCGAATCCTGATGGCAACGTGGGTGATCTGTGCTGGCGCCCGTGAGGGCGAGAAGATCCGCGACTATGTGTGCGCCTGCGACGCATCCGCGAGTGTGGTCCTCGTGAGCGACCCCGCCCTGCTCAGGGCACGCCTGCGGCGAGACCTTGCGGGCTCGTGCGTCATCGTTGGCGCCGGTGTCGCCGGGCCCGACCCGGTGAACGTGGCCGCGGCCGTCGCGAGCGACGGCAACGCCGCCGAGGTGATGCTCGCGCTTGAGTCGACGTCTGGCTCCATGCGCTCGCGGGCAAGACGTGCGGGCGTCACGAGGGTGCTCACCCATGCCGACCTCGCCGCCTACTCGGGCGACGAAGCAACTCGGGCGCGAGGGGATGGTCGCGCGCACTCGTCCGGGCTGGCGGCGAGGGGAGGGGAGCCCGCTTCCGGAGGAGCCGTGGAGCGCAGGGCAAACGTGCCCGTCATCGTGCTCGTCTCGGGCAGAGGCGGCGTTGGGAAGAGCACGCTTGCCGCACTGTTTGGCAGCGTTGCCGCCGGATGGGGACTTGACGTGGCCCTGCTCGACCTCGACCTCGCGTTTGGAAACCTCGCGAGCCTGTGCGGCGCGGAACGCCCGGGCGACCTTGCCGCCCTGGCCGAGGGCGCGATGGGTGGCGATGAGCTCGAACGCTCGGGCGTGAGGGTTGCGGAGCGCCTGACGGTGTGGGGCCCCTGTCGGGCGCCCGAATACGCCGAGGCGGTGCAGCCGATTGCGGGCGAGCTCATCGCACGGCTGACGCACGCCCATGACCTGGTGATTGTCGATACGTCGAGCAACTGGGGCGACGCCGTGGCCTGTGCCGCCCAGATGGCGGATCGACTCGTCATCGTCTCCGATGAGCGGCCTGGGGCCATCCCGGCGCTTGCCCGCTGCGGCAGCCTCGCCGTGAGGCTTGGGGTGGCTCGCACGCGCATCGTTCGCCTCATGAACGGCTGCGACCCGCGCAAGCGAGACGAGTCGTTCGTGGCGCGGGCCGCCGTGGGGCTCGAGTGCGCGCGAGAGGTGCGCGTGCTCGACGGCGGGCTCGACCTTGTGGAGCTGGCGTCTGCCGGTGAGTGCGCCCAGCTCTCCTCGTCTGACAACCCGGCGGCCCTCGACGCCTCCCGCGGCCTTGCGGGGTTGCTGAAGGAGCTTGGGGCGCTTCCCGAATGCGCGGCGGCCCAGGCGGCTCTGGAGGGCGGGCAGCGCCGACGCAGGCTCTTTGGCTTTGCCCGGGAGGCGAGCTAGCCATGGGCATGCTCGAGCGCGTCCGCGAGCTGGGAATCGAGCAGGGCACGGACGGCCAGGCGGATGGCCGCCAGCGCCAACTCGAGCTCAGGGAGCGCCTCAAGCGTGGGCTTGTCGAGCGCCTGGGGCTGAGCGAGGTCGCGTCGCTTGTGGGTGACGGGGCGTCTGATCTTGTGCGTGAGGAGCTCGCGGTGGCATGCCGCGCCGTGCTCAATGGCGACGGGTTTTCCGGGCTCGATGCTGGCGAGAGGGATCGGCTTGTGCGGCAGGTCGTTGACGAGGTGGTGGGGCTTGGTCCCCTCCAGCCCCTGCTTGACGACCCCACGATCACCGAGGTGATGGTGAACGGGTGCGCCTCGGTCTACTACGAGCGAGACGGGCGCCTTCTGCCCTCGGCGACGGCGTTCGACTCCTGCGAGCAGGTCATGCTCGTCATGGACCGCATCTTGGCGCCGCTGGGCCGCCGGCTGGATGATGCGAGCCCCATCGTGAATGCGCGCCTCTCGAACGGCTACCGCGTGAACGCGGTCATCGCCCCCGTCGCAATGGACGGTCCGGCCGTGACCATACGCAAGTTCTCGGGCCAGATCAGGACGCTCGAGAGCCTCGTCGAGCTCGGGTCTTTGCCCGTCTGGTTCTCGCGACTGCTCTCGTGGTCCGTGAAGCTCAGGCTAGACATCGCGGTGGCGGGCGGCACGGGCTCGGGCAAGACGACGCTGCTCAACGCGCTGTCTGCGGAGATTCCCCAGGACGAGCGCATCGTGACGATCGAGGACTCTGCCGAGCTGCACTTCGAGGAGGGTCTTCACGTGGTGAGGCTCGAGGCACGCGACGCCTCCATCGAGGGAACGGGTGCCGTGACGATACGCATGCTCGTGACCAACGCGCTGCGCATGAGGCCAGACCGCATCGTCGTGGGTGAGGTGAGGGGAGAGGAGTGCATCGACATGCTTCAGGCCATGAACACCGGACACGACGGCTCGCTCACGACGCTTCACGCGGGCACGCCCGTCGAGGCCGTCTCAAGGCTCGTGCTCATGGCCCGCTTTGGGATGGATCTTCCCGCCTCGCTCATCGAGGAGCAGGTGGCCACGGCCCTTGACCTCATCGTCATGTCGCGGCGCATGCCAGACGGCTCGCGCGTCGTCTCGTCGATGAGCGAGGTCGGCTGCTCGGACGCGGGCGGGGTCGAGCTCGGGGAGGTCGTGTCGTTTGATGCCGGAAGCCGCGCGTGGCGGCTTGTCCGTGAGCCTGCGTTTGTGGGCCAGGCCGTGCGTGACGGTCTGCTTGAGGCGGGGGAGGTGGAGGCATGGAGACGCTCCTGTGCCTAGGGTCGGGCCTGTGGGCGGGCCTTGGCGCCTGGGTGCTCCTGGCGAGGGGCGGGCGTCAGAGCCTCGAGCGCGCGGGCGGTCGGCGCGTTCGCGAGGTCATGGGGTGGCTACGGGGCATCTGCTCGGCCCCACTTGTGGCGGCGTTTGGCCGGACGTCCTACTGCCAGCGTGTTGCCCGCGAGCTCGAGAGGGATGCGAGGCTCGCGGCGTTGGGCGTGGACCGCGAGCTTGCCCCGGCAATCGTAGCGGCCTGGCTCATGGCTTGTGGTTGCGGCGGGGCGCTGGCGGCGCTTTCCGCGCTTGGGGCCGTGACGGGCGTTGCCGTGGGCGCCGCGGCATCGCTTGCCTGGTGCGCCTCTCGGGAGACGGGCAGGAGACGCGAGCTTGCGCGGCAGGTCCCAGACGTCTTCCGCTCCCTTGCGGGCGCGCTCTCCGCGGGCAGGACGCTCACCCAGGCCATCTCGTACGTGGGCTCTTTGGGGACCGGGCCGCTCAACCGCGAGTTCGCTCGAGCCTCGCTCATGGTCTCGTGTGGAACGCCCGCGACGGAGGCCATCGAGTACGTCTCGCGGGCGACGGACGCGCCGGGCGTGGAGCTCATGGTGTGTGCGCTGAACGTTTCGGCCCGAACGGGGGCGCCGCTGCAGGGGCTGTTCCTGAGGTCTGCGCGTCTTGCCGAGAGGCGCTTCGAGCTCGAGCGCACGCTTGCGGCCAAGACGGCCCAGGTCAGGCTGTCCGCACGGATCGTGAGCGCCCTGCCGGTCTGTCTCGTGGCGGCTCTCGTGCTCGTGTCACCGGACTATCGCGCGGGCCTGGCGACGCCGGTTGGGCTTGGCTGCGTGATCTTCGCGGCGACCCTTGACGTCGTGGCGCTCTCGATCATCAGGCATCTCATGCGATCGGTGCTCTGATGTGGTGGCTTGCGTGCGGGGCGGCGGTTGCGGCTGGGTCATACGCGCTGCTTGGAGGTCATGGCGAGGAGGGCGGCCACGTCCGCGAGACCCTCGCGGGGATTGCGAGGCTGCCGGCGCTGAGGCGCGCGCGGGAGCGGGAGGCGAGCGCCCGAGTCGTGGCTGCGTGCGAACGGCAGATGCCCGAGATGCTCGACATCCTTGCGCTGGGCCTGTCTGCCGGCCTGTCGTTTGACGCCTCGCTTGAGCTGTACTGCTCGCGCAGTGACTCCGAGCTTGCCCAGAGGCTACTTGTGGCCATGCGCGGCTGGCAGATGGGCCTTGAGGGCAGAGGGGAGGCGCTCGAGAGCCTGTCTGCCCATGTCGATGCGCCGTCGCTCGTTCGCTTCTGCGCCTCGGTGTGCGAGGCGCTCTCCTTCGGAGCGCCGCTCGCGCAGACGCTCGAGCGCCAGGCGGACGCCATCAGGGAGGAGCAGCGGGCAAACGTGGAGCAGCGCATCGAGGAGGTGCCGGTGAGGATGCTCGTTCCCCTGGGGACGCTCGTGGTGCCGGCGATGCTCCTGGCGATCCTCGGTCCGCTGCTGTGCGCGGCGCTGGGTGGTTGAGGAAGGTGGGGCGAGGCATGTGCCCCTGTCGAGAAGGGAGTGCGTAATGGATGTATTGGCTTGGATGAGGCGGCGTGTGGGGCTGGGCCTGTGCCTGGCGAGCAGGAGGGCGCGCGCGACCCTCGCGGAGGAAAGCGGCCAGGGAACGACGGAGTACGCGATTCTCGTGGGCGTACTCGTGCTCATGGCGATCGTTGCCGTCGTGGCGTTCAAGGACAGGCTCCAGGAACTCTGGACCTCGATCACCGATGGCATCAACTCGCTGTAGGAGGCGCCGGTGGGCTGTGTTGGTGGGCGTGTGCGTCGCGGTGCTCGCGGCAATGCTCGCGGGGTTCCTGGCGAAGGGGGCCTCCATTGGCGTGGACGCCTCGCGTGCGGAGGACTCATCCTCTGCGGCCGGGGGCGCTGGGGCCGCCCCGGACGCAGCATCGACCGGCGAGTGGGCAGCCGGGGCGTCTGCCGGCCTTGGGGAGGCGCTGCCGTCCGAGGAGGGCACGCTCTCGGAGCGAGTCGTTGACGCCGACCTGCCAGATGCGGCGTCTGGGCTGCTCGAGGAGTACGAGGGCAAGCCGGGGACGCTCCTTGCGAGGAGTGGGTGGCTCGATCTTGCCGGGCGCGTCTGGGGCTGCGTCGTCATGGGGCCAGGCTGGGTTGACGTGTGCCTGCTCTGCGACGGTCTGGCGGACGGGCAGACGTGCGTGAAGACGCTCCGGATGGAGGTGTCCGAATGGAGGGATTCCCATGTGGAGGCGCAGGAGGTGTCCTGAGGGGCCGGGTGGGGAGGAGTCGGGCCAGTCGAGCGTGGAGTACGCGCTGGTGCTCGGGGCGTTTCTCGCGCTCGTCCTTGCCCTTGGCCTTGTCTGGCGCGTCGTGGGCCAGGGCGGGCTGCAGCGGGCGTCGGAGCGTGCCGCATCGCATGCGGTCGAGGGCGAGGCCGCGATTGACGGCATGCGTGACCTCGTGCTGTTCTGAGCGGTTGGGGCAGGCGAGCGTCGAGGCGGCGCTGTTCCTGCCGACGATCATGCTGCTGCTCGCCCTGCTGCTCCAGCCGGCGTTTCTGCTCTACACGCGCGCCGTCATGCAGCAAGCGGCGTCCGAGGGGCTGCGCGTGCTCGTCACGCGCGAGCAGCAGGGCGTGGCAACCGAGGAGGCGTGTGCCTCCTACGTGAGAAGGCGCCTCCGAGCCGTTCCCGATGCGGAGGCGTTTCACGTGGGCGGCGAGGACGGCTGGGAGATTGCGTGCGAGGGAGACGCGTCCTGCGCGGTGGTGAGCGTGGAGGTTGTGGGACGTCTGAGACCGCTGCCGCTCGTGGGCGTGCTCGCGTCTTCGCTGGGCGAGGCGGACGGCGAGCTGGTCGTGGTGAGGGTGCGGGCAACGGCAAAGGCAAGGCCGGACTGGTTGGAGGGAAACTATGCAGACTGGGTGTCCATGTGGGGATAGGCGGCGCTCGCGGCCGCCTTTGGGCCTCGATGCCTTCATTGGGGAGGATGGCGGCTACACGTCCGTTGCCGTGGCGCTCGCCCTTCTCGTGAGCCTCTCCCTCATCTGCTCGCTTGTGTCCGTCGCCTGGCTGCAGAACAGGTCGGCGGACGTGCAGGCGGTGGCAGACTCCACGGCCCTTGCCGGTGTGAACGTCGTGGCATCGTATGCCACCGTGGCCACGGTTCTCGACTCGTGCGTGCTCACGCTTGGCCTTGCGGGCATGGTGACGCTTGGCGCCGGCCTCGTGGTGTCTGCGATTCCGGGCATGGCTGCTGTGGGCGCGAGCACCGTGGAGGCTGCGGGTAAGGTGCTCGATGCCCGCGGCGGCTTTGCCCGCTCTGCCGCCAAGGGCCTGAAGGCACTCGAGGCGACGCTTCCGCTTGCCATTGCCTGCAGGTCTGCCGCCGTTGCCCAGGCAAACGAGGAGGGCCAGGCCAAGTACACGGGCGTGGCCATACCGTTTCCCACCGAGTCGCAGTCCGACTTCTCCGGGCTCGATGCCGAGGTAGACGCAAGCGAGGCCGCGTCCAAGGCGTCCGAGCTCCAGGAGGCCTCGGAGCGCGCAAGGGAGGCAAGTGAGCGTGCCGACGAGGCAAAGCGGGCTGCGTGGCAGGCGGACTGCGCGGCGCGTCCCCGGTGCCTGCGCGAGCGGGCGGACGCCCTGGCAGGTCTTGTTGCATCACAAAACCCAAGCTACGCGTTAGAGGACTGGACGTTTGGCGCGGCGCTTGTGCGGGCGCGAGCCTACTACGCCGCTCGTCTCGCCGCCGAGGCACCTGTTTCGTCCTCTCCCGACGAGCTCACGAACTCGGCCGTGCGCCGTGTCTTCTACGAGTACGCGCTCGACCAGGTCCGGCATGGGCGCTACGAGGAGCTCGAGGACGGAAGGGTATCTCTCGAGCTGCCGGCATTGCCGGCCAATGCGGACCAGATGCGGCAGACGACGCTGTACTCGGACGCTCGCTGGCCATGCACGAGCGAGCAGGCGGGCCCCACGCTCCACTCGGACACGGGCTGCCCCGGCGCGACGGGTGCCGCGGCGGGGGCGGCATCGCTCTCCCAGCTCGATGCCGGCGGTGTGCGGCGGTGCGACGTCTGTCGCATGGACTCAGGGGCGATGGGCTCGGTTGCGGCCGCCTCGACGAGCATCGACAACGGCTTCGAGCACTACTGGAAGATCATCGTGGACGAGTCCGAGAAATACGAGGCCGCCCGCGAGGAGCTTGCCGAGGCACAGGAGCGGATGAGGGAGCTTGCCGATGAGGGCGCGAGCGCCTTTGAGAAGGCCATGCAGGCCCTGGCTGTTCCAAGGCCCAGGCTCTGCCCGCCCGGGGCCTGGGGGTGCGTCGCCGTGGTCACGCGCGGCAGCGAGGTGGTGCCTTCCCAGATCACGAGTGCCTTCCTCGAGGATTCGGCGGTGCCTGCCGGTGCCGCGGTTTCGGCGGCGACCCTCGCGCCGGACGGCAACACCGAGGGCAACGACGTGCTGGTGCGCTCCTTTGAGGCGCTGTCAGACGAGCTGTTCGATGGGGATGCCGGGGTTCTCGGATCTGTCGGCAGCCTCTGGTCGCGCCTGCTCGAGGGCTACGGCGCGGCAATGGGAAATCTCGATGACGCGGCGGGACGGATTCTGGACGGCATCGACGGCGTGTTTGGGACAACGGTCGGCTCGTGGCTGCGCGACAGGATCAAGCAATCCATACGTGACGCCGGGCTCGAGCCGGCCGACCTGAGGCTCCGAAAGCCGGCGCTCACGAACAGCCAGAACGTGCTCGACAAGGCGGGGTGCGACCACGTTGCGACGGCGCGTGAGCTCGTCGGAAAGCTGCCGGACTCCACAGACCCGGAGACGCTTGCGCGGGCACTGGGGCAGGAGGTCGTCAACGAGCTCGGTGACGGAGAGGTGACGATCGCCGAGATTCCCATCCCTGGCACGGAGCTTACGGTGCCCCTCACGATCGACGTGGGCCAGCTTCTGGGGGCCGCATGAGAGCCCGGCCGCGCGGCGACTCGGGACAGATGGCCGTTGAGCTTGCCGTTCTCGTGCCAGTGGTCATCGTGGTGACGCTCATTGGCCTGAACGTCTCGCGTTACGCGGAGCTTGTCGCGCGCTTTGACAGGGTGGCGCCCGATGCGGTCGCCCTCCACGGCGTATCTCCGCCAGGCGTCTCGAGCGAGCTCGCGGGCGTGGACGAGGTAAAGACGGCCATCGAGCAGGCAATGGGCGACGAATCCTGCGAGGTGGCCGTGAGGGTCGAGGGGCTGACTGGAGACGGCGCCGAGGCGCGTGTTGACCTCGCGGCGGGAACGACGCGTTTTGTCTGCGAGCTGGCCTACAGGCCGTGGCCGTCGTCCGTACAAATCGCCGGCGTGGGCTTTGAGCTGCCTGCCCTGGCTCGGCACGAGAGGAGCCTTGTGGTGGACAGGTATCGAGCGGCGGTGATCTCGTGAGGAGGCAGGCCGGCGGCGAGCGATGGGCGAGGGTCGAGTTCGATGCGGGCGATGGCCGCGGCTGCCGGAGCGTGCGGGCCCTCGTTGTCTCGAGCTTCATGGGAAGGCTCGGAGGCCTGCTCGGCACAAGGTATGGCGACGCGCGGTCCGGACCCCTGCTGCTTGCCAACTGCCCGTCTGTCCACACGTTTGGCATGCGCTATCCGCTAGACGTCGTCCTCGTGGACGAGTGTGGCCTCGTGGTTGGCTCGTGGCGCGAACTGCCTGCCGGGCGAATTGTGAGGAAGGCCGGGGCACGGCATGCGATCGAGCGGCCCAGCAGCGCAGAGCCGTGGCCGGTCGTGGGAAGCCAACTTGAGCTAAGGGACGTATGGCACGTGATGGGAGGCCAAGATGAGTGAGACGTATGGGCACGGGTCAACCGTGGGGACCGGTGACGGGGGAGGGCTCAAGACCTGTCCGAGGTGCGGTGCCAAGCTGTTTGCAGACATGGACGTGTGCTACGGATGCCTGTATGACTTCACGTCCGAGCACGAGCACCCGGTGGACGTGGGTGGCGGTGGCGTGATGTCCGAGCTGCTGGCGGCTCTCGACGAGCCAGACCTGTCGGGCGCGACCGTCCTGGCGCCTGATTCGACGTCGACCAAGGCTCGCGTTCCGCGGAGCCTCGAGGTGGAGGGGGTGGCGGACGCTCGCGCCGGCGTCTCTGATGAGACGCTCGAGCAGGACGTTTGTCTCGAGCCAGTGGCTCGTCTCGTGCCGCCCACGCATGTGCGCCTCGATATGGGGCAGGTTTCCCTATGCGTCCGCGTACCAGACGCCGGCCTCTCGTTTGGTAGAAGCACCGGCAATGACGTCGTGATTGACTGCACATCCGTCTCGCCCAACCACCTTGAGCTGCGCATGGAGCAGGGCGCAGTGGTCGCTCGCGACCTTGGGGCATCGAACCCAGCGCTGCTCAACGGATGGGCCCTGGCAGGTCCATGCTCCCTGCGAATGGGCGACCGTCTCGAGGTGCGCGGGGCCGGGCTCACGATCTGTCCGGTGGTGCGGGGCGAGAGGGGAGGCGACGGGTCGTGATCTCCTACACGGTGCTCTCTGACAAGACGGCGCGCGAGACGCACCCAAAGACGGGGTTGCCCGTCATCCACAGAACCTGGGTAGTGCTCATCGACGGGGCGTTCTACTACCTCTCGTGGCTCTCTTGTGCGCCCGACCATGGGCTTCCGGAGTGCATGGCCTTTGCGTGTGACGAGACGGGCCATGTTGACGAGTGGGTGAGCCTTGCGTGCTGCTACTGCGTCAACCCGCACGTGGCCTTCGCGGAGGTCATGGACCAACTGCTTGGCATGGAGGCGGCATAATATGGAAACGCCGCAGCTAGATGCCTTTGTCGGCAACAGGAGCCAACATTTTTTCAAGAAAAGCCAAATTTCTTGCTTGACCGACGTTCGCGGTTTGATATAGTAATCAAGCCCGCAAGGCGGGTACACATTTCGGCTGGGTAGCTCAGTTGGTAGAGCAGGGGACTGAAAATCCCCGTGTCAGGGGTTCGATTCCCTTCCCCGCCACCAGAAAAGATGCAGGTCGGAGGCCATGAGCTTCCGGCCTGTTTTCTTGTTGGTGCAGCTTATGTGTGTGCCTTCGTGGGGCCGTTGACGTAGGGCCGCCCAATACAAACGCTGCACCTATCGCACATATACTGTCCGCTAAATGCTCAATATGTGCGACAACCGCAGCGCATGCACGGTGGCGGCGATAGCCGCAGCGTTTGCAATCGTTGTGGCGCGCTTAGGCACTTGCTAAGTTTATCTCGTCTATGCGAAGGCACGTTTTCGAACTCGCCAAGCCTGCTAGCTGCTGGTTTCTTATCAGGTTTGATCAAAAGTAAACAAACATTGTCCATCATGCCGGGGATGCCGGACACACATGGACCGCGGAGGGGTTGACGGTAACGTCTCCTGCCCAGACGGTGCTCGATTGCGCAAGATCTCTGTCGTTTCCCGATGCCCTCGCAATAGCCGACTCGGCCTTGCGGGCCGGCCTCGTCAGCCGCGATGACCTTGAATCTCTCGCTAAAGGAATCAGTGCTAAAAAGGGGGCGGGTCGCGCTCGGCTTGTCGTGCTTCATGCGGATGGCCGCGCGGAGAGTGGGGGAGAGTCCATCCTGCGCGCGAGGATGATTGAGCTCGGCTTTGCCGTTCCCGATTTGCAAGTCGAGTTTCTTGATCCCCTGGACACGAGACGTGTGTTCCGCGTTGACC
>CAKUNF010000002.1 GCA_934668375.1 uncultured Parolsenella sp. | reverse complement strand
GCTGACGAACGCGCAGTTATGGGCTGGCGTGCGGGCCGATAACGGCTCAAACCGTAGCGTTTGCGGCGCAGGTGCCCAAAAGTCTTTGACACCTTTGGGGCACGCTTGTGGCGCTACTCGTCTTGCTCGGCAAGCGCGCGGCGCATGGCGTCCACGAAGCGCGCCACCTGCGGCGTAGGCGAGCTCGGGTAGGCGAGAAAGCACGGCACCTGGATGTCGCAGCTTAGCGGAATGCCCACGAAGCCCGGGTGCACCTCGGACCACGCACCGCTCGTGAGCACAGCGTCGCCGCACTCCTCGGCCTCGTTGAACAGGGCAAAGTCAAAGCTGTCCGCGTCTACGATGCGCACGTCGCGGTCGAACATGAGCAGGTCGCGCAGTTGGTCGGTGGCGTCGTTGGCATGGCGCAGCATGCGCACGCACATGCCGTCGAGGTCCTCGAGCGTGAGGCTCGTGCGCCCCGCGAGCGCGTGGGTTCTCGGAACGTCGACGTTGAACGGCGTGGAGAAGATGGGCAGCAGCTGGCACGAGCCACCCCAGCGAAACGTCGAGTAGCTCGACTGGATGACGTCGACGTCCTGCCCAAGGTGTCCCATGACGCTCGTGCGCGGGTCGTAGAGGTCGCCCACGGTGACGATCTCCAGGCGAAGCCCCGGCTCGAGCTGCTGGATGCGCGGCCACAGGGCGAGCGTGTTGCGACCGGGGCACATGAGTGACACGCCCAGGCGCACGGCCTCGCCGCCGTCGCTGACGTCTCGCGCGCGGCGAAGCGCGGCCTCGCTGCGACGCATGATCTCCCGGGCGTCCTCCACAAGGCGCGTGCCCGCCGGCGTGAGCCGCACGCCGGAGTGCGAGCGCTCGAACAGCGTGACGCCATGCTCGGCCTCAAAGCCCGAGACCTGCTTCACGAGCGCCGGCGTGGAGACGCGCAGGCGCTCGGCGGCGCGCGAGAAGCTGCCGAGGTCTGCCGACGCAACGATTGCCTCGAGTCTTCTGTCGTACATGGGAATCCCTTCTCTCGAGCCCCTCCTCTCGCGAAAAGAAGGGAGAAACCGCAGCTCGCGATAGGTATGAACTTCTGGTTATCACAATTCTAACAATTGCGTAATTCACGCGCCTGCCGTCAATCGATAGCGTTTTTCCCGTGTTTGTCCGCGCGCGCGGCCAGGGGCTGGTCTCGCGCGAAGCGCCGGCGCGCCCACGCGCGGCCGTCGGCATCAAAGGAGGAAGGAACGCCATGAACAACTGGCTCAATCTCGAGGGCGAGGTCTGCGCCGTCACCGGAGCCCTCGGTGGCATGGGAACCGAGATCTGCCGCGAGTTCGCCCGCAACGGCGCGAACGTCGTGCTGCTCGACCTCGATGAGCAGAAAGTCAAGTTCGCGGCCGCCGAGCTCGCGAGCGAGTTTGGCATCCACGCTGAGGGCTACCGCATGAACGCCACGAACGAGGACGAGGTCCAGGCTGCCGTGGACGCCACGATTGCCGACTTCGGCCGCGTCGACGTGCTCGTGAACACCGCCGGCATCCTGCGCTTCTCGCCCATGGAGGACCTGCCGCTGTCCGACTGGAACGACGTCATCAACGTCAACCTCACCGGCACGTTCATCGCCTCGCAGCGCTTTGGCCGCGAGATGATCAAGCAGGGCGCGGGTCGTCTCGTCCACATCTCCACGGCCGCGAGCTACCAGCCCGAGACCTTCTCGGGCGTCTACAGCTCCACGAAGGCCGGCGTCAACATGATGTCCAAGATGATGGCAGCCGAGTGGGGCCCGTATGGCGTGCGCTCCAACTGCGTGTGCCCGTGCTTCGTGAAGACGCCGATGAGCGCGAGCTTCTACGCCGACCCGGAGGTCGAGAAGAGCCGCAGCCGCCTCATTGCCACGCGCCGCATCGGCGAGGTCACCGACATCGCCAACGCCGTCATGTTCCTGGCCTCCACGCGCTCCGACTTCACGACGGGCGCGGAGATCATGGTCGACGGCGGCTTCTCCAACATGATGGGCGAGATGACCGCCAAGCCCGGCGGCCGCCGTGCCTTTGCCGAGAACTACCTCAAGGGCCGCGGCGTTGACCTGTGGACCGACGCGGCCGGCGTCAAGACCCCGACCGACCAGTAACGGACAAGGAATGAGACAAGGGGACAGTCCCCTTGTCTCATTTGCTGGCTGCCAACGAGTGGAAAGAGACCTATGGCTTCCGAGAATTCCAACAAGGGGCGCGCCACGGTGCTTGCCGCCGCGTGCGTCACGATGTTCTTCATCAGCTCCATCGCCCTGTACTCCGTGGTGAGCAAGAACCTGCTCGCCGTCTATCCCGACTGGTCCGGCGCGCTCACCTGGGCGTTCCCCGTGTTCCAGACAATCATGGCCGTCACGGGCATCTTTGCCGGTCGTATCTCCGACAAGATCGGCCCGCGCAACGTCGTCATCGCCGCGGCCGTGTGCTATGGCGCTGGCTGGTTCCTCTCCGGCACCGTGACCGAGCCCTGGCAGTTCTACCTGTACTTCTCCGTCATCGCCGCCATCGGCAACGGCCTGGGCTACAACCCGGCGCTCACGACGGGTCAGAAGTGGTTCATCGACAAGAAGGGCCTTGCCTCCGGCATCACGCTTGCCGCCTCCACGGCCGGCCCCGCCGTGCTCTCCCCGGTGCTCGCCTCCCTGCTCATCCCGAGTCTGGGCATCTTTGGCGCGCTCAAGGCGCTCGGCGTCATCTTCTTCGTGACGATCCTGGCATCCGCGCTCTTCCTCAAGGCCCCGAAGGCCGGCTGGCTTCCGCAAGGCTACGTGGCCCCCGCCGCCGGAGCCCATGCGGGCACGTTCGGTGACCTCACGCCCGGCGAGATGGTCCGCACCCCGCGCTTCTGGGTCCTCATCGTGACGTTTGCCTTTGCCGCCACCGCTGGCACGCTGCTCGTGGGCAAGGTTGCCTCCATCGCCGCCGTGCAGCTGTTCGACGACCCCGCGAGCGCCGCGGCCGTGGCCCTCGGTGGCGTGGTCGTGACGGTGAACACCTGCGCGAACCTCGTCGGCCGCCTCTCGTTTGGCCAGATCATCGACAAGCTCGGCACGTACAAGTCCCTGCTCGTGAGCCTCGTGGTGACCATCGTGGCACTCGTCATCATGTCCATGAGCTTCAACCAGGGCATGTTCTTCGTGGCGCTCGCGCTTCTCGGCTTTAGCTTTGGCGCCCTGCTCGTCATCTATCCGCCCCTCACGGGCGGCGCGTTTGGCACGTCCAACCTGGGCGTGAACTACGGCATCATGTTCCTGGGCTACGCCGCCTCCACCTGGATCAGCCAGCCCATCACGGCCGTGCTCTACCACGCCGAGGCCGGCAGCGCCGCCTACCAGCAGTCCTTCTACGGCGCCATCGTGATCGCAGCCATCGCCGTGGCCCTCACCGTCTACATGATGGTCGCCGACGGCAAGAAGGCCGCCAAGTAGCACCCTCCGGGCGGCCCCGCCCACTCTCCCCGGGTGCGGGCCCCTCACTCTTCTCGGCCGGCCGAAAGCCCCTCGGCCGGCCATCACCCATCAGCGGGCACAAGCCCCGGCTTGCCGCCCGTATCAGACTCGTACCAGATGGACGGGGCAAACGAACCCGTCCCCACTGTCCCAGAGAGGAACCATCATGAGCGAGAAGTCTCCCGTTCGCATTGCGGTCATCGGCGCCGGCGCCATGGGCCGCAACCACATCCGTTTCGTCACCGAGGAGCCCGAGGCCGAGCTCGTGGCCATCGCCGACGCCTTCGAGGGCGCCCGCGCCACGGCCGACGCCGCCGGCGTGCCGTTCTTCACCGATCCCGCGCAGATGATGGACGAGGTCAAGCCCGAGGCCGTCATCATCGCCACGCCCAACGGCCTGCACCTGGGCGTTGCCCGCGAGGCCATCCGCCGCAACATCGTGCCGCTCGTGGAGAAGCCCATCTCCGACGACCTCGAGGACGCCGAGAAGTTCGCCGCCGAGGCCGAGGCCGCCGGCGTGCCCGTGCTCGTGGGCCAGCACCGCCGCCACAACCCGTTCGTGAAGAAGGCCAAGGAGATCATCGAGTCCGGCGCGCTGGGCCGCCTCACGGTCTCCTCGTTCCACTACATGATCTACAAGAACGACGAGTACTTCGACGTGGAGTGGCGCCGTAAGAAGGGTGCCGGCCCCATCCTCGTGAACCTCGTGCACGACGTTGACCTGCTGCGCTACCTGCTTGGCGAGCCCGCTGCCATCCAGGGCATGCAGTCGAGCGCCGCGCGCGGGTTCGAGACGGAGGACTCCGCCGTCGTGAACGTGCGCTTTGCGGACGGCTCGCTTGCCTCGATGACGATCTCTGATGCCACGGCGAGCCCCTGGAACTGGGAGGCCTGTGCGCGCGAGGACCCGCAGTATCGTCCGTTCGATGCCGACGCTTACTTCATCGGCGGCACGAAGGGCGCGCTGTCGCTGCCGCGCCTGCACCAGATGAGCTACGATGGCGCCTCGAGCTGGCACAAGCCGCTGAAGATGGAGATTCCCGCCGTCGACCCGGCGCTGCCGCACAAGATGCAGCTCAAGCACTTCGTTTGCGTTGCGCGCGGCGAGGAGGCGCCCGTCGTGACGCCGGCCGACAACGTCAAGACGCTGCGCGCGCTCAACGCCGTGAAGCGCGCCGCCGAGACAGGCGAGCTCGTGGAGCTGTAGTTTCTCGGTCATTTGCGAGAATGACGCCTGGGGCGCCGCCGGCCGTGACGCTGGCGGCGCCTCTTTTTGTCTGTGCGAACGTCTACGCGCGAGTATGAAAGACTCGATCCGAGCGGACGCTTGGCCTCGAATGGGCGCAGGTTTCGTGAATGTGGCACAAAACCAATCGAAAGTGCGGTCATCGGTTCGTTGTCAAAGGTTTTGACGCCCTCCGATGGCTTTTGCTCTCAAGTTTCCGAATGAATTAAGGAATCTGTTCGGGAACATTGCTCTGAAGTGCGCAATCGTCGCCTCTAAGTGGGGCGCCATCGCACTTTCGATTGGTTTTGTGCCAAAGGGCGGCGTGCGCCGTGTTGCGTAACAGAAAAGGCGCGCGGCGAGCCTGTGCCCGTCGCGCGCCCTGCGAACCTCTCGCGAGAAGGCCTGCAGCTAGTTGACGCTCACGCCGCCGTCGACCTTGACGCAGGCGCCCGTCATGAACGAGGCCTCGTCGCTGGCGGCGAACAGCACGGCCGCCGCGAGCTCCTCGGGCTCTGCCTGGCGAATCTCGGAGTCGAGACCGGCCATCGAGCGGCCCATGCCGAACTGGTTGATGCCCGCATCGGCCATCATGGAGCCGGCGATCTCGGTCTTGACGCCGCCGGGGCAGATGGCGTTGCAGCGGATGCCCTCGTGCGCGTACATGTAGCCGGTGTTCTCGGTCATGCCAACGAGCGCGTGCTTGGAGGCCGTGTAGGCTGCGCCCGCGCGGGCGCCGTTCGTGCCGCCGATGGAGGCGACGTTCACGATGTTGCCGCGGCTCTCCTGGCCGAGCATGACCTGGACGGCCTTGCGCATGGCGTACATGGGGCCGTTGACGTTGACGGCAAAGACCTTCTCCCAGCGCTCATCGGAGATGTCGCCGATGGGCTCGAAGCCGTCCATGATGCCGGCATTGTTCACGAGGATGTCGAGCTTGCCGCACTGCTCCACGGCAAAGTCGATCATGCCGTCGTTCGTCTCGCGGCTGGAGACGTCGCCCACGTAGGGCAGGATGCGGCCGGGCAGGCCGTCCGCCTCGACCTGCGAGGCAAGCTCGTCGAGGCGCTCCTGTCGGCGGGCCACGGCCACGACCGTGGCGCCCTCCTTGGCGAAGTCATAGGCGATCTGGCGGCCCATGCCAGAGCTTGCACCGGTGACGACGACGCTCTTTCCCTCAAAACGCATGGTAAGTTCCTTTCATTGTTAGGAAACTGCAGCGTCTCTAGTTTCGCGAGCGATGAGGGCGAGGCGAGCGTGGCTTCGGCAGGCGGCAGCGGAGCCGCGCTGGATGGATGGCATCCAAGCCTCAACATTCGCCCTCTTTTTTCCATTGATGGATTATTGCGTCATACATACGATACATAAACAAGAGTAGTGTCATAAGAAAGTGACGTTACGGACTATGAAACGGCCAACCTCAGCCAAGACGATGCTTGCCGCGAAGCAGATCGGTGAGAACGTCGCCACGTGGCGCAAACTCCAGCGTCTGACATCGCAGCAGCTCGCGGAGCGCGCCAACGTGTCGCGTGCGACCATCTCCCGCCTCGAGAACGGCGATTCTTCTGTCAGCCTCGAGACGTTTCTCAATGTGTGTCGCTCGCTCTCCATGCTTGACGGGCTGGTCGAGGCAACGGATCCCTATGAGACGGACTACGGCCGCGCCCGTGTGGACGAGCTCCTTCCGCTACGCGTGAGGAGGTCGTGATGGTTCCTGTTCTCGATGTTTCACTACGCTCCCGCGTGCCTCGGATGAGGTGAAGGTCGGAACGTGCCTCTTTAGCCTGCGCCGCAGGAGGTTGAGCTGCTCGTTCTCATATGGCGAGGCCTATCTTTCGGCGAGAGGTTCCTATGCAATCGACCCGTCGCTGCCCCTACGGCCGGCTTCGCATCACGTGGGCGGACTGCCTGGTGTCCTGAGGGACTCCTCTCCAGACAGGTGGGGGAGAGGCACCTCATTGCGAGGTCATTGCTTGCTTTGGCGGGCGATGTCACTGGCATGCGACCGTTTGACGAGGTGGATTATCTGGTTGGAGTGCACGATGAGGCTCGCCAGGGCGCTCTGCGCTCTTGGCGAGGTTGGCACGAGCGTCGTCTAGCCGCGCTTTGACCCCTGCCGGCGGATGCCGCCCTTGTGCCCGCATGCCTTGTTGGGACCTATGCCCGCCCCGCGCGCCGGCCCGCCGAATGCCTGGCGGCTGCGTTGTTGCTTCGGCGGCAGCGGATACTCGCGACGGTGACTGCTACTGGGTTTGGACACGGCTTGCTCGCTCTCTTCTTGGGCTGAGACGTAACGGTAACGCTTGGTGCTCAGGTTGGCCACTGTTCACTCCGCTCATCCCTCTGCCGAATTATCGTCCGTTGAAGCCGAGCGGGCACGTACCCTTGACCTATCGAAGCGGCACAAAACGGCGACAGGGGGACATGGTGGAAATTGACAACGAGGGCATCGAAGAGGTGCCGGCTATCGGGGCCGTCTGGAAAGCTGGCGAGCGCTGACAGCCGTTTGGGATACGCAAGCATTGACGAGGGAGAGAGACATGGGATTTCTTGACACGGTGAAGCAGGAGTCTTCTTTTTCGGTGGCTTCAGGACAGAACTATCACTACGTCGTGTTGCAGGTGACGCTCAAGGAGAAGTTCTGGGGAACGGGATCGGGCAACCTCACCGAGCTTGAGGACGTCATCAACAAGCAGGCTGCGAAGGGGTACAGGCTGCATACCATCGCTACGTCGAACGGCGGAAGCAAGGGTCTTGCCGGAGGCGACCGCATACAGGCGACCATGGTGTTCGAGAAGCTCGAGTAGCGCTCTGGTTCCGACGCTCCCCCAAAGGTGTCCGGTCCCTTTGGGACGCGTCGGCTGCTGCGTTTCCGTGTTGGCCGCCTTGCCGCTGCCCACGAGCGGGGGTTCGCATATGCGCACCTCGTCTGCGACCGCCCCGTGTCATACGCTGGCACTAAGGTGGCAGCCGCAATCGAGGAGGCGCGCGATGAGGACGAGGCGAGGCAAGGCAATCACCTGCGTGGCGGGGGCGGTCATGCTGTTCTCCTGCGCGCTGCCCATCTCCGGCTGCGGAGGACGCGCGCCGAGCGCCGCGACGAGCGCCGCGAGCAGGGCGAGCGCAGCGACCGCACAGACAGACCCAGACTCCGAGCTCCGTGTCATCCCCTCGGAGGCCGCGTCCGTCCGGTACGAGCGCTACGAGTGCGCGGACTTCTCCATGACGATCCCCGCGGGCTGGCAGGTCACGACGGGCGGCACGGGCATGTTCTACAGCATCCGCGTCGTGGATCCGGACGAGCCGCTCAACCAGATGTTCGTGCTCAACAAGGCGGACCTGCTGCTCCACAGCGAGGACGGCAAGCGCGCCTGGCAGGCAAACGTCGACGCCGGGCAGAGCCAGGCGGCCGTCTACGCGGCGGCGCCCGTGCTCTACAACCCCTCCACCGAGGGCTTCTACCACGTTTTTCCTGCGTATGCGAGCTTCGCCTCGAGCGTCGAGAGCTCCTACGCCGGCTACGAGTTCCCCACGTTTGACGACTTCACCGTGACCGAGGCGTTCCCCTCCGCGAGCAGCCTCGCCTCCGTGGCGCTGGGCGACAACCTCCTGCGTGCCACCTTCACGTCGGGAGGACGAGCGGGCGAGGGGATGTTCGGAGCGTCGGTGGTGGACTTCGGCAGCTTCGCGATAGCAGACGGCACCGTGAGCGGATACGCGCTCAACACGGCAGACGGCGGCTGGTACTCGGCCTACAACATTGTGGCCGTCACGGCGGCCGAGGGCTCGCTCATCGACTGGGAGGGCGTGCTCACGGGTTGCATGAGCACGCTCGAGTTCTCGGACAGTTTTGTCTCTGCTACGAATCAGGCGAGCAGCGAGCAGGTGGCCGTATGTTCCAAGATCAGCCAGAACTTCAACGAGACGATGAGCGGGATCATGAGCTCGTGGGAGAGCCGCAGCACGAGCCAGGACATCATGAGCCAGAAGCAAAGCGACGCCACGTTGGGCTTCGAGCGCGTCTACAACACCGAGACGGGCGAGGTCTACCAGGCCACGAACGGCTTCACGGACACCTACGACGGCACGCTGCTCGCCCCCGTGACCGATGACTCCATGTACGCCCAGCCCGTGGCGGGCCGCATCGAGCGCGTTGACTAGCGGCTGCCGGCCACGGCGCGACGGTAATTGCGCGGCGTCTGGCCCGTTGCCCGCCTGAAGCGGCGCGAGAAGTACGATGTGTCGGCTTGCGTTCATGTTCAAGGACGCCGCGGCAAAGTAGAGACCCTCGCGGGCGGTGCGGCCACGCACCCTCGAAACTGTACGCATGTCGCGCACTGTTATCAGCAAACTTGGTGATAACAGTGCGCGTTGAGCGTACTTTTCGGTGAGGCAGGCATTCGCCGTCCGGATGCTACGCACTTCTCGCGCTCCGAGGCTGAGAGCTACGCGCAATCCGGACGGCGAATCTCGTTTTGAGGCCTCACGCGCCACTCGGCCAAAAAGTATGCCAAAGCTAATTTACAGCTCCTCTAATTGCTGTTAGTCTCCTGAATGTTTGCTAAGACTTACTTTCTCGATTGACTGGAGGAGCCAGATGCGCATAGCACCCAAGGCGAGCGCGGCCATGCTCTCGCTGCTGCTAGCTGGAAGCGGCATCGTCATCGTTGGCGGCGTTCCCACCGTGGCGAACGCCCAGGATGCGTCGACAATAACGAGGGCTGCCGCTGCCAGCGAGCTCGTCGTGACCGACAATTACCCGGCACTGTATGGCTGGCTTTCGAACAGCCTTGGGAGCGCAACGACCGTCAAGGTGGCCGCCACCTGCGGTGTCTCGGATCGCGGCAACGGCACGACGGTCATTCCCGCGCAGGTGACGCAGCTCATCGGCTGGCAGGCCAAGAGCTTCTTCGACGACGAGGGCGAGAAGGTGCGCCAGCTCGGCTATGCCTCATCCTATGAGACGCTCACGTTCGAGGCCGGGGCCACCACCGAGGTCCGCAGCCTCACGCTCAAGCTGCTTGACGACCAGCTCGTGATTCCTGCAGGCGCGAACATCACGTTCAGGAACTGCACCTTCGCCAATCGCATCAAGGTCGAGAGGGGCGGAAAGGCGACGTTCGAGAACTGCACGTTCTCCTCGGGCACGATTCTCAACAACGGCCAGGCGAGCTATACCGGGACCACGAAGGAGCCCGCGAATAAGGGCACTGCCGAGAGCGCCTTCCAGGACCTCGGGCTCGTCGCGTCTGCGTCCGCTCTGAGCGATGGCGTGCATGGCCGCGAGTACGCGGGTGCCACGTCGCTTGCGCTCTCTGGCACGAACGCCGACAAGGCGACGATCACGGCGTCGATGGACCAGCAGGACTGCGGGCTCGTCGCCACGGTTGCGGATGGCTCGCTCAGGGTCTCCGGGACGCCCACGGCGGCGGGCACCTACACCGCCACCGTCACGGCGAGCGCCCCGGACGAGGCAGGTACTGGCACGCAGGTCAAGTCAGTGACCGCCTCTGTCAAGGTGCACCAGAACTACACGTTCAGCGTGGTGGGTACGCTTGACGCTGTCCGTACGGGTCAGGGCGACTACCAGGACAGCTCGAACCACGAGCTCGAGGTGTTCGTGACCGATGAGGCAGGCAACAGACAGAGCTACTTCGACTTCTCGTCCACCGAGGAGGGCCGCGCGTTCACGCTGAGCCCGAGGGTCTCGCCCGACGGCTGTGGCCTCTCCGCCGCGCTCTTCAATGCCGGCGGCCACACGACTGTCACGCTCTCCGGCACCGCGGGCGCGGCGGGCACCTACCAGGTTGGCGCCGTGGCGTCGCTCGGCGATTACGCGTTTGCCACCAACACGGCCGAACTGCGCGTCTATAGCGGCCAGGAGACGCTCAAGAGCCAGCTTACCGGCCTGGCCGAGGGCACGAGCGACTGGGACATGGAACCCTACGAGATCGACCGCTCTGACAATGCCACCATCCCCACGTGGCTGCATCATGTCTACGGCTCCCACGAGAGTGGTCTGTACGGGCAGATCGGCAACGCGAGCGATGCGTTTGCCTCCGACACGCTCACCATCCCCGCCGGCGCGGATGTGACGCTTGAGAACATCAAGGTCAACAGTTCGGTGAGGATCGTGGTCGAGAAGGGCGCCAAGCTCACGCTCACCGATTCGGTGGCCTTTGGTCCCATCGAGGTCGACGGCGGCACGCTGACGCTCAACCGCAGCTCGGCCACCACGAGTACCATCACGCTCAACGACGGCTCCACGCTCGCGAACTCCGAGGTCGTCTCTCATGCGCAGTTCCTCACGGATGGTCGCAAGCCCACGCCGGCGGCCCCCGGCAGCACTCTCATCGTCAACGGCGATGTGACCTTTATGGGCGAGAACAGCGTTAAGCCCGACCAGAGTCAGGTCGGCCTCGAGGTCAACGGCAGCGTCCGCGTTCCGCTGGGGTCCTCGCTCGCGGTGAGGGGCGGCAACGGCGGCACGGCCCCGGGCGAGGCTGTGAGTGCCATCAGGCTCAATGACGGTACCATCTACGGTGAGGGCTCGCTCGAGGCAACCGGCGGCTCCTATGAGCTGGGCGGCAGCGGCGTGCCTGCGAGGGCGGTAGAGGGCTCCGGCACGCTCTCCACGGGCAGGCTCGCGCTTGCGGGCGGCGATGCGGACACCATCTTTGGCGGCGCAATTGACGGTGCTGACGCGGGCGTCAAGACCATCGTCGTCACCACGCCGGCGGCCGGGCGCACCATCACGGGCGGCAAGGGTGTGAACGGAGGGAGCGACGGCCTGGGCGAGGAGTCCGTCACCATCCGCGAGGCGACCGACAAGCCTGCCGAGCCGTCGACGCCGGGCGAGAATCCCGGGAGCGGCGCGGGCGCCGGGCAGCAGGAGTCTACTACTACGCTCGCGCCTGCGTCCTCGTCAGACAAGACGGCCATGCCCCAGACGGGCGATGGCTCGGGCGCGGTGCCTGCAATCGCGCTCGCCGGTGCCACGGTAGCTCTCGCTGGTGGCCTGTCCCTGCGACGTCGAGAGTAGCGGCCGACGCAAACGCTTCGCTTTGGGCACCTGTCGCGCGATAAATCCGCCGATAGGTGCCCGTTTCGTAGCGTTTGCGACCGTGGGACCACACGTTTGCATTCGCCGTCCGGATGCTACGTACTTCTTGCGCTCCAGGGCCGAGAACAACGCGCAATCCGGACGGCAATCATTTTCCGACGCCTATGCTTGCCTATCTACTTCGATTGTCCCGTCGCATTCTGGGTTCCGCCATGTGCCACTGGAGCGAACATGACGCGCCCCGTCCCGCGATAGACGTTGACAAGGCCCTCGCCGGAGGCCGCGGAGCCGATGAGCGACTTGGTGGTTCGTTCGACCGTGAACTGCAGACTTGCAGACCATGCCACTGCGAGCGGCCCATCGATTTTGAGGACGTCGTCGTCCAGGTCGGCGACGAGGAGCTCCTCTCTGGGCATGTGCGACTCGAGCGCGACGACGCCGTTGCCGAACAGGCCGAGGTTGAAGAGTCCCTCTCCGCCCGCGATCTGGGCCGATGCCTTTGAGGTGAGAACGGCCTTCTGCTCGAGCGAGGAATCGCAGGAGAGGTAGGAGCCATCCTCCACGACAATCCCGCCTCCCCAGTTGGAGACGTCCTCGAGCAGGATGTACTTGTACGTGGGCTCAAGCACAACGGTGCCCGTGCCCTCGTACTCGGGCTTGATGGCAGACTCTCCGGTCACGGAGCCCCTCACGAACTTGCGCGCCAGGTCGCCGACCCCGTGCACACCAGTCTTGGGCTGGACGTCTCCACACATCCACTGCATGGCACCTGCCTGCATGGTCACGCTGTGGTTGCGGAAGACGCTAAGGTCGCAGACAAGCTGCCTGCGACGCACGTTCATCTTCGACGCGAAGTAGGCGAACTCAGCCTCCTGTGGGTCTACGCTCATGTCGCGCTCGTACTCGAGCACGGAGTAACCGCCGAGTTTCGCGATTACCTTGACATTGTTACCCTCTGGGAAGTTTCTGATAGAGACTGTCATGGGGGCCCTCCTTGTTTGCGCTTGCCGCCGTACCGCGGTTGGATAGATTGTCGCAGGTACCCGCGCATCATGTCTGCGGTCAACTGCCCGATTCCAAACGGGCCGGCTTGTTTCTGCAGGAGAAGGGTGACCGCGTCTTCGCGCCGGGCTCCAAGCTCATACTCATACTCTGCGGTCCGCCAATGAGCTATATAGCGCGTACATATGCGTCGTGCCCGCTCCCGCCGGCGCCCCGGTTGCCGCCCGAAACTGAAAGCGAGCCTCTCGCGATTCTCCTACAATGGCTAGCCGTGACGAGTCCAGAGACATCCTCGTCCAAGGTCCGGGTGTCGTCCGTAACCCGCCGGGCCACGTGCGCTCCAGGGGGAGAACCAACCAATGCAAGACAACAAGACCGCAGCGTTCGAGCGCGTGCTCGACGCCAGGCTCGTGATGTCCATCGTGGCCACGGGCATCATGTCGTTCTCGGGCGTGTGTGTCGAGACGGCCATGAACGTGACGTTTCCCACGCTCATGCGCGAGTTCTCGGTCAACACCGCCACGGTGCAGTGGATGACCACCGCCTACCTGCTCGTTCTTGCTGCCGTGGTGCCGGTCTCGGGCTATCTCAACCGGCGCTTCAGGACGCGCGGCATCTTCTGCGTAGCCATGGCGTTCTACGTCGCCGGCATCGTCTGCGGCATGACGGCGCAGGTGTTCCCGGCGCTGCTGCTGGGCCGCGTGCTCGAGGGCATCGGCACCGGCATGGCCCTGCCGCTCATGATCAACATCATCACCGAGCAGGCACCGCTCTCGCATCTTGGCCTCATGATGGGCATCGGCTCGCTTGTGACGGCCGTGGCCCCGGCCGTGGGGCCGTCTGTGGGCGGCTGGCTGGCCGAGACGTTCGGCTGGCGAGCCATCTTCGCGGCGTTGCTGCCGCTTTTGCTCGTTGCGTTCGCGCTCGGCATCTGCTCGATTCGCCAGAGCCACGAGACGAGCCGCGAGCCGTTTGACCTGCCTGGCTGGGCATGCCTGGCGACGTCGTTTGCCTGTCTCGTCTTTGCCATCGACGAGGGCGCCAACGTAGGCTGGGTAAGCCCGGAGATTCTCGGCCTGTTTGCGGCGTTTGCCGTGCTTCTCGCGCTGTTCGTGATGCGGGAGCGCGTGTGTGAGCGGCCCCTCATCCACCTGGCGATCTTCTCCGAGCGAGGCTATGTGCAGGGGCTTGGCGTCATTGTGTTCATGCAGTTCTCGATCATGGGACTGTCGTTTCTGCTTCCCAACTACGCGCAGCTCGTGCTGGGCGCCAACCAGTTCGAGGCGGGCACGACGCTTCTGTGGGGCTGCATCCTCGGCGCCGCCATGGCGCCGGTCTCCGGGCGCATCCTCGATAGGCTGGGGGCTCGCGTGCCCGTGGTGGGAGGCGAGCTGTGCGCGCTTGCGGCCGTGACGCTCATGGGCGTGCTTGCCGCGCGATTCTCCATTGCGCTCATGGCCGGTATCTACGTGCTGTTCGCGCTGGGACAGGGCCTGATGTATGGCAACAACATGACGTGCGCGCTGCGCTTTCTGCCCGCGGACGTGAAACCCGACGGCAACGCCATGTTCACCACGCTGCAGCAGCTCGCGGGTGCCGTGGGCACGAGCGTGGCCGCCGCCGTGGTCAATGCGGCGCAGGCGGGCGTGGGCGACGAGGGCGTGGCAGCTGCGACAGCCGCCGGCACGCAGTCTGCGCTCGTCGTGCTCGTGGTGACCGTGGCCGTCTCCCTCGCCTGCGCTGTGCTTGAGACACGGCGCGCCGCCCGCGTGCGCTAGCGGCGGCTCTTGTGCTTATCGTGCCAAGCGCGCCTAAGATTGGCCGTTGCTCCCGCCAATAGGGGACGATTGGCACGATAAACGCGCCGTCGCTACCACTTGGGGACGATTGGCACGATGAGTGCGCCGTCCCGACAAACAACGGCTTCGCCACGGCAACGTGCTAGAATGTCACACGATCGAAACGGGAGCTGGCGCACGCCGGCTGAGAGAGGCCCCATGGCGGGCCTGACCGTTCACCTGATCTGGGTAATGCCAGCGTAGGGAACCTATAGGTACGAAGGTACGAGGCTCCCGCATGTGCGAGGGCCTCTTTTGGTTCTCGCGGAAAGCGAGGATGTGCATGGAATGCAGCGTGGCAATACAGGTCCTGCCGATGGACTCGGCAACGGACGAGGACACAATCCGCGTCGTTGACGCCGTGATCGCGGAGATCCAGAAGTACGACGTCAACCCCTACGTGGGCCCGTTCGAGACGGCTATCGAGGGCGACTATGACACGTGCATGGAGGTCCTCAAGAAGTGCCAGCTCGTGGCTGCCGAGGCGGGCTGCGGCCAGGTCATGACGTACGCCAAGATCAACTACAAGCCGGGCGGCGCGGTGCTCACGACCGAGAAGAAGGTCGGCAAGTACCACCAGGGGGAGAACTAGCCCCATGTCTGCGCGCGCCAAGACCGCCAGGAAGAACCGTGCCCGCTGGGTGGCCCCCACCGTCACGGTCGTGGGACTGCTCGCCATCTGGCAGCTCGTCTGCATGGCGGGTCTCGTCCCCACCTACCTGCTGCCGAGTCCCGTCCAGGTCGTCGAGGCCCTCGTGGGAGACCTCCCGCTGCTCCTGAGCCACTCGGGCACCACGATCGCCGAGGCGATTCTCGGCCTTGCGCTCGGCGTGCTCGTGGGCTTTCTCGTAGCCGTGCTCATGGACCGCTTCGACGTGGTCTACCGCGCGCTCGATCCCATCGTCACCGTGTCGCAGACGATTCCCACCGTGGCCATCGCGCCCTTGCTCGTCCTGTGGTTTGGCTATGGCCTCATGCCAAAGGTGCTGCTTGTGGTGCTGGGCACGTTCTTTCCCATCACGGTGTCGCTCGCGAGCGGGTTCAGGAGCGTTGACCCAGACGCCATCGACCTCATGCGCACGATGCGCGCGAGCCGCCGCCAGATCTTCTGGATCGCCAAGCTCCCCGCGGCCATGAGCGAGTTCTTCGCGGGCCTGCGCATCAGCGCCACGTACGCCGTCGTGGGTGCCGTGGTCTCCGAGTGGCTCGGTGGCTTCGTGGGCTTGGGCGTCTACATGACGCGCGTGCGCAAGTCCTACTCCTACGACAAGATGTTCGCCGTCATCCTCATCATCTCCGCGCTCTCCCTGGCGCTCATGGCACTCGTGAGCCTGCTGCGCCGCGTGTCCATGCCCTGGGAGCGCGCAGAAAGAAAGGACCAAGACCAATGAGCAAGTCCATCTCTCGCCGTTCGTTCGTCGCAGGCGCCGGCACCACTGCCGCCGCCATTGCCATGGCCGGTCTTGCCGGCTGCGGCGGCTCCAACGCCGCCGCCACGACCTCCGCTGCCTCTGCGGGCGCCGCCGCCTCCGACGACGCCACGAAGCTCACGTTCGTGCTCGACTACACGCCCAACACGAACCACTCCGGCATCTATGTGGCCATCGCCAAGGGCTACTACGCCGACGAGAACCTCGATGTCGAGGTCGTGCAGCCGCCCGAGGACGGCGCCGACGCGCTCGTGGGCACCGGCAAGGCCCAGGTTGGCATGAGCTACCAGGACGTCATGGCCAACTACCTGGGCTCCGACGACCAGCTACCCGTCACGGCCATCGCCGCGACCATCCAGCACAACACCTCCGGCATCATGAGCCGTGCCGGCGAGGGCATCGACCGCCCCAAGGGCATGGAGGGCAAGCGCTACGGCACCTGGGACCAGGACGTGGAGAAGGCCATCATCAAGAGCGTGGTCGAGACGGACGGCGGCGACTTCTCCAAGGTGGAGCTCGTGCCGTCTGGCGACGAGGTGAGCGGCCTTGAGTCCAACCAGTTCGACTGCGTGTGGGGCTACGAGGGCTGGGGCCTGCAGAACGCCAAGATCCAGGGCCTGGACTGCGACTACTGGTCCTTCCGCAGCATCGACTCGGCGTTTGACTACTACACGCCGGTCGTCGTTGCCAACAACGACTTTTTGGCCGAGCAGCCCGAGGTGGCCAAGGCGTTCCTGCGCGCCACGAAGAAGGGCTACGAGTTCTGCGCCGAGAACCCCGACGAGGCCGCCCAGATCCTGTGCGACGCCGCGCCCGAGACGGACGCCGAGCTCGCGAAGGCCAGCGCCGAGTACCTCGCCGACCAGTACACGGCCGACGCCTCCAGCTGGGGCGTCATCGACCCGCAGCGCTGGGCCGCGTTCTACACGTGGATGAACGACAACCAGCTCACGTCCGTGGCGCTCGACGTCAACGGCGGCTTCTCCATGGACTACCTGGAGCAGTAGGGATGGCCAGCGTGTCTGTCGATATGTGCGAGAACGGCGTGCGCGAAAACGACGGCGCCGCGACCGCTGGCTCGCGCGTGGCGCCAGCCCTCGAGGTGCGTGACCTCACACTTGCCTGGGAGGGCTCCGAGCAGCCCACAGTGAGTGGCGTGTCGCTTGCCGTGGCGCCGGGCGAGATGGTGTGCCTCGTCGGCCGCTCGGGATGTGGCAAGTCCACGCTGTTCCATGGCATGGCCGGCCTCACGACGCCCGTCTCGGGCAGCGTGCTTCTGCATGGCGAGGACGTCACGGGCAAGCCTGGGCGCATCTCCTACATGCTGCAGAAGGACCTCCTGCTGCCTCAGCGCACGATCATGGCAAACGTCTGCCTACCGCTGACGCTTGCGGGCGCGTCTCGCGCGGACGCCCGCGCCAAGGCGGAGCCGCTGTTCGAGCGCTTTGGCCTCGACGGCACGCAGGACAGCTATCCCAATGAGCTGTCCGGCGGCATGCGCCAGCGTGCGGCGCTTTTGCGCACGTACCTCATGGACAACGACGTCGTGCTCATGGACGAGCCGTTCAGCGCGCTGGACGCCCTCACGCGTCAGGACATGCGCTCGTGGTTCCTCTCGCTCGTGAGCGACCTGGGGATGTCGTGCGTGCTCGTGACGCACGATGTGGACGAGGCCGTCGAGATGGCGGACCGCATCCTCGTCATGAGCGGCAACCCCACGGCCGGCGTCCCGAGCGGCATCGTGGGCGAGGTGGCCATCGACTGCGCTCGAGGGGAGCGTGCCGAGTGGCTGCTCACGCCCACCTCGCTCGAGGCAAAGCGCCGGGTGCTGGAGCTTCTGGGCTAGTCATCGGCTGCAGTCGGGCGGACATGTTTGAAAACAACGCAGGTTTTGACTTCGCAGGCCCTCATTGGCCAGTTTGAAGTCAAAACCTGCGTCATTTGTGTTGCTGACGGGTGACGGC
Source organism: uncultured Parolsenella sp. (assembly GCA_934668375.1). GTDB lineage: Bacteria > Actinomycetota > Coriobacteriia > Coriobacteriales > Atopobiaceae > Parolsenella. The sequence continues at coordinate 144,156 of CAKUNF010000002.1, read as the reverse complement.
GTGTCGCTTGGTGACCCTCGCTACTCCACGCGGAAGTCGGCGGGGAAGTGGATGCCCGCCTGGTGGCGGATCTCGTCGCAGACGGCCAGGGCGTCGAGCGTGACGTCCGTGAAGCTCGAGGCGGCGCCGCTTGCGTCCATGCCCGCGCCCCAGAGCGTGTCGAGCTTCTCGCCTCGAACGATACTCACGAAGTCCCGCAGCTCGAAGACCATGTTGTTGTCGCACGGTGCGATGTCAATGTTCTCGGTGACGCTGCCCACGCTGTTCGTCTTCGTCGTGGCCGCCCCGCGAACCGCCTGGCCGCGCACCATGACGCTCGCGGCCTGTGGCACGCTCATGGCGTCGAGCGACAGCGTGCCGAGGTCGCCCTCGATCTGGCAGGGGAGCAGGTCCGTGGAGACCTTGGAGTAGGCGAGCTCAACGACGAGCCCCGGCGTGCCGGAGTGGCGGCCGTAGGAGCACAGCACCGAGCCCGCGCCGTCGATGATGCCGTTCGTGGAGGCCGTGCGCGCGTCGGAGATGAGCGTGGGCGCCGCGATGACGCGCTCGGGCACGCCAAAGAGTGCCACCATGGGCTCGATGCAGTAGACGCCCAGGTCCATGAGGGCGCCCGAGGCCATCTGCGCATCGAAGATGTTCGTGTGCCGGCCGGCCTTCACGTCGTCATAGCGCGAGGAGTACTTGCCGAAGCGGAACGTCGCGCGGCGCAGGCGGCCCAGGCGAGGCAGCTCGCGCCAGATCTTGGCCCAGGCCGGGTCGTGCACGGGGCGCATGGCCTCGAACGCCACGACGTGGTGCAGCTCGGCGGCCGCGTAGAGCGACTGCGCCTCGTAGCGGTTCGAGCACAGCGGCTTCTCGACCAGGACGTGCTTGTCGCCGCGCACGCAGGCAAGTGCCTGCTCGTAGTGGCAGGCGTTGGGTGTGGCGATGTAGACGGCGTCGACGTCCGGGCAGTTTGCCAGCTGCTCGAGCGAGGTGAACGGTCGGCTGCCGCCGTGTCTCTCGGTAAACTCGCGTGCGTTCACGGGGTTTCTCGACAGCGTGCCCACGTACTCGATCCCCTCGACCTGGCGGACGGCCGCGATGAGGTCGTCGCTGATCATTGACGTGCCGATGGTTGCGAGGCGAATGCTGTCTGCCATGGTTGCTCCCGTGTGTCGAAATCCCGTGCGCTGGAACGCGTGCCTTCTCCTAGCGATTCTACGGGCGAGGGGGCGGGAGGGCACCGGCGCGTTTGCGAATGGTGGCAAGAGAAAATTTCTCGAATTGGGGCTTGCGCTGGCGCGGGATCTTCCGCTATAGTTCTTATTCGCTGACGCGCACAGCGCGAAGGCACATGGAGTTGCCAGCTTAGCTCAGTTGGTAGAGCACCGCTCTCGTAAAGCGGGGGTCACCAGTTCAAGTCTGGTAGCTGGCTCCATCGAACGCATCGGGCCGGGGACCTACGTCCTCGGCCCGTTTTCGTTTGCGCGTGGGGACATCGGGGACGGGTTCGTTCGTCCCACGTTTGTCCCACGCCGACTCGGCGGGGTGACACTTTGACCCCGTCCCCAACTGTCACCTAGAAGGGGCTTCGCCACTCGTGGTCGGCGTTGCTGGGGTCTCCTGCCTCGCGGCTCCAGTCGCGGGCGTCGCCGCTCACGTAGTCGTCAACGGAGCCGTATCCGTAGTGACTGTGGCCGTTTGCCCAGTTGCCGTCCTCGGCGTCGTAGTGGCTTACGCGCCCGTTGTCGTACACCTCCGTGTAGCTCGTGTAGTCAGAGTCGTTCTCGTGTCCCTCGTAGGCGTTGCCGTCCTCGTCGCTTGCGTCGACGTCGTACGATGCCCATCCCCAAGTCATGGTCGTTCCCTTCTCTCGTGGGCGGCCCCTTGCCGTCCTGTGGCTCGCATTCAACCGCGCGAGCATTGGCGGCGCCGGGGATTGACGGGGGAATCAGCGGGGAATGTCCGGGGCGCGCGTGGTAGATTCTGTCCAGAGACTTTGGCCCATCGGCGGCGGGAGGCCACATGGCGGGCGGCACGTACTCGACGGATACGCTCCTGAATCTCCTTGGCGAGGTCGCCAAGGGCTCTCCCTATCGCGGGGACGCCATGCTCCGCCATCTGTTCGAGAACGGTGGGCGCCCGCTGCTCGATGCCTACGGGGACCCCATCAAGACAAGGGACGACACCCCCGACCTTGTCAAGGACGTTGGGCGCAACTACATGCGCCTCGTTGTGAACGAGGACAACTACAAGTACGTGAAGCAGACGAAGAAAAGGCCCGGCAAGGCACTTGCCGACGTCTTGGACGACGAGAGCTCGTGGTTTAACGAGAATGCCTACGCAACGGCCCTCCAGACGGTGCTCGGCAGCTTTCCAGACACTCGCAATCGCATCAACAAGCTCGACAAGATCTCCAGCGAGTTGATCTCGCGTGACGCCGTGAGCGACGACATCGCCACAGCGCTCGAGAGGTGCAGGGACGAGAACCCCGATGCCGCCGCGGAGGCCCTGCTCGGACTTGGGCGGGCGCTGTTCGTGCATGCCGTCAGAGAGGTTGATGACGGCCCGGCCGGCCCGGCGACGTCCGATTCTGGCCTGGCGACGTCCACGGACGGGCCCGCGGGCGGCGCGCCGTATGCCGACGAGCGGAAGGCGCTCTCGCTGAGCGATCTGCTGGGGCTTCTCGCGGGCCCTGCTGACTCGCCGCTTGGCACGCGTGGCTGGACGCGGGCCGAGGCCCTCGACGCCCTGCTGCCGGATGCCGTGCTCGGCGAGCTCTCCTCGGTTGACGGACGCCTCGAGCGAGCCCTGGCCGGCGAGCTCGGCGACGAGGAGCGCACGCGCGTCCGCGACGCCATCTGCGTGGCCGACGGGCTGAACGTCCGCCGCTGGAGGGCCCAGCTCGCGTCAAACCCGGCGCTCGATGATAATGCGGTGTGGGAGCTGCTCGCGGGTCTGAGAGCCCACGCGTCTGGTGCCGAGGCGGCCTCGCTCGCGTCGGTAGCCCGCAACGCCAACGGCGACGCCGCGCTCGCGCTCGAGCTTATGCTGGCGCTTGCCGTGCTTGGCTCGGCCGTGTTCGACCCGCTTGCGAGAGGCGTCCGCGCCTACCTCTAGCCCCATCCGCGCCGCCACGGAGGCGCCCATGAGAAGGGATATCACATGCAGGATACCAACGACCCCACCGTCGGTCTCGATGAGTCGGCCGCCAGCGAGGCTGCTGCCGACGAGGTGTCCGCCGACGAGCGTGCCACCTCGCTCGACGAGCTTCTCGGGCACCTTGCCGGGGTTCTCGGCTCGGCCGATGGCGACGAGGGCGACGACGACAAGGACGACAAGGACGACAAGGACATCGAGATCCCGAGCCTCGTCGTGTCCGTCTCCGAGGCGCTCATGTTGGCGGAGCACGCCTCGAGCGGTGCCGAGCGGCGCATGATCGCACGCCTTGTGCTGCGTGGCGGTGACGTCTCCGTTGACGTGAAGGGCCTGCACAACTTCGCAAACCTCTACTTCACCAGCGGTGACAACGAGTGTGCCCTCAGGCTCGCGAGGTTTGGCCTTGCGCGCTTCCAGAACTCCACGACCCTGCTGGGGGACGCCATTCAGGCATGCGCCCAGCTCGGCCGCTACGAGGAGGGCATGTCCTACGTTGACCGCGCGCTCGAGATAGGGCGCGAGCGTTGGGACTGGTACCTCGCCGTGTGGGTTGCCTCCTTCTTCAAGGAGGCGCTTGAGCTGAGGCCCGCGAGCGAGGGCGAGGAACTCGTGAAGGCGGCCCTGGACGCACTGGACTCCTACATGGCCTGCCACGCCTTCGACGACAGGGTCTGCAACCAGAAGGCCGAGGTGCTCGCCGCCGTGAACCGCATGGACGAGGCGGCGGCGGTGCTCGAGGAGGCCATCTTCTCGCCTCAGCGCGCGCCCATCGACAAGACTATGACCCTCATGCACGCCTCGCAGTGCTGCATGACCTACCTGCAGCTCTTTGGGACCACGGCGGAGCCGAGGAAGGTGGGCAGCGTGGCCAGGCGTGGGTACGCGAGCCTGGCGCAGCTTCACCAGAGCGCGGATGCCGGCACGTTTCTGCTCTACGAGGCGTTCGCCCTGGACGCGGAGCTGTGCAACCAGACGAGCTACGAGGATGGCTTTGGCAACAAGGCCAAGGTCTCCCAGCTGCTGAGCGCCTATGAGGCAGCCTTCTGCCAGGTCGGGGGCGACGACGCGCGCGAGCTCATCCGCCAGCGCCTCGGCGTGGTGCGCGGCCGCGCCCGCATCGCCGACTGACAGCCTGCCAGCACGCGAGAAGCCCGTGTGACGCGCGCCGTCGCGGCGCCTCTCTCGGGCATCCCCAGAGATTCCCCAGAACGGCCCCCGGACTTCCCCCGGGGGCCGTTGTCGTCCCTGGCATCTTTGGAGGCGCCGGACGAGCATTCGGCTCACCGGCACAGCCGAGAGAAGGGATTGGCTATGGACCTCGACATGATCAAGAGCCTCATCACGGGCGATGAGGACGACACCCCAGATGAGCAGGGCGCGCAGGGCGTGCGGAGCTCCCTCGCGAGGGCCACGTGGTCTGCCACGGCAAGGAGGGACCCCGTCTCGTGGGTGCGCCACGTCCTCGCGGAGTCCCATGAGCTCACGTTTCGCCCTCAGGGCGAGCTTCGCTGGGCCTCGGCGGAGCGTTTCTGCGGCACGCTGGTGACCACGACGGTCTCCATCGCGGGGGACGTGGTGGAGGTCGAGGCAAGCGCCCCGGCCGGCATCACCGACGACAACGTGGGCGCGGTTCGCGCCTACCAGATGCTGCGCCAGGGCGTCTTCAAGATCCGCGGCTTCGTGCGTGCCGAGCCGGGGCGTCCGCTCGTCGCTCGCTGCCGTCATGCCATCACCGGCGAGCTTGACCTCGACCGTCTCATCATCGCCACGAATCACAACGTCTGCTCTGCCCTCCCGGGCGTGACGGACATCGTCTGCGAAGGTGAGCTTGCCGACGTCTGGGCACGCGACCGCGCCCGCGCGCTGCGCGCGTTGAGGAAGTTCGACCTGCTCCTTGACGAGGACGAGCGCTGACCCTGGCGGGACCCGTGCCCAAGGGCAAACCGGATGACGAGAGACCCCTGAGAAAGGATTGCCATGCTGTGCGAAGAAGACTGTCCCAAGCGCCTTGCGTTCGTGCCTGGGTGCCGCGGCCTTGTGTTCGTGCCCGTCAACGACGACGAGATGATCGCCACCCTCGAGGTAGAAGGCGCAGAGGCCATGCTCTGCGTCAAGGCCTTTGACGAGGAGGACGGCCTGGGCCAGGTCCACGTGACGCTGCGCCTTGCCCAACGCGTGCCGGGACATGCCGCCATCGAGCTTGCGAGCGAGCTCGCCCAGGACCCGGACGCGTTTGGCGTGTGGGTGGACCCCTGCGACGGCGAGACGCTCATCACCTACGCGCTCGAGCGCGACGACGCCGAGGAGCTCGCCGCCCTCATCGACCGCGAGATGGCCGCCGCCCACAAGTATTTGCCTGCGATCAGGCGCCTTGAGGCCAAGGCCGTCGAGACGGGCGAGCGCCGGGACAACCCCTTTGACCCCGATCGCCTCGTAGAGCTGGGAGCCTAGCGTGGCTGCCTACTACGGCGGGGTGCTGAGGTTCGCGGACGACAAGTTCGAGGCCGTCCTCGATGCGCTCAACCTGCTTGTCTCAAAGAGCTGCCCCGTCGTGGTGGGCCATGCGCGCGTGGAGGGCGGCACTGCCGCCCTCCCCATTGCGCTCAAGTGCACGGACAGGCGCGACGGCCTGGCGCTTGCCCTTGGCGGGTGCAGCCTTGGCGAGGCCGAGGAGATCTTCAAGGGGGCGAGCTTCGAGGCACGCCGGCTTGAGCCCAACATCGAGGACAAGAAGGCGCTTGGCCTCGCGCGCGAGGTGGAGCTTGCCACGGCCGAGCGCAGGGCAATCCGTATGGAGCAGATTGCGCCCGCAAGCCAGGACCGCGAGCTGCCGTTCTCGGACCTCGTGGGGATGGAGGAACAGGTCACGCGTGCGGCTGAGCTTCTCTGCGCCGCCAAGGCCTATGGCCGCGAGACCATCTGCCTGCACATGCTGCTGCTTGGCAACCCCGGGTGTGGAAAGACCACCTTTGCCCGCGAGCTTCACCGGCTTGGCCGTAGCTCGGGCGTGCTGTCCGGCGAGTTCGTGGAGGCTCGCGCCGATGACCTCATCGCGCCCTACGTGGGACAGACGGCCGCGCGCGTCCGCTCTGCCTGGGAACGGGCGCGTGGCGGAACGCTTTTCGTGGACGAGGCCTACAAGCTGAGCGACACGGCGGAGTTTGGCATGGAAGCCATCAACGCCCTCAACGAGCTGCTCGAGGCCGAGCGTGGCGAGGTCGTTGTCATCGCCGCTGGCTACCCTGCCCAGATGGCGCGTTTCCTCGATGCGAACCCCGGGCTTTCCTCGCGCTTTCCCACGCGCCTGGAGTTCGCCGACTATGGTCCCGAGGTCCTTGCGCGCATCATCGAGGGCTCGTTTGCGCCGGCCGCGGGTGTGCGCGTTGCCTCGGATGCCCGGACTGCCCTTGCGACCGCGTGCCGGGCGCTTGTTCGGGAGCCCGGCTACGCCAACGCCCGCAGCGCGCGGACCCTGTTTAGCCGCTGGCTTGTCAAGCAGGCGACGCTCGGTGGCGGTGCGAATCTCACGCTCGCCGCGCTCGAGGCGGCATGTGCCCAGGATGCGAGTGCGGGCTCGCTGCGCTGCCCCATGGGTTTCTCGTCATGACGCTGGGACGCCGGGGACGTGGGACACCAGGGACGGGTTCGTTTGCCCCGTTCGGGACGGTCGGCGGGGTGACAGTTTGACCCCGTCCCCAGCTGTCACCACTCGGGACGGTCGGCGGGGCGGCGGGGTGACAGTTTGACCCCGTCCCCAACTGTTACCTGCTAGAATGGGCATTCGACTGACCAACCGAGCGGGCAGGGGAGAGCCATATGTCACGTCCCGAGAGAATCGACTGCGTACTGTTCGACTGCGATGGCGTGCTCATCGACTCGGAGCCCATCGCGGCGCGCCGCAACGTCGTGGTCTTCTCGCGCATGGGCATCCCTGCCACGTTCGAGGACTGCATCACGATGTGCGGCCAGGACGGCAAGACCACCATCCCGGCCATCGGCGCCAAGTACGGCATCGACGTCACGGCCGAGCAGTTCCGCGCCGCCAAGCAGGAGTGCATCGACGCCGGCGTCATCGAGGCCGTGAGCTACCGCATGCCCGAGGCGGACACCCTTCCCGGCATCCACGGCGTGCTGCGTCGCCTCCGTGCGGCAGGCGTCCTCACCGGCCTCGTCTCCACGACGGTCTCCTCGCACATCCTCGTGGGCCTCGACCGCTTCGAGCTCGCGTCGATGTTCGACTGCATCGTCACCGGTGACATGGTGGAGCGCCACAAGCCCGACCCCATGCCCTACCAGACGGCCATGGACTACCTGCACGTGGACCCCGCCCACACCGTGGTGGTGGAGGACTCGCCCGCGGGCATCAGGAGCGGCCTTGCCGCCGGCTGCTACGTGCTGGGCTACCGCGGATCGGAGGCCGTGAAGCAGGACGTGAGCGCCGCCAACGAGGTGCTCGAGAGCTACTTTGACTTCGACCTGGTGTAGCGCGTGGGTGAGAACAACGGCAGGGCCGCCGCGTCCCCAGGCGGGGCGCGGGGCCTTCTCGGCGCGGAATGGTTCAACAAGCTGCTCATCGTGACCTGCGCGCTGGCGTGGGGCTTCTCGTTCTTCGTGATGAAGGACGTCACGGCGCGCTTTCCCGTGTTCTGGCTTCTGCTCGTGCGCTTTGGCGTCTCGTCCGTGCTGATGCTTGCTGTCTTCTGGCGGCGCATCCGCGAGAACCTCTCGGTGCCCGTCGTGCGCGTGGGCGTGCTTCTCGGCGTGTTCTACGGCGTGGCCTACGTGCTGCAGACGTACGGCATCGTGTACACCACGCCGGGCAAGAACGCGTTTCTCACGGGCGTGTACTGCGTGCTCGTGCCGCTGTGCGCGTGGCTTTTGGGCCATGGGGCGCCGCGGCGCATGAGCGTCATCGCCGCGCTCGTGAGCCTCGTGGGTGCGGGCCTCGTGGTGTTGGACAACGGGCTGCCTCTCAACGTGGGCGATGCGCTCACGCTCGCGGGATCGGTGTTCTATGCGCTCGAGATGGTCATTGTGGCGCACGAGGGGCGCGGCCGCGACGTCTGGGCGCTCACCTTCTGGCAGTTCCTCACGATAACGGCGATCGTGGGCGCGGGCCACGCGCTCGTGGAGGCGCCGCCCGCGGCCGAGGCGTTCACGGCCGGCAACGTGTGCGCGCTCGCGTTTCTCGCGCTTGTGTGCTCGTTTGGCTGCTTGGCCGTTCTCAACTACGCGCTCACGAAGGTTGACCCCACGAGCGGGGCGCTGCTCTCGTCTCTCGAGAGTCCGAGCGGCGTGGCGTTCTCCGTGGCCTTTGGCTACGAGCTGTTCACGCCCCGGCTGCTCGCCGGATTCGCGCTGATCTTTGCCGGCATCATCTTGTCCGAGGTGGGGGAGAGGCTCGTGGCGGCGCTGCCGGGCGGGCGAAAGTAGCTCCCAAGGAGGTGCTTCTTTCGAAATTCCGAGGCTATATTCGCACCTCTCGAGTAGAGACGGTGCGTGCCTCCACAAAGTCCCTGGTAGAGAGCTTGCACATATTCGAGCTACTTTGGATGGTCTGATTTAGCCTCGGAATTTCGTCATTATGCTGCCAAATGGATGCAAAAATGGGCCCGAGAGGAGCGATCCTCCCGGGCCCATCTGCATGACGATCGTACGTTGCGGGCGCTACGCCAGCTCGCGCGCGAGGGCGAGAAGCTCGTCGACGTCTGCGGCGGCCGTGGCCCACGAGCACACGAAGCGGATGACGCGCCGGCCGTCTTCCAGCACGTAGAACGTCTCGCAGCCGGCGGCCTCGGCAAAGCGGGCCTCCTGCGCCTCGCTCACCGTGACGAAGACCTGGTTGCTCGTCGAGTTGCCGTACAGCCCATAGCCAGCTGCCACGAGGCCCTCGCGCAGGCGCGTGGCGCACTCGTTGGCGTGGCGCGCGAGCTGCCAGTAGAGCGCCTCGGTGCCGTCGCCAGCGTCCGCGAACGCCGCCTCGAACTGTGCGCCGAGCAGAAAGCCCTTTGCGAGAAGCCCGCCGCGCTCCTTCTGCAGGAAGGGGAACGACTCGCGCAGGCGCTGCGCGTGGCTGCCGTGGCCGCAGATGACGATGGCCTCGCCCATGAGCATGCCGTTCTTGGTGCCGCCGATGTAGAAGGCGTCCACGCGGCTCGCGATGTGGGCGAGCGAAAGGTCGTTGCCCGGAGCGGTGAGCGCGCTGCCCAGGCGCGCGCCGTCCAGGAAGATGCCCAGGTCGTGGCTGCGCGCCCAGTCGCAGATGGCGTCGAGGCGCTCGCGGGTCCACACGCCGCCAAGCTCGGTGGTGTCCGTGATGTAGATGGCGGCCGGGCGCGTCATGTGGCGGCCCGTGCCCATCTGGAACTGGTAGACGCGCTCTGCGGCCTCCGGCGTGAGGAAGCCGTCCGCGTCGTCAGTGGCCAGCGACGTGCGGCCGGTGGCGGCCAGCGCGCCCGTCTCGTGAACGACGATGTGGGCGTCGGGCGTGCAGATGACGCCCTCCCAGTCGCGTAGCATGCCGGACAGGCAGACGACGTTGGCGCTCGTGCCGCCGATGCAGAACTCGACCATGGCGTCCGGGCAGGCGCACGCCTGGCGGATGAGCTCGCGCGCGTGCTCGCAGTGGGCGTCGCCCTCCGTGTAGCCAACGCTCTGCTCGCTGCCGCACGCGGCGACGGCTGCCATGACCTGGGGCGCCGCGCCCTCGGAGTAGTCGTTGCGGAACAGGTGCATGTGGGTCTCCTCGCACTCGGGTTCTTTTCACGCTCGCCATGATAGCGCGAGAACGCGCTGCCACCCGCGTCCGGGGCGTCGCCCGCGCTATACTCAACCAGTTGAACCAACGAGTGAGAGGGAGCCACATGGCGAACAAGGCAGAGGGCACCGAGGACCTGTTTGGCGCGCGCATGCGTGCCTGGGAGCGCATGCAGGCCGTGGCACGGCAGACGTTTGCGCCATACGGCTTTGACGCCATCGAGACGCCGGCGATGGAGCAGGTGTCCACGTTTGTCCACGGCATCGGCGAGTCCACGGACGTCGTGCGCAAGGAGATGTTCCGCGTGTTCTCTGGCGCGCTGCTGGACCGCGTGTTCTCGGCCGGCACCGACGCGGGCCTCAAGCCCAAGCAGCGCCTCGCCATGCGCCCCGAGGGCACGGCCGGCGTGGTGCGCGCGGCCGTGGAGAACAGCTTCGTGCCGCAGGGTGGCGCCCCGGTCAAGCTCTGGTACGCCGAGCCGATGTTTCGCGGCGAGCGTCCGCAGAAGGGCCGCCTGCGCCAGTTCCACCAGGTGGGCGTCGAGTGGCTGGGCGCCCCGGACCCGGCGGCCGATGCGGAAGTCATCATCATCCTCATGGACTTCTACCGCGCGCTGGGCATCGACCCCTCCCACCTGCACCTGGCCATCAACTCCATGGGTGACGCCGCGTGCCGCCCGGCCTACCGCGAGAAGGTCCGCCAGTTCATTCTCGACCATGCCGACGAGATGTGCGATGAGTGCCGCGAGCGCGCCGAGATAAACCCGCTGCGGGCCTTCGACTGCAAGAACGAGCACTGCCGCGAGGTCATGGCGGACGCCCCGCTTGCCCACGACAACCTGTGCGAGGATTGTGCCGAGCACTACGCCCAGGTCAAGCGCTACCTGGACGAGGCAGGCGTCTCCTACGAGGAGGACCCCACGCTCGTGCGCGGCCTGGACTACTACACGCGCACCGTGTTCGAGGTCGACTACACGCCCGACCCCGCCATCGGCGCCATCGGTGGCGGTGGCCGCTACGACGGCCTCATGGAGCTCGAGGGCGGCAAGCCCACGCCGGGCATCGGCTTTGCCGTGGGCTTCGAGCGCATCATGCTCGCGCTCGAGGCGGAAGGGGTGAACCTGGGCGGCGAGGAGCCGGGCTGCGTCTACGTGGCCGGCACCGAGGCGAGCCTGCGCCCGGCCGTGTTCTCGGCCACGCTGGCGCTGCGCCGCGCGGGCATCCGCACGGAGGCGGACTACCAGGGCCGCTCGCTCAAGGCCCAGTTCAAGCAGGCCGACAAGCACAACGCCACGCTGTGCGTCGTCATCGGTCCGGACGAGGTGGCCGCCCACACGGCCACGATCCGCGACATGGCCACGCACGAGCAGACGAGCGTTCCCATGACCGAGCTCGCGGGCGCCGTGGCCGAGCGCCTCGCCTAGCGTGGGCACCAACAGACAGCACGACGTCGCCGGCGCCGCTGGGACCCACGAGGCCCCCGCGGCGCCGGCCGTCGTCTACGAGGACGAGTGGCTCCTCGCGGCCGACAAGCCCGCCGGGCTCATCGTGCACGCGGACGGCACGGGCGCGCTCACGCTCACGGACGCCGTGCGGGCCCACCTGGCCCGCGAGGGCCGCGAGACGGCCGCCGCCCAGCTCCAGGCCGTGCAGCGCCTGGACGCCGAGACGACTGGCCTCGTGCTCTTCAGCCTGGACAAGGCCGTGCAGCCCAAGCTGGACGCGCTCGTTGCCAGCCATGACGGCATCGAGAAGCGCTACCTTGCCATCGTGCGCGGCGAGGTGCCCGATGACCTGCGCGTGATAGAGGCGCCCATCGCCCGCGACCGCCACGACGCCCGCCGCATGCGCGTGGACGCCCACGGCAAGCCAAGCCGCACCCGCGTGCGCGTGCTGGACGTGGCGGGCCCGCGCCGCGCCCGCCTCTCCCTGCTCGAGCTCGTGCTCGAGACGGGCCGACGCCACCAGATCCGCGTGCATCTCGCAAGCCGCGGCTACCCGATCGTGGGAGACGCCCTCTACGGCGTGCCCGCAGACCGCGCCGGCAAGACGCCGCTCATGCTGCACGCCGCCTCCGAGAAGCTCGTGCACCCCGTCACGGGTGAGCGTCTCGAGCTTGCCGTTCCGTATCCCGAACGCTATTCCGTTTATTTTCCGCGCTAGCGTCTAGCTGCTAAGATGTACACGACTATCTAGGCATCTGCGCGCGAAGGTCCCTCGCTGCGCAGGCGCCGGACAAGACACGCGAGCCGCCGGGCATGGGGATGCCGCGCGCCCGTGGCCCCATGGGGATGGGGCAACCTTCTAGGAGAGGACTTCCATGTCTGGAACCATGCGTGGCGTGTACACAAACCTGACGGAGATTCGTCGCAGGGTCTTTGCCGAGGTCGCGAAGATCGCGTACGCCTCGGCCGACGACAAGGGCGAGGCGTCCGTTGACGATACGGCGGCCAAGCTCCAGCAGCTACCGTACGAGATCGTGCCCGGCGACGTGGCGACGTACCGCGAGTCGGTGTTTCTCGAGCGCGCCATCGTGCAGGAGCGCATCCGCCTGGCGATGGGCCTGCCGCTGCAGGACCTCGATCGTCCCGAGTCCGTGGCGGACGGCCTCAAGAAGGCCGCCGTGCCGGAGACCTACTACGAGCCGCCGCTGGTGAACGTCATCAAGTTCGCCTGCAACGCGTGCGAGGACAACGTCTATCGCGTCATGCCCAACGCCTGCCAGGGCTGCCTGGCGCACCCCTGCCGAGAGATCTGCCCCAAGGGCGCCATCTCGTTCAAGGACAAGAAGGCGTTCATCGACCACGAGAAGTGCATCAAGTGCGGCCGCTGCGCCAACGTGTGCCCCTACCACGCCATTCACCACCACGTGCGCCCCTGCGCAGACGCCTGTGGCATGCATGCCATCGGCTCCGACGAGCACGGCCGCGCAGAGATCGACTACGAGAAGTGCGTGAGCTGCGGCCAGTGCCTCGTGAACTGCCCGTTTGGCGCCATCGCCGACAAGAGCCAGATCTTCCAGACCATCATGGCCATCAACGCCGGCGACGAGGTCATCGCCGAGGTGGCGCCGGCCTTCGTGGGGCAGTTCGGTGGCAAGGGCAACGTGGACAAGCTGCGCGAGGCCTTCAAGGAGCTGGGCTTCGCCGGCATGGAGGAGGTCGCCCTGGGCGCCGACCTGTGCACGGTTGAGGAGGCCGAGGACTTCCTCGAGGAGGTGCCGGAGAAGATTCCGTTCATGGGCACGTCCTGCTGCCCGGCGTGGTCGGTCATGGCAAAGAAGGAGTTCCCGGAGCACGCCGAGTGCATCTCCATGGCGCTCACGCCCATGACGCTCACGGCCAGGCTCATCCGCAGACAGCACCCCAACGCAAAGATCGTGTTCGTGGGGCCGTGCTCGGCCAAGAAGCTCGAGGCCATGCGCAAGAGCGTCAAGAGCGAGGTCGACTTCGTGCTGACGTTCGAGGAGATGGCCGGCATGATGCAGGCCAAGGACATCGACTACACCAAGCTCGCGGGCGAGGGCGGCGACTTTGACGTGGCGAGCGCCGACGGCCGTGGCTTTGCCGTGGCAGGTGGGGTGGCCAACGCCGTGGTGAACGCGATCCACCGTCGCTACCCCGAGCGCGAGGTCAACGTGGCAAACGCCGAGGGTCTCGACGACTGCCGCAAGATGATGAGGATGGCCGTGAAGGGCAAGTACGACGGCTACCTGCTCGAGGGCATGGCGTGCCCGGGCGGCTGCGTGGCCGGCGCCGGCACGCTGCAGGCCGTTGCCAAGTCCGCGGGCGCGGTGAAGATGTACTCCAAGAAGAGCGCGCGCAAGAACGCCACCGAGAACGCCTACCGCATGCTCATCCCCGAGCTCGAGCGCGAGGAGGACGGCAAGCACGAGCAGGAGCAGGTCGCCGAGACCGACGCCGCCCAGATGCCCAAGGAGTAGCCCGGCCCCTCAACGCCTGACACGACAGGCCCCGCCCCTCGAGAGCCCTCGAGGGGCGGGGCTTTTTGTCCCTCGGCGGTGACACTTGGGGACGGGGTCAAACTGTCACCGCTCGACAAAGTAAACTCCGCCCCTCGGGACGTTTCGGGGGCCGATTCGCCGTGAAACCATCCCGGGAGGCGGAGTTTGCGTCTACGTCCCCGGTGACACTTGGGGACGGGGTCAAACTGTCACCTATGCGTGCTCCAGGGCCTGGGCGATGTCGGCGATGAGGTCGTCGGTGCCCTCGAGGCCGCAGCTCATGCGCACCATGGCCGGCGATATTCCGGCGGCCACGAGCTCGTCGTCGGTCATCTGGCGGTGCGTGGAGCTCGCCGGGTGCAGGCAGCACGTGCGGGCGTCTGCCACGTGCGTCTCGATGGCGGCGATTCTAAGCGCGGCCATGAAGCGCTCGGCCGCCTCGCGCCCGCCTGCCAGCTCGAACGACACCACGCCGCACGAGCCGTTTGGCAGGTACTTCTCGGCCAGCGCGTGGTAGGGGTCGCCGGGCAGGCTCGGGTAGCGCACGCCGGAGACCTTGTCGCTGCCCTGCAGGAACGTGGCCACGGCCATGCCGTTCTCGCAGTGCCTGGGCACGCGCACGTGCAGGCTCTCCAGGCCAAGGTTCAGGATGAAGGCGTTCTGCGGGCTCTGGATGGAGCCAAAGTCACGCATGAGCTGCGAGGTCGCCTTGGTGATGAAGGCGCCCTCCAGGCCGAACTTCTCCGCATAGACCACGCCGTGGTAGGACTCGTCGGGCGTCGTGAGGCCGGGGAAGAGGTCCGCGTGGGCCATCCAGTCGAACTTGCCCGAGTCCACGATGGCGCCGCCCACGCCCGCGCCATGGCCGTCCATGTACTTGGTGGTGGAGTGCGTCACGATGTCGGCGCCCCACTCGATGGGGCGGCAGTTCACCGGTGTGGGGAACGTGTTGTCAACGATGAGCGGCACGTTGTGCGTGTGGGCCGCGGCGGCGAAGCGCTCGATGTCGAGAACGGCGAGCGCGGGGTTGGCGATCGTCTCGCCAAAGACGGCGCGCGTGTTGGGGCGGAAGGCCGCCTCGAGCTCCTCGTCGGAGCAGTCGGGCGCCACGAACGTGCTCTCGATGCCCATCTTGGCCATGGTGTGGGCGAGCAGGTTGTACGTGCCGCCGTAGATGGCAGAGCTCGCCACCACGTGACTGCCCGCCTCGCAGATGTTGAACAGCGCAAAGAAGTTCGCGGCCTGGCCGGAGCTCGTGAGCATGCCGGCGGTGCCGCCCTCGAGCTCGGCGATCTTGGCGGCCACGGCGTCGTTCGTGGGGTTCTGCAGGCGCGTGTAGAAGTAGCCGGGCTCCTCGAGGTCAAACAGGCGACCCATCTGCTCAGAGGTGTCGTACTTGAACGTGGTGCTCTGGATGATGGGGAGCTGGCGCGGCTCGCCGTTGCCGGGGCGATAGCCGCCCTGGACGCAAGTGGTGTCGATGGACATGCGTACCTCCATGTGCGGATGCGTGCTTGGAATCAGTTGCACGGTTTATGGTACGCCTTAATACCTACGGAAAATAGGAAATTAGGCAAGCGCGGGGTGGCGGGTGACAGTTTGACCCCGTCCCCAACTGTCACGGTGACACGTGGGGACGGGGTCAAACTGTCACCTCTTTGGCTCCCGGCTAGGCGAGAAGGGCTGCCTCCAGCTCCTCGGCGGTGGCGCAGATGGTGGTGGCGCCGGCCTCGCGCAGTTGCGCCGGCGTGCGGAAGCCCCAGCTCACGGAGAGGCAGGGAAGCTCGGCGGCCGCTGCCGTGGCAACGTCCACCTCGGAGTCTCCCACGTAGACGGCCGCGCCCGCCTCCGCGCCGCCCATCTCGACAAGCGCCACGTCGACCATGTCACGGGCGGGCTTTCTCGCGACGCCCTCCCGCACGCCCACCACGGCGTCGAATGCGCCCGCAAAGTGGATGCCCACGAGCTCGTCCACGGCGTACTGCGTCTTGTTGGAGACCACGGCCAGCCTCACGCCCCGCTCGCGCAGACGCGCGAGAAGCTCGAGCACGCCGGGGTAGGGGTGCGTGTGGTCGTTGCAGTGTGCGGCGTAGTGGCGGTCGAACTCGGCGTTTGCCTCGGCGATCGCGTCCTCGCCAGTGCCGGCGGGCACGGCGCGCTCGATGAGCCTGCGGATGCCGTTGCCCACGAAGGAGCGGGTCTCCTCCAGCGTGCGCACGGGCATTCCGAGCGTCTCGAGCGTGTGGTTGAGCGTGAGGTGGAGGTCCTCGAGCGTCTCGAGCAGTGTTCCGTCCAGGTCAAAGATGACGGTTGAGTAGTGGGTCAATGTGTCTCCTAGCTGCGGCGTTATGGATTGCGTGCTCCTGGGGCTCCCGGCCCCTGGGGCTCCCGGTCTGGGGCTTCCGGTCCCTGGCGTCTGCGGCCCGTCCTCCCGGAGCGCCCTAGAGCAGCTGCGAGGCGAGGTTTACGAGCAAAAGCGCGAGCACGCCCACGAGCATGGGCTGGATGAAGCGCGCCCCGCGCCTGAGCGCCATGCCCGAGCCGATTGTATGCCCCGCCACGCTGAACACGGCCGCGGGCAGCGCGATGGCGAAGTCGATCTTTCCGGCCGCGAGCATGACGGCAAACGAGGCGTAGTTGCTCGCGAGGTTCATCACCTTCGCGTTGCCGCCGGCGCGCCTGAGGTCATAGCGCAGCGCCAGGTTGAACGCGATGATCGCAAACGTCCCGGTGCCGGGTCCCACGAGCCCGTCGTACGCACCGATGAGAAGGCCGATGAGCGCGGAGACGACGAGGCGCCTCTTGGCGGGAATCTCCCGCGAGCGGTCGGTGGCAAGCGCGTCGCCGTGCCGGGTGAGGATGACTATGGCCGCCACGGGCAGCACGCAGATCACGATGACGCGAAACACGCCGTCCGGCACGAACAGCAGAAGCGAGCTCGCGACGCCGCTGCCGATGAACGCGCCCACCGCGGCAACCCCCGCCGCCGCGAGGTCAACCGCTCCGCCGCGCAGGTAGCGGGCCGTGGAGAACGTGGTGCCGATGGCGCTCTGGCACTTGTTGCACGCAAACGCCACGTGGGAGGGCAGCCCGCATGCGAGAAACGCCGGCAGCGAGATGAGCCCGCCTCCGCCGGCCACCGCGTCCACGAAGCCCGCGAGAAAGCACATCGCCAGGAGAAGCAGCAGCGTCCAGGGCGGCAGGGGCAGCGCGGCGAGTAGGTCCATGGTCGTTCTCCTTCCGTTCGTGTGAGCGAGAATACCGCTCGGCAAACTGCTACTTGCACGCTTGACATCGTTGCGTTACGCGCTCGTTACAGTCGTCATCGACCCCCGCCCTGCTGCTATCATGGAGAGGCTGCCCGCGCCGCGCGTCGGCCCGGGCGGACGCATTCTGCACGGAGAGCCCAAGGAGGCACCCTTGACAGAAAGAGACACCATCGCCAAGCGAGACGACCAGCGCGCCGTCGCGCAGGCAGAGGCGGCAAAGACGTTCGCCAACGTGAAGCTCCCGGAGAGCCTGCGCGACAACCTCGAGCTGTTCCTGCGCCTGCTCCGCGAGGTCCTGAGCGAGTACTCGCCCGAGCTTCGCTCCACGTTCGACGAGGTCCTCGCCGACCTCATCGCCGCGGACGAGGTCGGCGTGGTCAGCGCCACCGGCGCGTCCACCGAGGACGAGAACTTCCAGGCCGCCTACGAGCTCATGCGCGGCCTCACCGTCGAGCAGCAGACCATGCTCACGCGTGCCCTCACCGCCTACTTCCACCTCGCGAACCTCTCCGAGGAGAACTTCCGCGTCCAGACGCTCCACGAGCGCGAGCGCGAGGTCTCCCTGGACTCTGAGACCGACGAGTCCAACGCGCTCGCCATGGCCTACCACCAGCTCGTGGAGGAGGCCGGCGAGCAGCACGCCAACGAGCTGCTTTCTCGCCTCGAGTTCCACCCCGTCTTCACCGCGCACCCCACCGAGGCCCGTCGCAAGGCCGTCGAGGGCAAGATCCGCCGCATCGCGCGGCTGCTCGAGCAGCACCCGCACCTGGGCGGCTCCGACCTCGCGGAGAACGAGCGTCACATGCTCCAGGAGATCGACGCGCTGCTGCGCACGAGCCCCATCGCGCTCAAGAAGCCCACGCCGGTCGAAGAGGCCGACACGATCATCGACATCTTCGACAACACGCTGTTCGACATGGTGCCGCAGGTGTACCGCCGCTTCGACGACTGGGTGCTGGGCGACAACGCCGGCAAGGTGAAGCCCGTCTGCCCGGCGTTCTTCCACCCGGGCTCCTGGATCGGCTCGGACCGCGACGGCAACCCCAACGTCACGGCCAAGGTAAGCCGCGCCGTTGCCGCCAAGTTCTTCACGCACATGGTCGCCACGCTCGAGGACAAGTGCCGCCGCGTGGGCCGCAACCTCACGCTCGATGTCGACCACACCAAGCCCTCGCCCGAGCTTGTGAACCTGTGGAACCACCAGATCGAGATGAGCGAGAAGCTCACGGCCCGCGCCGAGCTCATCAGCGAGTCGGAGCTGCACCGCGCCGTCATGCTCGTCATGGCAGACCGCCTCAAGGCCACGATCGTTCGCAACTCCGACACGATGTATCGCTCCTGCGACGAGTTCCTCGAGGACCTGCGCATCGTCCAGCGCTCGCTCGTTGCCGGCGGCGCCACGCGTGCGGCCTACGGCCCCGTCCAGACGCTCATCTGGCAGACGGAGACCTTCGGCTTCCACATGGTGGAGATGGAGTTCCGTCAGCACTCGCTCGTGCACAGCCGCGCGCTCGCCGACATCAAGAAGCACGGCCGCAACGGCGAGCGCGGCCCGCTCGACCCCATGACGCGCGAGGTGCTCGACACGTTCCGCGCCCTCGGGTCCATCCAGAAGCGCTACGGCGCCAAGATGGCTCGTCGCTACATCATCTCGTTCACGAAGAGCGCCCAGAACGTCGCCGACGTCTACGAGCTCAACCGCATCGCCTTTGCCCACGCCGAGGACGTGCCCACCATCGACGTCATCCCGCTGTTCGAGCAGCTCGAGGACCTCGAGAACTGCGTGGACGTGCTCGACGACATGCTCAGGCTCCCGGACGTCCAGGCGCGCCTCGCTGCCACGAACCGCCGCATGGAGGTCATGCTCGGCTACTCCGACTCCTCGAAGGACGCCGGTCCCACCACGGCCACGCTCGCGCTGCACTCCGCCCAGGAGCGTATCGCCCAGTGGGCCAAGCGCAACCACATCGACCTCGTGCTCATGCACGGCCGCGGCGGCGCCGTGGGCCGTGGCGGCGGCCCGGCCAACCGCGCGGTGCTCGCCCAGCCGGCCGGCTCGGTCAATTGCTTCTTCAAGCTCACGGAGCAGGGAGAGATCATCTTCGCCCGCTACGGCAACCCCGTGCTTGCCCAGCGCCACATCGAGAGCGTCGCCGGCGCCACGCTGCTTCAGAGCGCCCCGTCCGTCGAGAAGACGAACACCGAGATGACCGAGAAGTACGCGGACATGGCCGCCAGGCTCTACGACGCGAGCCACGACCACTTCGTGGAGCTGCTGAACACGCCCGACTTCACGCCGTGGTTCTCCACGGTGACGCCGCTCGTCGAGATTGGCCTGCTGCCGATTGGCTCGCGCCCCGCAAAGCGCGGCCTGGGCGCCAAGTCCCTCGACGACCTGCGCACGATTCCCTGGGTGTTCAGCTGGAGCCAGGCGCGCATCAACCTCGCTGCCTGGTACGGCCTGGGCACCGCGTGCGAGAAGCTCGGCGACCTCGAGCTGCTGCGCGCCGCCTACAAGGAGTGGCCGCTGTTCACGACGTTCATCGACAACATCGAGATGTCCATCGCCAAGACCGATGGCCGCATCGCCCGCCACTACCTGGCACTCGGTGACCGCGACGACCTCGCCAAGATGGTGCTCGACGAGATGGCCCTCACGCGCAAGTGGACGCTCGCCATCGTGGGGGACGAGTGGCCGCTGCAGCACCGCCGCGTGCTTGGCCAGGCCATCCGCGTGCGCAACCCCTACGTGGACGCCCTGTCCATCTCGCAGGTGCGCGCCCTCACGGCGCTGCGCGAGCACGAGGCCGAGCTCACGGCCAAGGAGCGCGACGCCTACATCAAGCTCATCCTCTCTGCCGTCGCCGGAGTCTCCGCCGGCCTGCAGAACACGGGGTGATGCGAGGTCTTCCTCGTCACTTGCGGCCCGTCTCGCGCGCGTGCGCGGGGCGGGCCTTTTTTTGTGTCGCGACGCGCCCCTGCCGCCGCTTGGCGATTGCGCGCACGGCTGCCCGCCTCGCTCCTGTACACTTGTTGCAGTTATGTAAACCGGCTGCCAGGTCCCGTGGGGACGGGCGGCGGCCGTGCGAGGGGAGAGACATGCAAGATGCCGAGAAGGCCGCCCGCGAGCGTGCTGTTCGCGTCATCGAGGTCAAGCAGAGCGTGTTCGCGAGCAACGACCGCGCGGCAGACGAGCTGCGCGCCGGGCTTGCCGAGCGGGGAACGTTTCTGCTCAACCTCATGAGCAGCCCGGGCTCGGGCAAGACAACGACGCTCAAGCGCACGGTGGAGGCGCTTGGCCGTGAGCTGTCCATCGGCGTCATGGAGGCAGACATCGACTCCGACGTCGATGCGCGCGCCATGGCGGATGCCGGCGTCACGAGCGTGCAGCTGCACACGGGCGGCATGTGTCACCTGGACGCCGCGATGTGCCGCCAGGGCCTGGCCGAGCTCGACCGTGCCGCGGCAGACGCGGGCGTGGACCATCTTGACCTCGTCGTGCTGGAGAACGTGGGTAATCTCGTGTGCCCGGCCGAGTTCGACACGGGCGCGAGCGTCAACGTGGCCATCCTGTCCGTTCCCGAGGGAGACGACAAGCCCCTCAAGTACCCGCTCATGTTCGAGGTCACGGACGTAGTTCTCGTGAACAAGATGGACGTGGCGCCCTACTTTGACTTTGACCTCGAGCGTTGCGAGGCCAACGTCCACCTGCGCAACCCCGACGCGCTCGTGCTGCCCATGAGCGCCAAGACCGGCGAGGGCACGGAGGCCTGGGCTGCCTGGCTTCGCGACGCCGTGGCCGCCTGGAAGGCCGGCACGTTCGAGAAGGCCACGCCCAAGAACAGCGACGCCGCCCACTACCCCGGCGAGTAGCCCTGCGGCTCAGCCCGGCCCGAAGTGCCCAAAAGTCTTTGACACCTTTGGGACATCCGACCACAAGGAGACCTTCATGATCCTCAACGGCCCTGGCATTTCCTACACGGAGAACGACATCGGCGCGGAGTTCGTGCCCGAACTGCCCGCCAACCCGCGCCCGAGCATCGTGGCGCTGTGCCGGCACTGTACCAACCGCATCCTCGGCAAGAACGAGCTGCTACCCTACGAGTACTGGAGCTTTGCCGAGGCGGCCACCGACGAGCAGGCAGACATGCTCGTGAAGCTCAAGGTGCGCGTCCCCTACACGCTCGAGGCCGCGTCCAAGGCCGCGGGCATCGCTGCCGAAGCGCTCGAGCCCATGCTCGACGAGCTGTCCTACGTGGGCCTTCTCGAATACAACTGGGAGAACCCCGCGCGCGCGAAGCAGTGGGTGCTGCCCATGCTCGTGCCGGGATCTGCGGAGTTCCTCAACATGCGCGCCGAGCAGCTCGAGGAACACCCCGTCTACGCCAAGTTCTTCGAGCAGGCCTCCAAGGGCCCGCTCTCCCGTGCCACGCCGCTCGTGCCTCCCGGAGGCGCGGGCATCGGCATGCACGTCATCCCCGTGGAGCGCGCCATCGAGCACGAGGACCAGTCCATCTCCATCGAGCACATCAGGCACTGGCTCGACAAGTACGACGGCAAGTACGCCGCGAGCACCTGCAGCTGCCGTGCGAGCCGCCAGCGCATGGGCGAGGGCTGCGGAGACGACTTCAATGACTGGTGCATCGCCGTGGGCGACATGGCCGACTACGTCGTGGAGACCAACCGCGGCCGCTACATCACGCGCGAGGAGGCCCTGGAGATCTTCGAGCGTGCCGAGGAGAACGGCTTCGTCCACCAGATCACGAACATCGATGGCGAGCACAAGATCTTCGCCATCTGCAACTGCAACGTGAACGTCTGCTATGCCCTGCGCACCTCGCAGCTGTTCAACACGCCCAACCTCTCGCGCTCGGCCTACGTGGCCCACGTTGACGCCAAGAGCTGCGTGGCGTGCGGACGCTGCGTGGAGGTGTGTCCGGCCGGCGCCGCCAAGCTCGGCCAGAAGCTGTGCTCCAAGAAGGCCGGCGGCAAGGTGCCCGAGTACCCGCGCCAGGAGCTGCCGGACGCGGTGAAGTGGGGCCCGGAGAAGTGGAGCCCCAACTACCGTAACGACAATCGCGTCGAGACGCACGAGAGCGGCACGGCCCCCTGCAAGACGGCCTGCCCTGCCCACATCGCCGTGCAGGGCTACCTCAAGCTCGCGAGCCAGGGCCGCTACCAGGAGGCCCTTGCCCTCATCAAGCGCGAGAACCCGCTGCCGGCCGTGTGCGGACGCATCTGCAACCGCCGCTGCGAGGACGCCTGCACGCGCGGCCGCGTGGACGAGGCCATCGCCATCGACGAGGTCAAGAAGTTCATCGCTCAGCTGGACCTGGACGCGAGCACGCGCTACATCCCGCCGCAGGTGCGTCCCAAGGTCGAGGGGGACTTCGAGGAGAAGGTCGCCATCATCGGCGCGGGTCCCGCGGGCCTGTCCTGCGCGTTCTACCTGGCCGAGCGCGGCTACAAGCCCGTCGTGTTCGAGAAGAGCGCCCGCCCCGGTGGCATGCTCACCTACGGCATCCCGGCCTACAAGCTGGGCAAGGACGTCATCCAGGCCGAGGTCGACGTCATCGAGGCCATGGGCGCCGAGTTCCGCTATGGCGTCGAGGTCGGCCGCGACGTGACGCTCGCCGAGCTGCGCGAGCAGGGCTTTGCGGCGTTCTACGTGGCCATCGGATGCCAGGGCGGCCGCCTTGCCGGTGTGCCCGGCGAGAACGCAGCGGGCGTCTCGGTGGCCGTGGACTTCCTGCGCGGGGTGGCCGAGGCCCAGCTCGAGGGCGGCGAGGTACCGGCCGTGGGCAGGCGCGTCGTCGTGGTGGGCGGCGGCAACGTCGCCATCGACGTGGCGCGCACGGCGGCCCGTCTGGGCGCGGAGAGCGTCGACATGCTGTGCCTGGAGGCGCGCGACATCATGCCCGCCTCCAACGAGGAGGTCGCCGAGGCCGAGAGCGACGGCGTGCGCCTCTCGTGCGGCTGGGGTCCGGCCGAGGTTCTCGTGAGCGAGGGCCGCGCCGCCGGCGTGCGCTTCAAGCGCTGCACGCGCGTGTTCGACGAGGACGGCCGCTTCTCGCCCGAGTATGACGAGACCGACACCATCGACGTGGCCGCGGACCAGGTGGTCTTCTCCATCGGCCAGAGCATCGAGTGGGGGAGCCTGCTTGCGGGCAGCGCCGTGGAGCTCGGGCGCGGCAACGGTGCCGTGGCAGACCCCAAGACCTACCAGACCGCCGAGCCCGACATCTTCGTGGGCGGCGACGTCTACACCGGCCCCAAGTTTGCCATCGACGCCATCGCTGCCGGTCATGAGGCCGCCGTCTCCATCCATCGCTTCGTTCAGGGTGGCACGCTCACGATCGGCCGCAACCAGCGCAGCTACCGTGAGCTGGACAAGGATGACGTCGAGCTTGGCTCCTATGACACAGCCAGCCGCCAGCAGCCCGCCATCGACCACGAGGCCGAGAGGCGCGCCCCGTTCTCCGAGTACGTGCGCACCCTCACCGAGGAGCAGGTGCGCGCCGAGACGAGCCGCTGCCTGGGCTGCGGTGCCTCCATCGTGGACCCCAACAAGTGCATCGGCTGCGGCCTGTGCACCACCAAGTGCGCGTTCGATGCCATCCACCTGCGCCGCGAGCGCCCCGAGTGCTCCACGATGGTCAAGAGCGAGAACAAGGTGCCCGCGCTGCTCAAGTACGCGGCCAGGCGCCAGGCCAAGATCATGTTCGGTCGCAAGAAGTAGCCGGCAGTTCTCGGCCACGTCTTTGTCAAGCAGGGGAGGGGCGCGTTCTCGCGTTCCTCCCCCTCATGTCTGGAGCTCCACGTGCACGAGCTGGGAATCGTCTTCTACATCATCGATGACGCCAAGAAGGCTGCTGCCGACAACGGCCTCATGTCCGTTCGCAGCGTGACGCTCGAGCTGGGCGAGGTCTCCGGGGTGGTGCCCGAGATTCTCGGCGACGCCTGGACGTGGGCGTGCAAGCGCGAGCCGATGATGGAGGGGTGCGAGCTCGTGGTGGAGGACATTCCGGCCGTGACGCACTGCGAGGCGTGCGGGGCAGACTACGGCACCGTGGAGCACGGGCGCACGTGCCCGGTATGCGGCAGCGAGCAGACCTACCTTCTGCGCGGCCGCGAGGTCATGATCAAGCAGATCGAGGCGTACTAGCTGCGGTGTGCCCATGGGCCCAAAGGTCTTTGACACTTTTGGGCCCTTTTGGGCCGCGCCCTCCCTTGTTACAAGATTGCTTCGCGCGTGTTGCGCCCGTGTTGGCGTAACGGAGGTGACATATCCGGCTCCTAGAGTAACGAGAGCTTGACCGCACCCTGCGTGCGGCAGCACACGTGAACACTCGGAGAAGGACCTCACCATGGAGTCTCACCAGCAGAACGCCTCACAGCAAGGCCTGTATCGCCCCAGCTACGAGCATGATGCGTGCGGCATCGGCGCCATTGCCTCGCTCAAGGGCGTCAAGAGCCACCAGACGCTCGACGACGCGCTCTCCGTGCTCGTGAACCTCGAGCACCGCGGCGGCAAGGGCCTCGAGCGAAACACCGGCGACGGCGCCGGGGTGCTGTTCCAGATCCCGCACCGCTTCTTCCGCAAGGAGGCACAGAAGGAGGGCCAGCTTCTGCCCGATGCCGGAGACTACGGCGTGGCCATGCTGTTCTTCCCCCACAGCGACGAGACGGGCGAGACGGACGGAGTGGCGGACCCCGAGGCCGTGGCCGCTGCCATCCGCGTCTTCGAGGAGGGGTGCGCCGAGTGCGGCGTGCCGCTCATGTTCTGGCGCCGCGTACCCGTTGACCCGCACGACCTGGGAGACACCGCCAAGGCCTGCATGCCTACCATCCTTCAGGCGTTCCTGCGCCGCCCCGAGGGCGTTGCCGCAGGCCAGGACTTCGAGCGCAAGCTCTACGTCTGCCGCCGCACCATCGAGCGCGCCGCTGACAGGAACCCGGCGCTCGCGAACAAGATCTTCTACGTCTGCTCCATGAGCTCTCGCACCATCGTGTACAAGGGCATGCTCGTGGCCACGCAGATGCGCCGTTTCTTCACCGACCTCAACGACGCTGCCGTGGAGACGGCTCTCGCGCTCGTGCACTCGCGTTACTCCACGAACACCACGCCCTCCTGGGAGCGAGCGCACCCCAATCGCTACATCATCCACAACGGAGAGATCAACACGCTGCGCGGCAACGTCTCCTGGATCCGCGCGCGCGAGCCGAACCTGTACAGCCCCGTGCTGCAGCACGACCTCGAGCGCGTGCTGCCCATCATCAACCGCGAGGGCTCGGACTCCGCCATCCTCGACAACGTGCTCGAGTTCCTCACCATGAATGGCAGGCCGCTCGACCGCGCCGTGACGCTCATGATCCCCGAGCCGTGGGACCACAATCCCAACCTGTCCGAGAAGCGCCGCGCCTACGACGCCTACCAGTCCATGCTCATGGAGCCGTGGGACGGCCCGGCCGCCATCGCGTTCACGGACGGCCGCATCCTGGGAGCCGCGCTGGACCGCAACGGCCTGCGCCCGGCCCGTTACTACGTCACGCGTGACGACCGCCTCATCCTGTCCTCCGAGGTGGGCACCATCGACGTGGAGCCCGAGAACATCCTGCGCACGGGCTGCCTTGGCCCGGGCGAGATGCTCGAGGTGGACCCTGCCCGGGGCCGCGTGCTGTGGAACGACGAGATCCGCGACAAGTACGCCAACGAGAAGCCCTACCGTGACTGGCTGGGAGACGAGACGCTCGACATCCACGACCTGCGCGAGCCGCAGGCCTCGGAGCTGCCCGCCGAGCCGGACGAGGGCCTCTCGCTCACGCAGCGCCTGGCACGTCACGGCTACCACTACGACGACGTGGACGAGGTCGTGCGCCCGATGGCAACGGCTGCCAAGGTGCCGCTCGCCTCGATGGGCGTCGACGCGCCTCTTGCCGTGCTGTCCAAGAAGAACCGCAGCTTCTTCGACTACTTCCACCAGCTGTTTGCCCAGGTGACGAACCCGCCCATCGACGCGCTGCGCGAGAGCCTCGTCACGAGCTCGGTGCTCTACCTCGGCAACCACGGCAACCTGCTCGAGGACTGCCGCGACACCTGCCGCCTCGTGCGTCTGCAGGGGCCGCTGCTCACCCATGACGCGTTCAGGCGCATCTGCGCCATCGACCGCGTGGGCTTCCGCACGCAGGTCTTCCACGCCACGTATCGCCGCGACGCCGGTGAGGGCGCCCTCGAGGCTGCGCTGACCCGCCTCGACCACCAGATCGAGGAAGCCGTGCGCGCCGGCACGAACATCGTGGTCATCTCCGACCGCGCCGGCGAGGGCGAGGTGCCCATCCCGAGCCTGCTCGCGCTGGGCAGCGTGCACAACCACCTCATCCGCGCGGGCGTGCGCATGCTCGCCGACATCGTGGTGGAGACGGGCGACGCCCTGTGCGCCCATGACTTCGCCTGCCTCGTGGGCTACTCCGCGAGCGGCATCTACCCCTACATGGCCCACGACTGCATCCGCGAGCTCGTGGACAGGGGAGAGATCGACCTGTCCGGCGACGAGGCCGTGGCCAACTACGACCGTGCCGTGACGGCCGGCATCACCTCGATCATGTCCAAGATGGGCATCTCGACCATGCAGGGCTACCACTCCGCCCAGATCTTCGAGATCATCGGTCTGGCCGACGAGCTGGTGGACCGCTACTTCACCGCCACCACCACGAGCGTGGGCGGCCTTGGCGTGGACGGTGTGCAGCGCGAGCAGAACGAGCGCTACGACAGCGCCGTGGCGCTTGCCAAGAGCCCGTCTCCCAACCAGCTGCCGAGCCTGGGCCTCACGAAGTGGCGCCCCATCGGAGGCGAGGAGCACCTTATCGAGCCGCGCGCCATCTACCTGCTGCAGCGCGCCTGCACCGAGGGCGACATGGAGCTTTTCCGCGAGTACGGCAAGGTCGTCCACAGGCCGGGTCGCGCCGTGACGCTGCGAGACCTGCTCGACTTCGACGCGAGCGGCCGCACGCCGGTTCCGCTCGACGAGGTGGAGCCCGTCTCGTCCATCGTGCGTCGCTTCAACACGGGTGCCATGAGCTACGGCTCCATCTCCAAGGAGGCCCACGAGACGCTCGCCATCGCCATGAACCGCCTGCACGGGCGCTCCAACACCGGTGAGGGCGGCGAGGACCCCGCCCGCGAGGTGCCGCTGCCCAACGGCGACTCCCGCAAGAGCGCCATCAAGCAGGTTGCGAGCGGTCGCTTTGGCGTCACGAGCCGCTACCTCTCCAGTGCCATCGAGATCCAGATCAAGATGGCCCAGGGCGCCAAGCCCGGCGAGGGCGGCCACCTGCCCGGCAAGAAGGTCTATCCCTGGATCGCCGAGGTGCGCCAGTCCACGCCCGGCGTTGGCCTCATCTCGCCGCCTCCCCACCACGACATCTACTCCATCGAGGACCTCGCCGAGCTTATCTTTGACCTCAAGAACGCCAACCCCGGCGCCCGCATCTCCGTGAAGCTGTGCGCGCTGGCCGGCGTGGGCACCATCGCCACGGGCGTTGCCAAGGGCGGTGCCGACAAGATCACGATCAGCGGCCACAACGGCGGCACGGGCGCGGCCCCGCGCGACTCCATCTGGCACGCCGGCATCCCGTTCGAGATCGGCCTGGCAGAGACGCAGCAGACGCTGTTGCAGAACGGCCTGCGCAGCCGCGTGGTCGTGGAGACGGACGGCAAGCTCATGGACGGCCGCGACGTCGCCATCGCCGCGCTTCTCGGTGCCGAGGAGTTTGGCTTTGCCACCATGCCGCTCGTGGCCATGGGCTGCCTTATGCAGCGTGACTGCCAGCAGGACACCTGCCCGGCCGGCATCGCCACGCAGAACTGCAAGCTGCGCGGCCGCTTCACGGGTACGCCCGAGCAGATCGTGAACTTCATGGAGTTCACTGCCGCCGAGCTGCGAGAGATCATGGCGAGCCTGGGCTTCCGCACCGTTGACGAGATGGTGGGCCACCCCGAGTGCCTGCGTCAGGTAGAGGTGCCGGGCAACTGGAAGGCCAACGAGGTCGACCTGTCCCGCGTGCTCGCGAACGGCACGAACGTGTTCGGTCGCAACATACCGGGAGCGGAAGGGCGGCACTTCCTGCCCTCCATGGCTCCCGACCTCGAGATCGACCGCACGCTCGACGCCACGCTGCTCGTGCCCTACACCGAAAGCGCGCGCCGGCACCTCGAGCCCATCCGCTTCCACGCCGACATCGACAACGTCAACCGCTGCGTGGGCACGATGCTCGGCCACGAGGTCACGGCGGCCCACCCCGAGGGCCTGCCCGACGAGTCCATTGTCGTGGACTGCACGGGCTCGGGCGGCCAGAGCTTTGGTGCCTTCCTGCCGCGCGGCATCACGCTTGCCATCGAGGGCGACGCCAACGACTACTTTGGCAAGGGCCTCTCGGGCGGCACGCTCACCGTGCGCCCGCCCCAGCGCGCCAACTACAAGTTCGACGAGAACGTCATCGTGGGCAACGTGGCGTTCTACGGCGCCACGAGCGGCAAGGGCTTCGTGAACGGCCTGGCCGGCCAGCGCTTCGCGGTGCGCAACTCCGGCGCCACCGTGGTGGTGGAGGGCGTGGGCAACCACGGCTGCGAGTACATGACCGGCGGCGTGGCGCTCGTCCTGGGCGAGGTCGGCCTCAACTTCGCCGCGGGCATGAGCGGCGGCGTGGCCTACGTGTTCGACGAGTTCGGCACGCTCTCCAGCCGCTGCAACACCGACATGGTGGAGCTCAAGGAGCCGAGCGCAGGCGAGCTCGAGCAGATCCACGCGCTCATCGAGGAGCACGTGGCGCGCACGGCAAGCCCGCGCGGCATCAAGATGTTCTACCGCTTTGACGTCTACAAGGACAAGTTCGTGAAGGTCATCCCGCGCGACTACGAGCGCGTGCTCGAGGCGGTTGCCGCCGCCGAGGCCGAGGGCAAGACGCACGAGGAGGCCCTGCAGGTGGCCTTCGACAAGATCACGGGGAGGAACTAGCCATGGGCAAGCCAGGAGCGTTTCTCGAGCACGGCAGGCAGGCCCATGGGCTTCGTGACGTGTCCGAGAGAACGAAGGACTACAACGAGCTCTATGAGCCGCTCACGCCCGAGGAGCAGCAGGTTCAGGCGAGCCGCTGCATGATGTGCGGCGTGGCCTTCTGCCAGACGGGCATCTCGTTCGGGCACGCCCGTCCGAGCGGCTGCCCGCTGCACAACCTCATCCCGGAGTGGAACGACCTCGTCTATCGCGGTCAGTGGGAGACTGCCGCCGAGCGCCTGGCGCTCACCTCGCCCATGCCGGAGTTCACGAGCCGCGTGTGCCCGGCGCTGTGCGAGGCCGCCTGCAACCTGGGGCGCGCCGACGAGCCCGAGACGATCCACGACAACGAGCGTGCCATCAGCGACTGGCAGTGGGCGCACGGCGGCCCCGCGCGCTTCGCCCCGGCTGCGGCGGACGCCCCGAGCGTGGCCGTGGTGGGCTCCGGTCCCGCGGGCCTCGTGAGTGCCTGGGAGCTCGCGCGCCGTGGCGCCCGCGTCACGGTGGTGGAACGCCACGACCGTGCGGGCGGCCTGCTCATGTACGGCATCCCCAACATGAAGCTCGACAAGTCCGTGGTCGAGCGACGCGTGGCGCTCATGGCCGAGCTCGGCATCGAGTTTAGCCTGGGCGTGGACGCGAGCGATCCGGCCGTTGCCGCCTCGCTTGCCGAGGAGTTCGACGCCGTGGTGGTCGCCGCAGGCGCGTGCAAGCCGCGCGGGCTTGGCGCCACGGGCTTTGACGAGGGCCTTGCGAGCGGAGGCGTGGTCTACGCCGTGGACTACCTCACGAGCGCCACGAGAAGCGTGCTCGACGGCGGTGCGCCCGCGATCGACGCGGCCGGCAAGGACGTCGTGGTCATCGGTGGCGGCGACACGGGCAACGACTGCCTGGGCACGGCCGTTCGCCAGGGTGCGCGCTCCGTGCGACAGCTCGAGTTCCTTGGGTGCCCTCCCGAGGAGCGTGCGGCAGGTGACGCGTGGCCGCAGTGGCCCAACGTCAAGAAGACCGACTACGGCCAGGTCGAGGCCATCGACCTCATGGGTGGCGAGATGCGCGAGTGGGGCATCGACACGCTCGAGGTCCTGCGCGATGACGACGGTGCCGTGAGCGGCCTGCGCGTCGTGGACCTGGACTGGAGCCACGGCAAGCCCGAGCGCATCGAGGGCTCCGAGCGCGAGGTGCCCGCCCAGCTCGTGCTCATCGCCTGCGGCTTCACGGGTCCCGAGCGCGGCGTGCTCGACGCGTTTGGCGTCGCCCTGGCCGAGAAGGGCCGTCCGCTGCCCGTCATGGCGACGCCCTCCTCGCACCGCGCCGCCTCGAGCGTGGCCGACAAGCCCGTGTTCGTGGCCGGAGATGCCCGCAACGGCTCCACGCTCGTCGTGACGTCCATGGCAGATGCTCTGGCCTGCGCCGGCGAGGTGGCCGCGACGCTGGGGCTGTAGAGGCCGATAGGCACTTCCCCGCTTTTTGCGAAGGTCCGTCTGGAGTCGTATCCGGGCGGACCTTCTTTGCTACCATCGCGGAGATTACACGGATGATGGGAGGCTGCGATGAGCGACAGGGTCGTGCACGGCAAGGTTGAGGGATCAGACAGCGAGGAGCTTCGCGGGCGCATCCGAGAGGTTGCGGGGCTCCAGCGCGAGCTGGTCGCCGAGCTCGTGGGGCTTGGCGCCACGATGTGCGCCGCAATGGAGGCACAACCCGGGTTCGTGCCGTGCGGCCATGCCTTTGGCGTGGTAATCGAGGGCCTTGTGGCGTCTGCGGGCCACGTTGAACCCGCGCGAATCCGCGAGGCGTGTGAGTCCGTCCGCGCCCGTAGCGAGCATGTCGCCGAGCATCGTGGCGTTCCTCGTGGCGAGGCCGTTGACGTCCTCGCGCGCATTGGGCGTGGCGAGAGGGGTGCTGAGGCGCTTGCATCCGCCCTTGCGTGCCTGCAGGGCGCGGCACTCTATGCGCTTCGCGCCATGGAGCTTGGCCAGATGAGTGACGAGCTCGACGTCGCGCTTGCGAGCACGCTCGCTCTGCTCGGTGAGGAGGAGCCCGGTTGCAAGCTCGCAGAGAAGGCGGCTCGGGCTGCCGCTCTGTCCATGGCGCTTCCGCTGTAGGGTTCGCTGCCTGAAGGGGAACTGATCCTCATACATGCAAAACTCCGCCTTCCGGGACGTTTCTCGCGCCGTTGACGCTCGATTTCGTCCCAGGAGGCGGAGTTTGTCATAGCTGCCGTGTGAGGTAGGCCGGCTGCGGCTTGCTGGCCTTACGCCTCGCCCCAGACCTTCTCGGCCACGCGCTTCACGAGCGCGACCTTGGCCCACTGCTCGTCCTCGGTGAGCTTGTTGCCGCACTCGCAGGAGGCAAAGCCGCACTGCGGGGAGAGGCAGAGGTTCTCCAGCGGCACGTACTTGGCCGCCTCGTGGATGCGCTTCTCGAGCAGCTCCTCGTCCTCAAGACCGGGCTGCTTGGACGTCACGAGGCCAAGCACGACCTTCTTGCCCTCGGCCACGTACTTGAGCGGCTCGAAGGTGCCGGCGCGCGGCGTGTCGAACTCGAGGTAGAAGGCATCGACGTTCTCGTTGGCGAACAGGTAGGGGGCGATGGGGTCGTAGCCGCCGGCGAAGGCGTAGGTGGAGTGGTAGTTGCCGCGGCAGACGTGCGTGTTGATCACGAGGTCGTCGGGCTTGCCCTCGATGGCGAGGTTGTTGAGGCGAACGCCCAGCTCGGAGACCTTCTGGATGTCGACGGGCTTCATGCCGGTCTTGGCTACGAAGTCGGTGTCGCAGTAGATACCCCAGGTGCAGTCGTCAAACTGGATGGAACGGCAGCCCGCGGCGTAGAGGTCGGCAATCACGGTGCGGTAGGCGGCGGCGATGTCGGCGATGAGCTGCTCGTCGTCTGCGTAGACGGCACGCAGGCTCTCCTGCTGGCCATCGCAGCGGTCGAGCGTGACCTCGGAGAAGGTCTGGATGGGGGCGGGGATGGTCTGACGCGCAACCTGGCCGTCCTCCTCGAGGGCCTTCACGAACTTGAAGTGCTCCACGAACGGGTGGTTCTCGCCGGAGATCTTGCCCGTGACGACGGAGGTATCGGCCGTGGTCTCCTCGTCATGGAACATGTAGCCCGTGCGAGACGTGCGGCGCTCGATGCCCTGCAGGCCCCACATGAAGTCGAGGTGCCAGTAGCTGCGGCGGAACTCGCCGTCGGTGATGACGTGCAGGCCGGCCGCCTTCTGCTTGGCAACGAGGTCGCGGATGGCCTCGTCCTCGACGGTCTTGAGCTGGGCGTCGTCGATGAGGCCGGTGGCGTGGTCGGCGCGGGCCTGCTTGAGGACGTCCGGGCGCAGGAAGCTGCCGACGACGTCGTAGCGGAATGGGGCGTTGTGCTTGTAGGGCATGCTGGGCTCCTTCTCGAATGCCTTGTTGTCTGCTGGGAAATAGTATTTCACGTCCGTGAGCTATCCGGTACTACGCATCATGTATGCGAAGCCATAGGATGAAGCTATGGAAGCGGTGACAAAATGACCCCGTCCCCAGCTGTCACCACGTGACACTTGGGGACGGGGTCAAACTGTCACCAAATAGGCCGGGGCGCGTGTGGCGTCCCGGCCTGGGCGGCACTATGCGAGCCTGTGGCCTATGCCTCGTCGGCGTCATTCCAGACGGACTCGGCGACCTCGCGGACGAGCGCGAGCTTCTTCCACTGGTCTGCCTCGGCAACGGAGTTGCCCTCCTCGGTGGACGAGAAGCCGCACTGCGGGGAGAGGCACAGGCGCTCGAGCGGCACGATCTTGGCGGCCTCGGCGATGCGCTCGCGGATGCGGTCGGCGTCCTCGAGCTCGGCCTTCTTGGTGGTCACGAGGCCGAGGACCACGCGCTGGTCGGTGTCTGCGGGCAGGTGCTTGAGCGGCTCGAAGCTGCCGGAGCGCTCGTCGTCGTACTCGAGGAAGAAGCCGTCGAAGCCACGGATGGCGAGCAGGCGGCGGGCGATGGTCTCGTAGGTGCCCTCGTAGAGCCAGTGGCTCATGAAGTTGCCCTTGCACATGTGCGTCGTGATGACCATGTCCTCGGGCCTGTTCTCGAGGGCCTCGTCCGTGATGTCGCCAAAGACGTCGATGAGCTCGTCGGGGTCGTAGCCGCACGCCTCGATCTTGGCGCGGAAGCGACCGGAGAACAGCGCGCCCCAGCTCGTGTCGTCAAGCTGCAGGTAGCGGCAGCCGGCGTCGTGGAAGGCCTTGATGGCGTCCTGGTAGGTCTTGGCGAGGTCGTGGCGCAGCTCGTCGAGGTTGGTGTAGACGGGGTTGGCGGCGTACTGCTGGGAGAGCACGACGGAGTCGAGCGTCACCATGTTGGGGCCGGCGATGGTCTGCTTGACGGGCGTGTCGCCAGCGAGCCTCTGCGTGCGGCGGAAGCCGTCCAGGAACGGGTGGTTGGGGTCAAAGGAGAGCGGGGCGTCCACGTAGGTGCCCTGCATGACCTTCTCGATGCCAAAGCCGGCCGTCTTGAAGTCGTAGACCTTGATGCCGTTGAAGCCGGCGAGCCAGTCGAGGTGCCACCAGCGGCGTCGGAACTCGCCATCGGTCACGGCGTGCAGGCCCGCGGCCTTCTCCTTCTCGATGAGCTTGGCGACCTCTGTGTCCTCGACCTCTCGGAGCTGCTCGAACGAGATCTCGCCTGCAGCGTGCCTGGCGCGGGCCTCGTGGATGGCCTGCGGGCGCAGGAAGCTGCCCACGATGTCGTAGCGGAAGGGTCCCTTGAGCTTGTCTGCCATGACGTGTCCTCTCTTGGACGGGTGGTTGAGATGCT
This sequence comes from uncultured Parolsenella sp., assembly GCA_934668375.1. GTDB lineage: Bacteria > Actinomycetota > Coriobacteriia > Coriobacteriales > Atopobiaceae > Parolsenella. The sequence goes on along the minus strand of CAKUNF010000002.1, from coordinate 110,174 downwards.
GATGGGATAAGTATCCCATCGCGCTGGGATGAGACAAGGGGACTGTCCCCTTGTCTCATGAAAAAGGCGGGCTCCCGGAGGAACCCGCCTTGGACGTGCGATGGGCGGAAAGGTGCTAGCCCTGCTTGACGGCCGCGAAGCCACGCTCGAGGTCGGCGATGATGTCGTCGACGTGCTCGGTGCCGATGGAGAGGCGAATCGTGGACTGCGTGATGCCCACGTTGGCGAGCTCCTCGTCGGTGAGCTGGGAGTGCGTGGTGCTGGCCGGGTGAATCACGAGGCTCTTGACGTCAGCGACGTTGGCGAGCAGCGAGAACAGCTGCAGGTTGTCGATGAACTTCCAAGCGGCGTCCTTGCCGCCCTTGATCTCGAACGTGAAGATCGAGGCGCCGCCGTTGGGGAAGTACTTCTCGTACAGCTCGTGGTCGGGGTGGTCGGGCAGGCTCGGGTGGTTGACCTTCTCGACGAGCGGGTTGTTGGCGAGGTACTCCACGACCTTCTTGGTGTTCTCCACGTGGCGGTCGAGACGCAGGGAGAGGGTCTCGGTGCCCTGGAGCAGCAGGAAGGCGTTGAACGGGGAGATGCAGGCGCCCTCGTCGCGCAGCAGGATGGCGCGGATGTAGGTCACGAACGCGGTGGGGCCGCAGGCGTCGGCGAAGGAGATGCCGTGGTAGGAGGGGTTGGCGTCGGCGATCTGCGGATACTTGCCGGAGGCCTTCCAGTCAAAGTTGCCGCCGTCGACGATCACGCCGCCGAGCGAGGTGCCGTGGCCGCCGATGAACTTGGTGGCGGAGTGGACGACGACGTTGGCGCCATGCTCGAGCGGACGGAACAGGTACGGGGTGCCGAACGTGTTGTCCACGACGACGGGCAGGCCGTGCTTGTGGGCGATCTCAGAGATGGCGTCGATGTTGGGGATGTCGGCGTTGGGGTTGCCGAGGGTCTCGAGGTAGACAACCGTGGTGTTGTCCTTGATGGCGGCCTCGACCTCGTCGAGGTTGTGGGCGTCCACGAACGTGGTCTCGATGCCGAACTGGGAGAGCGTGTGCTCGAGCAGGTTGAAGGAGCCGCCGTAGATGGTCTTCTGGGCCACCACGTGGTCGCCGGCCTTGGCGAGCGCCTGAATGGCGTAGGTGATCGCCGCGGCGCCGGAGGCGACCGCGAGGCCGGCCGTGCCGCCCTCGAGCGCGGCGATGCGGTCCTCGAACACGCCCTGGGTGGAGTTGGTCAGGCGGCCGTAGATGTTGCCGGCGTCGGCGAGGCCAAAGCGGTCGGCGCCGTGCTGGGAGTTGCGGAAGACGTAGCTCGTGGTCTGGTAGATGGGCACGGCGCGCGAGTCGGTGGCGGGGTCGGCGCTCTCCTGGCCAACGTGGAGCTGCAGGGTCTCGAAGTGGAAGGTCTTCTCGACCTCGGGGGTGATGTCGGACATGGTGTTCCTCCTTGGGGTGGTGGTGCTTGGATGCGTTCCGTCGTTCTTTCAGGGGACCCGGGCACGAAAAAGCGCCCGGCAGCTCAGGGCTCCCGGGCGCAAGTCGGAGACTTCCGTGCGCGCCTCGTCGATGTCTCTACCAATCGACATTGGCGCCGGCGGACTCCTGCGGTGCCCGGGAGCTCAGCATTCGCATGCACATCATCATGGTCGTCGTGGTCATTCTGGGCACCTCCTTGGGTCCGTCGCTTCGTGACGATGAATTTATACGACCGCCGTGAAGCTTCGTCAATACCCTAGCGGAAAAGTAGGTATTAACGTTTTGTTACACGCAGGTCAGAGGGTTAAAACGAGAGGATATGAGAATTTATCTGCACGTTCTTGCGTCTGAGGTCGAGCGTTGCGGGCGCTCGCATCGCCCTGCCGGTCCTCATCGGCCGCTCGGCGGGCGATGGTGCGCCGTCTGCCGCCCGGCGAGTCTGGGCGGCCGCGCGCGGGGCACCATCAAGCATGCAAGAGTCGTCCGAGGGGTCGGGCGAGCGACCAAAAGGGAGTATCTATGCGTTTCATCGAGTTTGGCGAGCAGAAGGCGCGCGTATCCGAGGTCATGGTTGGTCTCATGCGCATCAACGAGATGAGCGTTGCCGAGGTCACGGAGCTTGTCGAGACGGCGCTCGACGAGGGCATCAACGCGCTCGACATCGCAGACGTCTACGGCCGCGGCGCGTGCGAGAGCCTGCTCGGCGAGGTCTTCAAGGCAAATCCGGGACTGCGTGACCGCGTGTTCCTGCAGTCCAAGGTGGGCATCCGCAAGGAGCCCGACGGCTTTACCTGGTACGACTTCTCCAAGGAGCACATCATCGAGGCCGTTGACGCGAGCCTGGCGCGACTGGGCGTGGACCACGTGGACTCCATGCTGCTGCACCGCCCGGACGTCCTCATGGAGCCCGACGAGGTGGGCGAGGCCCTCGAGGCCCTCCATGACCAGGGCAAGGTCGTCGACTGGGGTGTCTCGAACCTCAACCCGGCGCTGCTCGGGCGTCTCGAGCGCCACGCGCGCGTGCCGCTCGCCACGAACCAGGTGCAGCTGAGCTGCGCGTTCACCCCGGCGTTCAACGGCGCGTTCAACGTGAACATGGAGAACGACGCCGCCATCATGCGCGACGGCGGCATCTTCGAGTACTGCCAGGACAAGGACATGGTCATTCAGGCGTGGTCCACGATGCAGTACGGATACTTCGAGGGCGTTTTCCTCGGCAGCCCCAAGTACCCCGAGCTCAACGCCAAGCTCGAGGAGCTGGCCGAGAGGCACGGCGTGACGCCCATGGCCGTGGCGCTTGCGTGGGTGCTGCGCTACCCGGCCAAGATGCAGGCCGTCATCGGCACGACGAAGCCGAGCCGCGTCCGCGAGGCCGCGCGCGCGTGCGACTTTACGATGACGCGCAAGGAGTGGTACGAGGTGTACTGCGCCGCGGGCAACGTGATGCCGTAGGCGGGCCTTGCAAAGCCGGGGTGCCCTGGGATGCCGGGGCGCCCCGTGACACTTGGGGACGGGGCCAGGCTGTTACGGTGGTGACACTTTGACCCCGTCCCCAAGTGTCACCCCAGGACGTCGTAGCCCTCCTGGGCGATGAGCGAGCGGAGCTCCTCGAGGTAGCGCGTGGCCATGGGGGAGAGGCGTGCGCGGTCGTTCGTGAGGTAGCCGAGCTGCATGGTCTCGTCGGTGTCGAGCGGCACGGAGGCGATGTCGTCCCCGTTGAGGTCGCTGTTGAGCACGCCCGAGCTGATGGTGTAGCCGTTGACGCCGCGCAGCAGGTTGAACAGCGTGGCTCGGTCCGTGAGCACGATCGTCTTGCGGTGGCTCTCGAATGGCAGCAGCTCCTCGGAGAAGTACAGCGAGTTGTGCGTCCCCTGCTCGTAGCAGAGGTAGGGGTAGGCGTCGAGGTCTGCCAGCGTGACGCTTGCGGCGCGCGCGAGCGGATGGCTCGTCGAGACGAACACGTGGGGACGGGCGTCGAACAGCGGGGTGTAGGAGAGGTGGTTCTCGCGCATGAGCTTGCGCAGGACCTTCTCGTTGAACGAGCTCAGGTAGAGCACGCCGAGCTCGCTGCGGTATCCCGCGACGTCCTCGATGATCTCGTACGTGCGGCTCTCGCGCAGCGTCATCTCGTACTCGTCCGCCTCGACGCTCTCGAGCAGGCGCACGAACGCGTTCACGACGAACGCGTAGTGCTGCGACGAGATGGCGAACAGGCGCTTGGAGGGGCGCGCGTGGGCGTAGCGCTGCTCCACGAGCTCGGTCTGCTCCAGGATCTGGCGGGCATAGGAGAGGAACTCCGAGCCGTCCGGCGTGAGCGAGATGCCGCGGGCCGAGCGGTTAAAGATGACGATGCCCAGCTCTGCCTCGAGCTCGCGAACGGCGGACGACAGGCTTGGCTGGGAGATGTAGAGCTGGCGCGCCGCCTCGGTGATCGACCCGCACTCGGCGACCTTGGCGACGTAGCGGAGCTGGGTGAGCGTCATCTTGGCTCCTTCTCGAGAGATGTCGCGATTCTCCAAATTGCTGTGAACAGGTTACAGCGAGGGCGTGTCTCGCGCGACGTTGTCCCTCTAGGGTAGTACGCTTAACGACGAGAGGGGTACGCGCACAAGCGCGACCGACCCGGCGCTGGGGGAGCGCCAAGACTCGTCATTGGAGGAATCTCATGGCAGAAACGTACAACTTCTTTGCGCCCACGCGCGTGCTGTTCGGCGCGGGCAAGCTCTCCGAGCTTGGCGACCAGGCGCTTCCGGGCAAGAAGGCGCTCATCGTAACGACGGGCGGCAAGTCCGTGAAGGCCAACGGCTACCTTACCCGCGTCGAGGAGCAGCTCGACCGCGCCGGCGTGGAGCACGTGCTGTTCGACCGCATCGAGCCCAACCCGCTGCGCGGCACCGTGAACGCCGGCGGCTGGATGGCCCGCGAGCAGGGCTGCGACTTCGTTTTGGCCCTGGGCGGCGGCTCGGTCATGGACGGCTCGAAGGGCATCTGCGTCGTGGCGGCCAACCCCGGCCATGACGAGGCAGGCAACGAGGTCGCCGGCGACATCTGGGACTACGTCATGGGCGGCACGGCCAAGGCCCTGCCGATCCCCAATGACCCGCTGCCGCTCGTCTGCGTGACGACGACGGCCGGCACGGGTTCCGAGGTCGATGCCGGCGGCGTCCTCTCCTGCGAGGAGAACGACGAGAAGCTCCGCCTGGGCAGCCCCAAGCTCTTCCCGCGCCTCTCCGTGGTGGACCCCGAGCTCATGCTCACGGTGCCCGCGCGTCTTACGGCGTTCCAGGGCTTCGACGCGCTGTTTCACAACGTGGAGTGCTACATCGCCAACAACCACACGCTCATGGGCGACATGATCTGCCGCGAGGGCATCCGCAACGCCGCCGCCTCGCTTGCCGCGTGCGTGAATGACGGTGCCAACCTCGAGGCCCGCACGCAGCTCGCCTTTGCCAACACGCTTGGTGGCTACGCCATGGTCTGCAGCGGTTGCTGCGGCTGCCATGGTACCGAGCACGGCATGAGCGCGCACCACCACGACCTGCCGCACGGCGCCGGTCTCATCATGATTGCGCGCGCCTACCACCAGCACATGATCGACGCCCACGCGTGTGACGACCGCTACGTCGACATGGCACGTCTCATGGGCGCGAGCGAGGAAGACGTAAAGGCTCGCGGAGCGTCCGCCTTCGTCGACCAGCTCGAGGGGCTCATGCAGGCGTGTGGCATGGCCGAGCTCGCCATGAGCGAGTGGGGCATCACCCGCGACGAGCTGTCGGCGATTGCCGCCAACGCGCTGTCCACGAACGACGCGCTGTTCGGCCACGACCCCGCGCCGCTCTCCGTCGATGACGTGACGGCCATCCTCGAGGCGAGCTTCAAGTAAGAATCCTCGTTCGTGGCAGTTTTTGGCTTCGAGAGTGCGATGCTCGAAGCGAAATTGCTCACAGAGACGGCCTGGCAGACCAAGAGGGGCCCGAATCCAAGTGGTTCGGGCCCCTCTGCCGCATGCGTTGGGGCATTTTCGCTTCTCGAGAAGCCGGCGGCGTGTTTTCATCGCACTCTCGAGGGGCATTTCTGCCAATAACTCGTTTGCGAGCTCGCCGCGAGCCTATTCCTGCACCTTGAGCGCGAGCGCCATGGGGACGCGGCGGATGGAGCGCAGGTGCAGCAGGACCACCACGGCGTAGGTGGCAAGCCCCGTGAGCACGCACTTCACCATGGCGTCGGCGGGCACGTAGATCTCGATGTTTCCGCTGTAGCTCAGAAGCATCGCCTTGAAGATGGCCGTGAGGCTGCCGATGATGAGTGGCTGCGACAGCACGAGCGAGGCGACCACGCACCACGTGATGCTGCGGACATAGAGCCGGCTCACCTCGCGGTCGCGGTAGCCGAACACCTTCATGTAGGAGATGCTGCGCGCGCTGCGGTCGATGACGGCCTTCGTGAGCAGGTAGATGAAGATGAGGAAGATGAACACGGCGACGCCGAGCAGCAGGTACATCATGTCGCCCATGGAGTCGGTCATCTGGGCGCCGATCTTGTCCATGTCGCTCGGCGTGAGGTCGCTTGCGAGCCAGCGGCCGTCAATGGCGAGCGCCTCGTTGCTCGCGTAGGCGTTGAAGTAGCCGTCCGCGTTGCCAAACAGCGTGTTGAACGTGTCGAGGTCCAGGTAGATGTTGAGGTCGCTCTTCGTGCCGTAGAGCTCGTCTGCCGTGAGCTTGTACGTCGTGTCCTCGTACTTGTCCCAGAGTGAAACCGTCTCGCCCACGTCCGTGCCGAACTTGTCCGCAAATCCCCGTCCGAGAATGACACGGCCATCGCCCACGTCGAGGTCGTCCCAGTAGCGTGAGTGCGGTCGGATGCCGTAGACCGTGATGGTCTCGTAGCCGTTGTCACTGCCACGGTCGTATTGCAGCTGGTAGACGGCATAGCTCTCGGCCTGCTCGATGGCCTTGTCGCCGTTGGCCGACAGGTTCACGGCGTGGTCGTCCTCGCCGATGCGGGCCAGGGCTCGCGTGAGCTCGCGTTCCTCGGTGTCCGAGAGGCCCAGGTCGTCTATGCTGGCCACGCTTGCCACGCGGTCATAGGCCTCCCAGCTCGCGCGCTGCTCGTCCGTGCCCGTGAGGTCCACGGGCATCTTGAGCGTGTACTGGTGGGCCGCCACCATGTTGTCGCGAAGGTTCTCGGCATAGTGGTTCATCGTGGGCAGCACGGCCAGGCCAAACAGCAGAAGCAGGCTCGCGAACGCAATTCCCACGAACAGCGTCGCGAAGTTGCCGAAGTTGCGCAGGAACACACGGACGCGAAACCTCGGTACGAACCCGAGGCGCGCGGGCAGCCTCACGCCGCGCTTCACGCCGTTTCTTCCGAGCTCGTGGCGCAGGAACTGCAGTGGCGTGCGCCCCATCTTGCGAAGGAGGCCCACGAGCGTCACTCCCACGAGCAGCGCAAACGGCACCACGGTGCACACGAGGAACACGCGCCAGCTCCAGCTCATGTGATAGGGAGGCAGGCTGTATGAGTTGTAGTAGAGGTCCTTCATGGGTTGCTCGAGCAGCGTCATGCCCAGGGCCGTGCCCAGGGCGCTCGCCACGGCGCCCACGAGCGCGGGCGGTGCGAGGTAGTGGACCACGAGCTCGCGGGCCCTCCAGCCGCTTGCGAGCAGCGTGCCGATGATGGCGCTCTCCTCCTCGATCGTGGAGCTCGTGAGCACGACGAACACGAAGCCCATGATGACGACGATGATCGCCATCAGGACCTCCCACATCGTCGAGTCGCCCTCGACGTCGTCGGCGGCGTAGCCGATGCCCTGGTTGGCGTCGGCGTCGATGAAGTCGCTCACGCGGGCGCCCTTGTCGGAGAGGGCCTCCATCATGTCTGCTTCGGCGTCGGTGCGCGCGGCGACGCCAAGCGAGCGGTCGCTGAACAGGACGGCATAGGTGTAGGTGGGCTCAACGGCCTCGCAGAGCGCATCGAAGCCAGCGTCGGCAAGCTCCGCCACGCCAAACGAGAGCGCGTTGAGCGTGAAGTCGGAGTTGTTCTCGAACAGGGCCTGCTGGTCTGGCAGCGTCATGATGCCCACCACGGCAAGCTCCCGGCCCGAGAGGGTCACGGTGCCACCCACGTGGATTCCGTTGTGCTCGGCGAAGACGCGGTCCACGGCCACCTCGTCTGGGCCCTCCGGGGCTCGGCCCTGGGCGTAGGCGGCGACGTCGAAGCTCGTTCGGTGCGCATAGGAGCGCACGGTGGCCTCGCGCTGCGGCTCGTCCCCGTTCACGGAGTCGAGGGAGGCGTCGACGCTGTACAGCGGTTCGATGGTGGCGCCGCCGGCCGCGTCCGCAGCCTCGCGCGCGGCGGCAAGCGCCTCCTCGCTTGCCTCGAAGTCGCAGGTGAAGCGCGCGTCCTCGATGTTGTAGTCTTCGCGCATGGTGGAGATGATGACGCTGATGGAGTTTGCCGCGAGCAGAAAGCCGCTCACGAGGGCGATGGCGCCCGTCATGAGCAGGAAGATTCCGAGGTACTTGCCAAGGTGGCCGCGCAGCTCCCGGGGGATGCGCCTGGTAAGCGGACTCATCGGCTACCACTCCAGGTCGAGCGCGTGGAGGGGGTGCGGGTTGGTGACGTCCTCGTGGATACGGCCGTCGCGCAGGCGCAGGACGCGCGTGGCCATGTCGGCGATGGCCGCGTTGTGCGTCACCATCACGATCGTGCAGCCCCAATCGCGCCTCACGCGCTCCATGAGGTCGAGAATCTCCTTGGACGTGTGGTAGTCGAGCGCGCCGGTGGGCTCGTCGCACAGCAGAAGGCCGGGGTTCTTCACGAGCGCGCGGCCGATGGCGCAGCGCTGCTGCTGTCCGCCCGACACCTGCCGGGGGAACTTGTCGCGCTGCTCCCACAGCCCCAGGGAGGCAAGCAGGTCGTCCATGGGGAGCGGATTCTTGGAGAGGTAGGCCGTGACCTCGATGTTCTCGCGGATCGTGAGGTCGGGCACGAGGTTGTAGAACTGGAACACGAATCCCAGCTCGCGGCGGCGGTACTCGCCGAGCTGCTTGGGCGAGAGGGTCGTGAGGTCGCAGCCGCCCACGGAGATGTGGCCGCCGTCCGCGCTCTCCAGCCCCCCGATGAGGTTCAGGAACGTCGACTTGCCCGAGCCGGAGGGGCCGAGCATGACGCAAATCTCGCCACGAAGCACCGTCGTGGTGACGCCATCGAGCACCTGGACGCGCGCCTGACCGTCTCCGTAGTGCTTCTTAAGGTCTTGTACGACGAGGTAGGGTTCGCCCATGGCCCGGACGGGTGAGGCTGCGTCTCTCATGCGAGTCCTTCTGGTCGTGCGTTGGCGATTCGTTGAGTAAGCCAACGCTAACTAAATAGTTAGCGCAAGTATACTCTTCCGCCCTGGATGACGAGAGGATCGTTCGGTTCGCCTTGGCATACGCGCGGGCGGACTCGTGCTCTCAATTTGCTGGTTTACATAAGATTAAACACGGGTATCATGCTGCAAGGTTTACATAATCCTCGCCTGCGTGAAGGCAACGCTCCAAGGGGGAGCGCGCGTGGGCGGGCAAAGGAGAGGCAAGCATGGGACTCACGCAGGCCGCCGAGCGCGCGGCGCTCAACAAACTCGTCGACTACTTGGACGAGAACCCCGAGGAGCACATCGACAAGATCATGGAGCTCGTCAACAAGCTCGTGCCGGACAACGTGTTTCCCGTGCAGCGCAAGGCGTTCACGGACGTCATCGCCAGCCGCGGCAACTGGTACCAGCTCATGATGCGCGTGTTCCAGCTGAACCCCGAGATGCGCACGAAGCTGCTCAAGGCCCTGCTCATCGACGGCAACCTGCTTGCCTGGCCCGTGCAGGAGAAGGCACGCGAGAAGTACCAGCGCAACATTCCCTGGGCGATCCTGCTCGATCCCACGAGCGCCTGCAACCTGCACTGCACCGGCTGCTGGGCCGCCGAGTACGGACATCAGCAGAACCTCTCGTTCGAGGACATCGACTCCATCGTCTGCCAGGGCAAGGAGCTCGGCACCCACATGTACATCTACACGGGCGGCGAGCCGCTCGTGCGCAAGCATGACCTCATCCGCATCTGCGAGAAGCACCCGGACTGCGCCTTCCTGTGCTTCACGAACGCCACGCTCATCGACGAGGCCTTCTGCCAGGACATGATTCGCGTGGGCAACTTCGTGCCCGCCATCTCGGCCGAGGGCAACGAGCACACGACCGACGCCCGCCGCGGTGAGGGCACCTACGCCAAGATCGAGCGTGCCATGGACCTGCTGCGCTCCCACCAGCTGCCGTTCGGCATCTCGTGCTGCTGGACCCGCGCCAACGCCGACACGGTCGCCACCGAGGAGAACATCGACTGGATGATCGACAAGGGCGCCCTGTTCTGCTGGTACTTCCACTTCATGCCGGTGGGTCGCGCCGCCACGGCAGACCTCATCCCCACGCCCGAGCAACGCGAGAAGATGTACCACTTCATCCGCGAGATGCGCGAGACCAAGCCGCTGTTCACCCTCGACTTCCAGAACGACGGCGAGTACGTGGGCGGCTGCATCGCCGGCGGCCGCCGCTACCTGCACATCAACGCCGCGGGAGACGTGGAGCCCTGCGTGTTCATCCACTACTCCAACGTCAACATCCACGACGTGAGCCTGCTCGACGCGCTGGGCAGCCCCATCTTCATGAAGTACTACGAGGGCCAGCCCTTCAACGGCAACCACCTCAAGCCCTGCCCCATGCTCGAGAACCCCGACACGCTGCCCAAGATGGTGGCCGAGGCGGGCGCCCACTCCACGGACCTCGTGGAGAAGGAGACCCCCGAGCAGCTGCGCGAGAAGACCGCCGCGGCCGCCGCTGCCTGGGCGCCCATCGCCGACCGCCTGTGGGAGGACAAGGGCGACGTCATGTACGAGAAGCGCCACGGCGAGGACCACTCGCAGGGCATGGCCGCCTCGGACATGGCAAAGTTCGAGGCACAGGGCCACGTCGGCTACATCGACGAGCCCACTGCCACGAAGTAGGCCCCGCCACGTGGGACCTGCGGCATAGTCGAGCCCTCGGGGCCCGTCTCGCATATGCGCGGGGCGGGCCCTTTGCTGAAAAGAGCGAAGTTGGCGGCCCTTGTCAACCGTGAGTGGGCCGGCGGCCGTTCGTGGATGGGCGTCTCGCCACTCACGGACGCGAAGGGTCATACCTTTGTGCGCTGGGGTATCCCTGTGCACCGTGTGCAACGGATGCCGCCCAGGGGCGGGCGGCCGAGAAAAAGGGAGAGACACATGACGAATCTGCGCGAGAAGTACGGCGAGTGGGGCGTCGTCCTCGGTGCCACCGAGGGCGTTGGCGAGGCCTTCTGCAAGAAGCTCGCCGAGGGCGGCATGAACCTGGTCATGGTGGGCCGCCGCGAGGAGCTCCTCAAGGAGAAGGGCGAGAAGTTCCACGAGGAGTACGGCGTCGACTACAAGGTCGTCCGCGCCGACCTCTCCTGCCCCGACGAGGCCTGCGAGGCGGTCTTCTCGGCCACCGAGGACCTCGACCTGGGCTTTATGAGCTATGTCGCCTGCCTGCACCACTTTGGCAAGTTCCAGCACACCTCGCTTGAGGACCACGAAAAGATGGTGAACGTCAACGTCATCAGCTTCCTGCGTATGTTCCACCACTTCATGACCATCTTTGCCGCCCAGGACCGTGGCGCCGTCATCAACGTCTCGTCCATGACGGGCGTCTCGAGCTCCCCGTGGAACGCCGAGTACGGCGCCGGCAAGGCCTACATCCTCAAGCTCACCGAGGCCGTGGCCTGCGAGTGCGAGAAGACGGGCGTCGACGTCGAGGTCTGCACGCTGGGCACCACGCTTACGCCCACGGCCATCAAGAACTTCCCGAAGGGCCCGGTGGGCGAGCAGGTCGTCAAGCTTGCGCTCACGCCCGACGAGGTGGCCGACGAGGCGTTCGAGAAGCTCGGAAAGGAGCTCTCCATCATCACCGGCGAGCGCAACAAGAAGAGCGTCCACGATTGGAAGGCCAACCACACCGAAGACGAGTACATCCGCTACATGGGTTCGTTCTACGCCGATCAGGACTAGCTGGGGCGCCGGCATCAAGCCGCATATGACGAGGGCCCGTCTCGCGAGGCGCGAGGCGGGCCCTTCTGATGTCGAGGGGACTACCCCCTGCCGTCTACACGCGGACCTCGAACCCCTCGTGGGCGTCGGGTGCGTGGCAGGGCACCTGCTCGCAGGACGCCACCGAGAAGCCCAGGCCCATGCGGCGCAGGAACTCGTACTTGCCACGGGCGTCTGCAAACTGGTCTCGCAGGCCGGCGAGCACGCTCGCGCACGCGCGTCCCGTCCCCTCGAGCTCGGCCGTGACCGTGCCGTCGTCCATGTTGCGCACCCAGCCGGCCACACCTGCGGCGCGGGCGAGCGCCTGCGTGGTCCAGCGGAAGCCCACGCCCTGCACCGTGCCGCAGAAGGTGAGGGTGAGGCGAACGCGCTCGTCCGTGTCCCAGCGGGTGATGACCTCGTCGACGTCTGTGGGCGTGCCCGGCCCCACTACAGCGCGCTCTCGTAGATCTTGCGGGCGTCCTCCATCGTGAGGCGCTTGAGCTGGCCGAACTCGGCGCTCTTGTTCTGCTCGAGGGTCTCGAGCAGCGCCGGGATGTCGTCTGCCGTCACGCCCAGCTCGCCGAGCGTGCGGGGCATGCCCAGTGAGGTGAAGAACGCCTGAAGCTCGTCGATCGTGGCGAGGACGGCGTCCTCGACGGCCTCCTCGGGCGTGGCGTCGATGCAGTCCTCCACGACGTCGACGGGCTCGATGTCGAACACGCGGGCGCCGAGCGTGAGGAAGCGCTCGGGGTTTGCCTGCCACACGTAGCGCATCCACGCGGGCATGATGACGGCCAGCCCCGCGCCGTGGGCCACCTTGGGGTCGTGGGCGGAGAGCTCGTGCTCCATGCCGTGGCTCTCCCAGCCGCCCGCGCGCGTGCCGTTCACGCCGCGGCCACATCCCGCGAGGTCGTTGTGGGCCAGCGTGCCTGCCCACATGATGTTGGCGCGTGCGTCGTAGTCCTCGGGGTTCTCGATGGCGCGGGGTGCCTCGTCAACGAGCGCGCGGATGAGGCCGCAGTCCAGCTCGTCGGTGACGGGTACGGGGCCGCTCGTGGAGAAGAAACGCTCCAGGATGTGCGCACAGATGTCCGTGACGCCGGCAGCGGTCTGGTAGGCGGGCAGGGTGAAGGTGAGCTCGGGGTCCATGAGGGCCACGACGGGGCGGTTGAGCTCGGTGGACAGGCCCTTCTTGAGCAACGTCTCGTCGTTGGTGAGCACGCTCGAGGCGCTGGCCTCCGAGCCTGCGGCCGGAATGGTGAGCACACAGGCCACGGGCAGCTTGCCCTCCGCGACGGGCTCGGCGGCGTGGGTGTAGAGGTCCCAGACGTCTCCCTCGTAGGGAACGCCGAGCGCGATGCCCTTTGCCGTGTCAATGGCGGAGCCGCCGCCCACGGCGAGCACGACGTCTGCGCCGGTCTCGCGAGCGGCCTCGATGCCCTCGCGTGCGTGGGCGAGGCTCGGGTTGGGGCGGGCGCCGCCAAACTCGGTGTGGGCCACGCCAGCCGCGTCGAGCGAGGCAAGCACGCGGCCAAGCGTGCCCGTGCGCACGACCGAACCCTGCCCGTAGACGACCAGGGCGTGCGTGAATCCGCGCGAGGCGAGCTCGACGCCCGTGCGATCCGTGACGCCGCGGCCGAACACGACCTGGGTGGGCATGGAGAAGCTGAAGTCGTTCATGATGGTTCCTCTCGGCGCGTCGGGTGCCTTCATTGGTATGCTTGGAGCCATTGTAAGCGCGCGTGCGCAGACGGCGGGGAGGCAAATCGATGGGGGACAGTGGAATCGGACGTGCGGCCGTGGCGGCGCTCCTGGGCATAGGCGTGGCCATTGCAGGCCCCTATGCGCTCGCGGGCGTGGACGTCACCTGGCAGCGCATCGTCATGCTGTCGCTTGTGCTTGCGTGTGTGGCGTTGCTCGTGGCAACCGTGGTCCTCTCCATGGTGGCCGAGATGTGCGCCCGCTCGTCTCGCGCGTGCACCGATCGCGTGCTCATGCTTTCGGACGCCTTCGTTATCTCCTCGGTTGGTGCCATCCTCGTCACGTGCGTCTTCGCGTTCGTGCTCGCCGTCATCCGGCTTGCGTGAGCGTGTCACGGTGGCTCCACATCAGGGCGGCGCACACGTGCCAAATGACCATTGATGCGCGAACAACTTGCCCATCTAGCAGCAAATTTGCATAATACGTTCCGAGCAGGGCCGCCACGCGGCTATACTGTTCGCGGTTAGTGTTTGTCGCTCAAAGCTATGGAGGTAAGACATGCTCGTTAACGCAACGCACATGCTCCAGTCCGCCGAGAAGGGCCACTACGGCCTCGGCGCGTTCAACACGAACAACATCGAGTGGACCTACGGTATCCTTACGGCCGCCGAGGAGCTCCAGAGCCCGCTCATCATCCAGTGCACCGCTGGCGCCGCCAAGTGGATGACCAGCTTCAAGCTGTGCCACGACGTCGTCGTCGACATGATGGACACCCTCAACATCACCGTGCCGGTTGCCCTTCACCTCGATCACGGCTCCTACGAGGACTGCTTCAAGGCCATCGAGGCCGGCTTCTCCTCCATCATGTATGACGGCAGCCACGAGAAGGACTTCCAGACCAACCTCGAGCACACGGCCGAGCTCGTGAAGCTCGCCCACTCCAAGGGCCTCTCCATCGAGGCCGAGGTTGGCGGCATCGGCGGCGTTGAGGACGGCGTTGCCTCCGAGGGCGAGCTCGCCGACCCCGAGCAGTGCAAGCAGATCGCCGATCTGGGCGTTGACTTCCTCGCCTGCGGCATCGGCAACATCCACGGCCTGTACCCGGCCGACTGGAAGGGTCTGTCCTTCGACCAGCTCGCGGCCATCAAGGCCAAGACGGGCGACCTGCCGCTCGTGCTCCACGGCGGCACCGGCATCCCCGTCGAGCAGGTCCAGAAGGCCGTCTCCATGGGCATCTGCAAGGTCAACGTCAACACCGACCTGCAGGTCGTCTTCGCCCAGGGCGTGCGCGAGTACGTCGAGGCCGGCAAGGACAAGCAGGGCAAGGGCTACGATCCTCGCAAGATGCTCCTCCCGGGCCGCGACGCCATCGTCGAGCGCACCAAGGAGCTCATCCGCGAGTTCGGCTCCGACGGCAAGGCCTGGAACTAGGCTTAAGCTCGAGCGCCGCTTGCGCATCAGCGATCTCAGGGCCGTCCGCTTCGCGCGGGCGGCCCTTTTTCTTGTAGGGGGCTGGGGCGCTCCTTATGGAGACTCTTCCGCGCGGTCGGTGGCGGGGCCGCCTTGCCGAATTTTGTCCGCCTCGCCTGACGCCTGGGGACGAAGTGCGATACTAGGTACGAAGAAAGGAAGTTAGCCATGTATGACAATGAACCGGTGCCTGGCCGCAACGAACCCTGCTGGTGCGGGAGCGGCAAGAAGTACAAGAAGTGCCACGCTGCCATCGACGAGCGCCTCCAGGAGTGCTACCTCAACGGTCAGGAGGTGATCTACCGTCACCTGCTCAAGACGCCCGAGGACATCGAGGGCATCAAGCGCTCGGCGGCCATCAACGTGGGCGTGCTCGACATGGTGGGCGAGCGCATCGCCCCGGGCGTGACCACGGCTGAGGTGGATCAGTGGATCTATGACTACACCGTGGAGCATGGCGGCATTCCTGCGGACCTCAACTACGAGGGCTTCCCCAAGAGCGTCTGCACCTCCATCAACGACGTCGTGTGCCACGGCATCCCCAGCGAGCGCGACGTGCTGCGCGAGGGGGACATCGTCAACGTAGACTGCTCGACGATCCTCGACGGCTACTTCTCCGACTCCTCGCGCATGTTCTGCATCGGCGAGGTCTCGCCTGAGCGCCAGAAGCTCGTCGACGTCACGCGCGAGAGCATCCAGCGCGGCCTGGCCCAGGTGAAGCCCTGGAACACGCTCGGCGACATGGCCCACGCCGTGCAGACCTACGTGGAGGGCAACGGCTTCAACGTGGTGCGCGAGTTTGGCGGCCACGGCATTGGCAAGGAGTTCCACGAGGATCCGTTCGTGGCCCATGTGGGCGAGCCGGGCGAGGGCGTGGTGCTTGCTCCGGGCATGTGCTTCACGATCGAGCCGATGGTGAACGCCGGTGGCGCGGACATCGACATGAACGACCCCAATGGCTGGACGGTGCGCACCGCCGACGGCTCCGACTCCGCCCAGTGGGAGGTTCAGCTCGTCGTGACCGAGACGGGCTACGAGCTGCTGAGCTGGTAGTTTGCGAGCGCAGTGCTTTTTTGGAGGGGCTTTCCGGCTTGGCCGGGGAGCCCCTCCTTGCGTATGGGATGGTCTAGCCGGCGACGCTCTCCCAGTAGAGGTAGGCGGCCTGGGCGGGATCCTCGCAGCCGAGCCAGGCAAAGTAGTCCTCTGCGTCTGCCTCGTAGTTGTCCGGGTCGTCGTAGTCGTTGGGGTCGGGCAGGTCTGGCGAGGCGCCACTCTCCGGGTTCTTGTCCCCCGAGGCATCGAGGATGGGCAGTGCCGAGGCCCTGAGCGACGTCTCGGGGGGCCAGTAGTTTCTGCCGGTATTCCATCTGGACACGTCAATGACCTCGCCGTCGCGCACGACTGCCTCGAAGACGCGCTCGTGCCTCTCGTTGTGCGAGCGCCAGTAGTGGGGCGTGCCGCCGTCGAGCAGGCCGCCGTCGATGACCTCGCCCGTCTCATCCGGCTCGCCGAGGTAGGTGCTACCGAGAAGCGCGGCCGGCATCCCCTCCCAGGGCATCGACTGGGCGAGTGGCTTGCCGTCTGGGTTCGCGGTGGGGAGGTCCTGCTCGGGCGTGGCCGCCTGGGTGGTGGACGGGCTGGTCATGGAGTCTGTCCTCGCCTGGTTTCCCGCGAGTTGTTGGCGCTGCGTCTCAACCTGCTTCTCTGCCAGGTAGACGTTGGCATAGGTCGTCGACGGCCTTGGCTGCGGCGTCATGACGACGGCGCACGTCGAGAGCGCGAGCGTGAAGAGCGCTATGCCGAGCAGGGCGAACAGGGTGCTGTGCCTCATGATGACCTCCCATCGCTGTGACGAGTCTAGCGCCGATTGCGGATAATATGTATCCTCGCAGGTACTGGCCAAAGCGAGCGAGGGGAGACGCCATGGGGATTGCGGAGGACATCGCGGCATACACGCCCGTGAACGAGCAGGAGCTCGTGGATCGCAAGCTCATCCTGGATCGTCTCGCACGTGACCCGCACGTGGCCGACCGCAGCTCGCTTGCCCACCTCACCACGAGCGCCTGGACCGTTGACGCGGCGGGGGAGCGCGCGCTTCTGTGCTATCACAACATCTACGACTCCTGGAGCTGGGTTGGCGGTCATGCGGACGGCGAGCTTGACCTCGTCTCCGTTGCGGCCCGTGAGCTTGCGGAGGAGACGGGCGTGTCAGATGCCCATCTCGTGGGCGCTGGCGCAGGAGGCATCGCCTCTCTCGAGGTCCTTACCGTTGACGGGCACGTGAAGCGTGGGCGCTATGTGGGCTCTCACCTGCATCTCAACGTGACGTACCTGTTCGTGGCGGACCCGTCTGCTCCCCTGAGCGCAAAGCCCGACGAGAACAGCGGCGTGCGCTGGGTGCCGCTCGATGATGTGTGCTCGCTCTCGAGCGAGCCGTGGATGTGCGAGCGCATCTACGAGAAGCTCATCGCGCGGACGCGGGCGTTGCGCGGTGCCGGGCTGCTTGGCGAACTGTTGCCTTAGAGCGCCGTTCCGCCCGCGGGGACCGAGAGGTGCGAGAGGTCAACGCCCTCATGTCTTAGCAGGGCAATCTTTGTCTCGATGCCACCGCCAAAGCCCGTGAGGCTTCCTTGCGCGCCCACGACGCGGTGACAGGGGACAATGATGCCGATGGGGTTGGCACCCACGGCTCCGCCCACGGCCCGTGCTGACGTCTTTGTGCCGCGCGCCTCGCCCACGCGCTGCGCCACCCAGCCGTAGGTGGCCGTCTGTCCATAGGGGATGGCGAGCAGAGCGTTCCAGACGGCGTGCTGGAACGCCGTGCCCTGCGGTGCGAGCGTGAGCTCGGCGGGGTCTGGCGCCTTTCCGGCGAAGTAGCGGTCGAGCCAAGAGCGAGCCTGGGAGAAGGCGGGTGCGTCATCGCTGCGCTCGGCGCTGTTCCAGTCGTGCCTGTGCGCGTCCCTGCCGGTCGTGAACTGGCAGACGCTCAGGCTCGTGCCGTCCTCGCTGCCCAGCACGAGCGGGGAAATCGCGCCTGCCTCATAGACCGAGTGGATCATCTTGGGTCTCCTTTCGACCTTCTCGCGCGTTCGCGTGCGCGCCTCCGCGCCCTCTTCTGAGCGTCCGTGAGCGGTGCGTAGTCCTTCTCGAACCCGGGGATTCCGCCGCCCGCCACAGCCCACAGGTAGAGGCTTGCCACACTTCCGTATGGGCTGTACCTGCGGCGATAGCGCTCGAACTGCTCGGGCGTGACCTTGCGGTGGTGGTAGACCATGCGCATGCCGCGCTGAATCGCGAGGTCGTCGTGGCTCAGGATGTCCGGGCGCTCGAGGCAGAAGAGCAAAAGCATCTCCGCCGTCCATGTGCCGATTCCCCTGAGCGAGGAGAGCGCGGCTATGGCGCTCGCGTCGTCCATGTGCTCGACCGCCGCAAGGTCGAACTCGCCGCTGCCGACCTTGCGGGCGAAGTCCTTGATGTACTCGGCCTTCTTGAACGTGATTCCGCACGCCTGGAGTTCCTCGGCGCTTGCCGCGTCCACGTGGGAGGCGTCAACGCTCCCGAGCGACGCGCGGAGGCGCTTCCAGACGGTCCTCTGCGCCACGGTGGAGATCTGCTGGCCTACGATGTGGTGGATCACGGCGGAGAACAGGTCATCGTCCACCTCGCGCAGCACGTGGCCATGCGCCTTGTCCACCGCGGCAATCGCCTGGGCGAGGCGGGTGTCTCTCGAGGAGAGGTAGTCTGTGGCCTCGCTCGTGTAGGTGAAGTACGTGGTCATGTGCGGCCTCCAATCCGCGCTTGCTAAGCAGAGAATAGCATACACATGTTCGATTGTCGTGCTGAACCAATGGGTTGCAGGGTATACTCGCACCAAGCAAAAACGTCGCCGGGGAGCGGCGCGGGGAGAAGGAGAGGCCCATGAAGGTCATGCTTGTGAACGGAAGCCCGCACAAGAACGGCTGCACGAACCGTGCGCTTGAGGAGGTCGCCCACGCCCTGGAGGCAGACGGCGTTGAGGCAGAGATCTTCTGGATTGGGCCTAAGCCGCAGGGTGGCTGCGTTGCGTGCGGGAGCTGCGCCAAGACGGGGGAGTGCGCCTTCGGCGACGTCGTGAACGAGTTCCGTGCCAAGGCGGCAGAGGCCGACGGCTTCGTGTTCGGAGGGCCCGTGCACTACGCCCATGCCTGCTCGTCGCTGCTTGGCTTCATGGACCGTCTTTTCTACTCGAACGGTCGTGCCGGCGCGCCCAACGTGCTTGCCCGCAAGCCGGCAGCTGCCGTGGCGAGCGCCCGTCGCGCGGGGACTACGGCCTCGCTCGATGACATCAACAAGTTCTTCACCATCTCGCAGATGCCCATCGTGAGCTCCTACTACTGGAACAACGTCCATGGCGCCTCGCCGGCAGACGTGGAGCAGGACGAGGAGGGCTTAAGCGTCATGCGCCAGCTTGGTCACAACATGGCGTGGATGCTGCGCTGCATAGAGGCGGGCTCAGTGGCGGGCGTGGTGCCGGTCAACGAGCCACGCGCCTGGACGAACTTCATCCACTAGGGCAATCCTCGCCGCGCCGCATGGGACGGGCGCGCCCGTGGCTGGTGCCGCGGACGCGCCCCTGATGAAACGTGGCGATTGGGCGAGCGGGACTCTCTATGCCTGCTCGACCGGACCGAACACCTCGATGGAGCGGGCAAGCTCTTCTCGGATCTTGATGTGCTGCGGGCATGCCTGCTCGCACCTGCCGCACCTGAGGCACTTGTCGGCGGGCTGTTTGCCGTGCTTCTCGACCTGCCAGGCGCGCTCCTTCTTGGCGGTCGCGAGGTTGCCGTAGAGCGTGAGCATGTTCATGGCCGTGAACGTGCCCGAGATGCCGATGTTCTCCGGACAGACCTTGGCGCAGTAGTTGCAGCGCGTGCACGGGATGAGCGGAATCTTGGCGAGCTCGTCCTGGGCCTGGGCGACTGTTGCGCGCTGGGCGTCCGTGAGGCCTGCGAACGTTGTCATGTAGGAGAGGTTGTCCTTCATCTGCGCAACGTCACTCATACCAGAGAGGACGGTGATGACGCCCGGTAGGCTCGCGGCGAAGCGGATGGCCCAACTGGCGACGCTCGCATCCGGCTCGGCCTGCTTGAGGATGCTTGCGACCTGCTCGGGCGGGTTGGCGAGCATGCCGCCCTTGACGGGCTCCATGATGATGACGGGCTTGTGGTGGGCGCGTGCCACCTCGTAGCAGCGCCTGCTCTGTACGGCGGGGTTGTCCCAGTCTGCGTAGTTGATCTGGAGCTGCACGAACTCCATCTCGGGATGGGCGCGGAGCAGCTCGTCGAGCTCCTCGGGCGTCGAGTGGAACGAGAAGCCGGCGTGCCTGATGACGCCCTGCCTCTTCTTCTCTGCTATCCAGTCCCACATCCCCCACTGGTCAAAGAAGTGCGTGCGGAACTCGCCGAGGTTGTGGAGCAGGTAGAAGTCGAAGTAGCCGGCGCCCGTCTGCGCAAGCGAGGTCTCGAGCTGGGCCACGGCGTCCTCGCGGCTCTCGCAGCCAATCCAGGGCGCCGCCTTCGTGGCAAGCTGGAAGCTCTCGCGCGGGTAGCGCTCGACGAGCGCCTCGCGTATGGCGTCCTCGCTGCCCGCGTAGGCCCAGGCCGTGTCAAAGTAGGTGAAGCCCGCATCCATGAACAGGTCGACCATCTGCTTGGTCTGCTCGACGTCGATAGCCTCGCCCACCTTGGGCAGGCGCATGAGGCCAAAGCCGAGCTTCTTGATGCCGGTGGCGCCGCCCTCGTCTATTGCGTAGCTTGCCATGGTGCTCCTCTCCTTTGCGGGCGCGTCCCCGCGCGCCCGAAGCTTCGATGCTTTTGCGGTGCCGCGTGCGCCTGCTAGCGCCTGCGGCACCACTCGATGCACATGGTGATGAAGTCCGTCATGTCCGCCTTGAAGTCCACGGGCTCCGGCGTGATGCCAAGCCCGCGAACCGCCTGCTGTACCAGAGGGTTGTTCAGGCAGGAGCAGGCGAGGCCGACTGCGTGGTGGTACACGGCGTTCGACAGGCGCGGCACGTTCTGCGCGGCCACGCCGAGCGTCGCCGACAGGTGCGCGGAGAGGGGGCCGAGCTCGTCGTAGTAGCCGCGCTTGAACTCCATGAGCTTCTCGACGGAGACGTTCGTCTCTATGACGGTGTAGAGCAGGTCTCCGTAGCGAAAGTACGTGCGGTGCTCGTTTGCGACGCGGGCCCAGGCCGCCGCGGCCTCGCCCGTGTCGAGCGCACCCGTTGCCGGAAGCGCCTCGAGCAGGTCCGCCGTGTAGGCATCTCGAAGGTCGGCCATGATGAGGAGGAATATCTCCTCCTTGGTCGTGACGTACTTGTAGAGGTTCGCGCGAGACCAGCCGAGCGTCTCGGCAATGGTGGTGAGCGTGATCTGGTGGTAGGGGAGCGTCTCGAACAGGCGGGCTGCGGCAGCCTTGATGCTGGCCATGCGCTGCTCCTTTTGCTCCGCGCTCCTCGCGCGCACGAACTCGGCCATGGGCCTACCTTTCGCAAGTGACGATACGTTGCTTATGGTACCTCAGCGAGACGTCGCCCCTTGTGTCAGGAAGTCGATGAACGCCTGGGTGAGCGCCGTGGGCTTGCGGCCGCGAACGGTGGCGATGCCGATGTCGCGGTGCTGGGAGGGGTCAAGCGGACGCGTCGTGAGGTCGATGCCACAGCTCTCCACGATGAGGCGGGGCATGACGGAGACGCCGAAGCCGCCGTTGACCATTGCGAGCGTCGAGAGGTCATCGTTGAGGACGTAGCGGACGGTCACGTCGTGATGCTCGAGGTCGAGCACGTTTCTGATGTCGTTGTCCGAACCGCGCATGGGTATGATGAGCGGTTCGGCACGTATCTCGTCGAGCGTCACGTGCCCGCGGGCGGCAAGTGGGTGGCTTGGTGGTAGCACGGCGAGCATGGGGTCGTTCGTGAGGTGGCAGAACTCGAGTGCGGGGGAGACGGGCAGGCTCAGAAAGCCGCAGTCGATGCGCCCCTCCACGAGGCGTTCGGTGATCTCGTCGTAGTCGCCCGTCCAGATCTCGAACTCGGCCGAGGGGTGGCGTCGCTGAAACTCGCCCACGATCCTGGGCAGCCACTTCGTCGAGACGCTCGTGAAGCTTCCGAGTCTAAGCGTGCCCTGCACGGTTCCGCGGACGGCGCTCATCGTCTGGTCGAGGCTTCGCTGGGCGTTGACGACCTCGCGTATGGGCTGGAGCAACGCGTGTCCCCCGGGAGTGAGCGTCATGCCGCTCGCGGTGCGGACGAACAGGGGAAAGCCTGCCTGTCGCTCGAGCTTTGCGATGGCGTGGCTCGCACCCGTCTGCGTGTAGCCGAGCGCGGCGGCCGCCTTCGTGACGCTCCCGAGGTCGGCGACCTTGAGGAATATGTCGTAGCTGCTGCCCATGACGGCCTCCTGTTTCGTGATAGTACAAACGTGCATGACAAGTATGAAATACAGTCTATATGAGAATGACGCCGCACCGTGTATACCTAGATGCGTAAAAACGTGGCGCCGCCAGGCCGGCGCCCGCACTCGAGGGGAGCGCGCGATGGCGCAGGGACGCGACAAGAATCTCAGCCGGACGGCGGCCGACGTGCTGCTGGCCGTGATTGCGTGCGCCTGGGGCAGCTCGTATCTGCTCATGAAGGTGGGCACGGGCGCCGTGCCGCCGTTCTCGCTCATCGCGCTGCGCTTTGGCATCGCCTTCGTCGTGGTTGCGGTCATCTTCTTCCGTCGCCTTCGCCAGACGTGCGTGGCGACGCTTGCCCGCGCGGCGGTCCTCGGGCTGCTCATGTTTGCGCTGTTCGGCTTCCTCATGACGGGCATCGGCCAGACGAGCGCCTCCAACGCCGGCTTTCTCACGAGCCTGGCAGTTGTGTTCGTGCCCATCATCAACGCCATGCTGCGCCGCCGCGCCCCCGGCGTCCGCATGACGGCAGGCGTTGCGGTGACGCTCGCGGGCATCGCGCTGCTGAGCCTCCACGGCTCGCTCACCCTGTCTGTCGGCGACGCCCTGTGCGTCATGGGCTCGGTCTTCTACGCGCTGTTCATCGTGGCGACCGACCGTCTCTCCGCCAAGGACGACCCGCTGCTGCTTGGCGTGTGGCAACTGGGCTTTGCGGCCTTCTATGGTCTTGTGGCCACGAACCTGTTTGAGGCGCCCACTCTGCCGGCTGACCCGGTGCACTGGGGTGCCGTGCTCGGGCTCGCCCTCGTGTGCAGCGCCTTTGGCTTCGTGGCGCAGCCCGTCGCGCAGCGCTCGACTTCTGCCGAGCACGCGGCGCTGCTCTTTGCGCTCGAGCCCGTGTCGAGCGCCGTCCTCGCGTTTGTGTTTCTCGGCGAGACGCTCGACGGCCGCGGCATGCTTGGTGCCGTCCTCGTCGTGGCGGGCGTGCTCGTGGCGTCGCTTCCGGCGCGCGGACGTTCGTGCGTGTCCGCCGAGGTTGGTGCCGGCGCGTAGGCTCGCAAGAGGCATGCTCCCTGCGGGATCTCTCATGCACGCAAGCTAGATGACGATGCCGTTCGTGTGATCGACCTCGTGCTGGACGATCTGGGCCGTGTAGCCCGAGAAGCGCTTCGTGCGCTCATGCCGGCCCTCGTCGAGGTAGCGCACGCGGATCGAGCGATAGCGCGTGCAGGGGCGCACGCCTGGGAGTGACAGGCAACCCTCCTGCGTCTCATAGGGTCCCGTTGCCTCGAGTATCTCGGGGTTGTACATGAGCAGCGCGTGCGTGCCGTCCATGACGACGATGACGCGCTTGCGCACGCCGATCATGTTGGCGGCCATGCCCACGCACTCCGCCTCGTGCGCCGCGAGGGTGTCGAGCAGGTCCTGCCCCGTCTGCGCGTCCTGGGCATCTGCGGGGTCGGCGTCCTCGCTGGGCGCTCGGAGCATGAACTGTGAGGTCACGATCGGTCGAATCATGGGCGGGACCTTTCGCGGGTTGGTGTGTGTCCGCACCATCGTACCCGTGAAAGGCCCCGCGCGGGCGAGTGCTGGTCTCGGCCTGGCCTATGCGCCGTAGAAGGTCTCGCCGGCGTCGAGCATCGCCTTGAGCCTGGCGGCGATCTGCTTGTAGTTGTAGGGCAGCATCATCTTCTTGAACAGCGGGTTCAGAAGTCCCGGCACGCTCTGGTACTGCATCACGATGTTGTAGGCCGTGTTGAGCCCCACGGTGTCGATGATCTGGAACGGGCCCTTGGGCGCCCCGGTGCCTCTCGTCCAGGCGATGTCGATGCTCTTGGGGTCAGAGACGCCCGAGGCCCACAGGTCCATGCCGGAGAGCAGGAAGGGCACGAGCATCGAGTTGAGCAGGTACCCGCTCTTCTCCTTGCGCACGGGCAGGGCGATCATGCGAATCTGCCCGGCGAACTCGACCATCTCGTCGAAGTGGCGCTTGTTGGTGAGTGACTGGGCCATGATCTCCGCCGTGTTGTTCTTCCAGATGGAGTTGGCGAAGTGCAGCGACAGGTACCTGTCCGGCCTGCCCGTGGTCTTTGCGAACTGGCTGGGCAGGAGCGTCGAGGAGTTCGTGGCGATGACGGTCTTTTCGGGGAGGACGGGCGCGAGCTTGGCGTAGAACTCGTTCTTGGCCTTGGCGTCCTCTGCCATCGACTCGATGACGAGGTCGGCGTCGGCCACGGCCGCGGCAAGGTCGAGCTCGAGCTTGATGCCGTCGTGCGCGGCGTGGGCACGCTCTAGGCATGTCCGCTCGTCTATCGGCTCTCCGGGCTCCGCGATCCCACAGCACCAGTCGCCAGTGCCCGCGGCCATGTCGCGGATGGCCTGCTCGTAGGTCTCGAGCAGGTGGTCGAGCTTGGGTTGTGTGCGGCTGATGCTGCCCTCGCTGCGAAGCCAGATGGTGACGTCGAGGCCGCAGTACGCGGCTTGGAACGCGATCTGGCTGCCAAGCACGCCGCCTCCGGCGACGACGACCTTCTTGAACGTCATGTGCTCTCCCTCCCTCTTGCCGCAGGTTGATGGTTGCTATCTGCGGCGTTCGATAATGTGTCAACCATAGGGGAGGCGAGCGTGGCACGTCGCGCCCTTGCGGTGGGCGGTGGCGTTTGCCATGCGGGTGGGCGAAGACGATCGCCCTTGCCAGGCACCTTGTCCTTTAGGCGCCCTGCCTCGCGTAGATCTTGCTCGGCCGGATTACCATGAGGGCGACGAACACCAGCAGCGTGGTGCATCCGAGGCTGATGGGATAGATGGCCAGCAGCGTGGGGAACGTCGGTGAGGCGGGAAACACCACACTCACCCAGAAGAAGCGCCAGCCGCAGACGCTGAGCGCCGTGATGATCGCCGGCGGCAGCGAGATGCCGAACCCTCGCAGGTAGCCGCTCATGTTCTCGTAGGCCATGCTGAACATGTAGGACGGGAACAGGATGCAGATGCGCAGGTAGCCGAGCTGGACGACGACAGGGTCCGGGTTGAACGCCGCAACGATCTGGTGCCCGAACCCCAGCAGAATGGCGAGCATGACGAGCTCCGCCACCTCGGCCTCCACGAGTGACGCGAGAAGCACGCGCTTGCAGCGCCTCACGTTGCCTGCGCCGAAGTTCTGCCCCACGAAAGTGGTGCACGCCTGGCTGAACGAGTTCAGCAGGTTGTAGACCACGTACTCCAGCGAGATGACCGCCGAGCTCGCGGCCATGACCTCGGTGCCCAGGCTGTTGATGCACGCCTGGATCACGATGTTGGCGAGCGAGAACACGGCGCTCTGCAGCCCCGCGGGAAGGCCGATGCGCACCACGCGCGCGAGCACCGCCCGGTCGATGCCGATCTCGCGGGGGCTCAGGCGGATGGGGGAGTCGATGCGCGTGAGGCGAACGAACAGGATGATCGCGCTCACCGTGTAGCTGATGGCCGTGGCCGCGGCCGCTCCCGCCACACCCCAGCCCATCACGGGGATGAAGAGCCACACGAGCGCTACGTTGATGAGCGAGGAGAGGGCGAGCGCCTGGAGCGGCATCTTGGTGATGCCGACGCTGCGAAAGATGGCGGCCTCGAAGTTGTAGAGCAGGATGGAGGGCATCCCGAGCAGGTAGACGCGCAGGAAGGCGAGCGCCTGGTCGAGGTTCTCGGCCGGGACGCTCAGCAGGTGAAGCAGCGGCGCGGCCACGAGCTCGCCCACCACGGTGACGGCGATGCCCACCACGGCAAAGGCGACGGAGCTGTGGACCGCCTTGTGGACGGTCCGCTCGTCGCCCGAGCCTATGGCGTTGGCAATGACGACGTTCGTCCCGAGCGCGATGCCGATGAACAGGTTGAGTAGAAGGCTCGTGATGGGCGTGTTCGACCCGACGGCCGCCATGGCGGCAGGCCCCGCGTCTCCGGAGAGGTGCCCCACCATCATCGTGTCGATGAGCGAGCTCATCTGCTCGAGGATGCCCGTGGCGGCCACGGGCAGCGCGAAGGCGGGGATTGCCTTCCAGAGCGACCCCGAGAGCATGTCGAGACCATGTCTGTCGCCCTGTGTCCTCGCCATGCTCTCCTCGGCCTCTGCCATGCCACGCTCCCATCGCTCAATCGTTGACGGGGCATAGCTTAGTGACGGCGCGTCGGCAACGCGAGCCCGATTCTCGATAGTTCATCGTTTCGTCTCACAGGCGTTGCCGTGGGGTGCGCGGTATAGTCTCGGGCCGAGAGGGAAGAGGGCGGAGGACGACATGACGAGGGCACAGGAGATGCCCACGCACATCGAAGTGCGCGGGGCGCGCGTCCACAACTTGCGTGACGTGGACGTGGACATACCGCTGGGGCGGGTCGTGGGCGTGGCCGGCGTCTCGGGCTCGGGCAAGAGCTCGCTGGCCTTGGGTGTGCTGTACGCCGAGGGCTCGCGCCGCTACCTCGAGGCGCTCTCCACCTACACGCGCCGGCGCCTCACGCAGGCGGCGCGCGCGAGCGTGGACGAGGTGCGCTACGTCCCGGCGGCGCTTGCCCTGCACCAGCGGCCGAGCGTGCCGGGCGTGCGCTCGACGTTCGGCACCATGACGGAGCTGCTCAACAGCCTGCGCCTCCTGTTCAGCCGCTGCGCGAGCCACGTCTGCCCGCACTGTGGCGCCCCGGTGCCCCCGAGCATCAACGTGGCCGCGGGGCTTGCGCTCACGTGCCCTGCCTGCGGCGAGAGCTTCTGGCCTCCCGCTGCCGAGGACCTCGCGTTCAACTCGGGCGGGGCGTGCCCCACGTGCGGCGGCACGGGCATCGTGCGCGAGGTCGACCGCGCCGCGCTCGTTCCCGACGAGTCCCTCAGCATCGACGAGGGCGCCGTCAAGCCCTGGGGCAGCCTCATGTGGGACCTCATGAAGCAGGTCTGCGGCGCCATGGGCGTGCGCACGAACGTGCCGTTCAGCGAGCTCACGGATGTCGAGCGAGACATCGTGTTCAACGGTCCCGCCGAGAAGCGCCATATCCTCTACAAGTCCAAGAAGGGCGATAACTTCGCCGAGCTCGACTTCACCTACTTCAACGCCGTGCGCACCGTGGAGAACGCGCTCGAGAAGGCCAAGGACGAGAAGGGCTTCGCGCGCGTCGCGAAGTACCTTCGCGAGGGCCCATGCCCCGACTGCGGCGGCACGCGCCTGTCAACGAGGGCCCGCGCTCCGAGAATCGGCGAGGTGAACCTGGCTGACGCCACGGCGATGACGCTCGATGAGCTCGTCAGGTGGGTTGCGGTCGTGCCCGCCTCCATGCCTCTCGAGATGCGCGACATGGCCGAGAACATCTGCGAGTCGTTTCTCGACGTGGCCGTGCGCCTGCGCGAGCTGGGGCTGGGATACCTCTCGCTCGACCGTGCGGGCGCCACGCTGTCCACGGGAGAGCGCCAGCGCGTCCAGCTTGCCCGTGCCGTGCGCAACCGAACGACGGGCGTGCTCTACGTGCTCGACGAGCCCTCCATCGGCCTGCACCCGGCAAACGTCGACGGGCTTCTCGGCGTCATGGACGATCTCGTGGCAGACGGCAACTCCGTCGTGGTCGTGGACCACGACACGCGCGTGCTTGCCGCGTGCGACCACCTCGTGGAGATGGGCCCGGGCGCCGGCGGCGCCGGAGGGCGCGTCATCGCCCAGGGATCGGTGGCGGACGTTCGCGAGGCCCCGGAAAGCAGGATTGCGCCATACCTGGCGGGAGAGGGCGTGCGCGTTCGCGCCCGTGCGGACGCCGATGGGCTGTTCGACCTGGGCCGCATCCATCTCGAGACGAACGCGCTCCACACGGTGCGCCCGCTCGTGGTGGACATCCCGCGGGGCAGGCTCGTGGCCGTGACGGGCGTCTCGGGGTCGGGCAAGACGACGCTCGTGCTCGAGGAGCTCCTGCCCGCGCTCAAGGCGTTCGCCGCGGGCGAGGCGATGCCGGCGTGCGTGCGCTGCGTGGATGCCGAGGGCATCGCGCGGGCGAGCCTCATCGACGCCACACCGATCGGGGCAAACGTGCGCTCGACGGTGGCGACCTACGCCGGCGTCCACGACGAGCTGAGGCGCGCCTTCGCGCGCACCGAGGAGGCCAAGGCGGCCGGCTACAAGGCGGGCGACTTCTCGTACAACACGGGGCGCCTTCGCTGCCCCACGTGTGACGGCACGGGTGCCATATCGCTTGACGTGCAGTTTCTGCCCGACGTGGACATCGAGTGCCCGGACTGCCGCGGCTCTCGCTATGCGTCGGCCGCAAGTGGCGTCCATCGCGTCTCGAGGGACGGATCTGCGCTCACGCTGCCGCAGCTCATGGCCATGAGCGTCGACGAGGCACTTGACGCATGCGTGGGCCTCAAGAAGGTGTGCTCACGCCTGCAGACGCTCTCCGACCTCGGCCTTGGCTACCTCACGCTCGGTGAGCCCACGCCGGCGCTCTCCGGTGGCGAGGCCCAGCGCCTCAAGCTCGCGAGCGAGATGGGCCGCGCCCAGGACGACGCCGTGTTCGTGTTCGATGAGCCCACGATCGGCCTGCACCCGCATGACGTCGAGGTGCTCCTCGGCGTCCTCGACAGCCTCGTGCGGGCAGGCGCCACGGTGGTGGTCATCGAGCATGACCTCGACCTCATCCGCAACGCCGACTACGTGATCGACCTCGGCCCGGGCGGCGGCGAGGCGGGAGGACGGATCGTGTGCGCCGGTACGCCCGAAGAGGTCGCGGCGTGCGCGGACAGCGTCACGGGCCGCTATCTATAGCGACTGCCCGAGGCTCACGGCCTCCACGCTCGTGACGTGCTCGGCGGCGATGCGGCAGAACTCGTCCACGACGGGCCAGCGGTAGCCGCCCGCGGGCAGCGCGTAGCTGATGGCGTAAGAGGCGTCCGGCCCCAGGTCGTAGGAGATGAGGTTGCGCTTCTGCTCGGGCGTGCCCGTGTCGTTGAGCAGGTCGAGCGGGCAGATGCAGACGCCGACGCTCCTGAGCGCCAGGGACAGGAGCGTGGCCATGTTGCGCGAGAAGGCCCTGACGCATGGCCTGAACCCGGCGCGCTCGATGATCTTGAGGCCCTGCCGGCCGGAGACGTCCTCCGGCGGGCTCAGGACGAACGGGCACTCCGCGAGAGGGGAGACGTCCCCGCGGGCAAGCGGATCGGTGAGGGCGTCGGCGTCGAGTCCGCGGCTCTCGAGCAGCTCTCGCGTTGCGAGCAACACCATGCGCTCGTCGAAGAAGGGGTGGGCCTCGATGAGCGGCTCGGTGCCCGAGAAGACGCCGATGGCGAGATCGAGCCTGCGTGCCATGAGGCTCTGTGCGAGGGACTCGTTCGTGTCCTCGCGAAGGTCGACGGTGACATTGGGGTACAGCGCGCAGAACCGCTCGATGACCCCGGGCAAGATCGTGCGTCCGCGCGTGAACGAGATGCCTACGCGCAGCGTGCCGGTCTGCAGCCGGCTGGGGCCGGAAATCTCCCGGCGAAGATCGGCGAGCCCCCGCTCGAAGCGCTTTGCATAGGCGAGAAACGTCTCCCCCTCGTGCGTGAGCCGAAGCGGCGTGGAGCGCACGATGAGCTTGGTGCCCAGCTCGCGCTCCACGCCGGCGATGTGGGCCGAGAGCGTCTGCTGCGTCACGTGCAGCTGCTCGGCCGCCTTCGTGAAGCTCCTCTGCTCGGCGATGGCTCGGAAGTACTCCATGGTCTGGAAGTTCATGATCGGCTCTCCGCAATTGGTGACACTTTGACCCCGTCCCCAACTGTCACGGTGACGCTTGGGGACGGGGTCAAAGTGTCACCACAAAATGAAGTTGTGACAATAACGAATAGTAACAGTTTGAAATCGTGAAGCGACGGGTCGATAGTGCTTTCAGGAAGATCGTTCGTTCGGAAGGGCCCTCTCCATGCTTGAGTTTGCCGTGCTCGGTTCGTTCTGCGCATGCCTCTTGGCGCTCGTCGCCCTGGGCACGCCCGTCCTCGTGCCGCTCGTAATCGGCTTCGCGCTGTTCTTCGGCTACGGCGTTGCTCGCGGCCACTCCGTGCGAGAGGTGCTCGGCATGGCGCTTGACGGCATCTCGGGCGCGCGCGGCGTGCTCGAGTCCTTCCTGCTCATCGGCATCCTCACGGCGACGTGGAGGGCTGCCGGCACCATCTCCGAGGTCGTGGTGCTCGCCACGCCGTTCGTGACGCCCGCGATGGCGCCGCTCGCGGTGTTCCTGCTCACGGGAGCCATGTCGTTTCTCATGGGCACGGCGTTTGGGACGGCTGCCACGATGGGTGTCGTCTGCATGACGGTCGCCACGTCGATGGGCGCCAACTCGCTGCTGTGCGGCGGCGCCGTTCTCGCGGGCTGCTACTTTGGCGATCGCTGCTCCCCGATGAGCTCGAGCGCCCTGCTCGTGCGCTCCATCACCCATACGACGCTTGGCCAGAACCTTCGCTCCATGATGCGTTCGGCCTTCGTCCCGCTTGTGGTCACGCTCGCCGTTTATGCGCTTGCGGGCCTTGCCCTGGCGCCCACCAGCGTCTCTCGCATATCGGGGGCAACTTCGGCGCTCGCCGACTACTTCGACCAGGGCGTCGTGGCGCTGCTGCCGGCCGTGCCGGTGCTCGTCCTGCCGCTGCTACGCGTGGGCATGAAGCGCACGATGGCCGCAAGCATTGCCCTTGCGGCGCTCGTGAGCGTGCTCGTGCGCGGGGTGGGCCCGGCCGAGCTCGCCTGGGCTGCGGTGGCAGGCTATGTGCCCGCTGGATCCAGTCTTGCCGTGCGCTCCCTCATGAGCGGCGGCGGCATCGTCTCCATGCTCAACGTGAGCGCCATCGTCTGCCTGTCCTCGAGCTTCTCGGGGCTGTTTATGGGCACGGGTCTGCTTGACGGCATTCGCGGGCATGTGGCCGGCCTCGCCGAGCGCGTGACGCCGTTCGCTGCCGTGCTCGCGGTGGCCGTGCCGGCCTCCATGGTCGCCTGCAACCAGACGCTCGGCACGATGCTCGCCAGCGACCTGTGCGCGGGCCTCGAGCCCACGAGCGGCACGCTTGCCCTTGACCTCGAGGACTCCGCCGTGGTCATCTCGCCGCTCGTTCCCTGGTCTACGGCGTGCGCGGCCGTCGTGACGATGTGCGGCGCGCCCGCGATGTGCTGGGCCACGGCCATCTACCTGTGGCTCGTTCCCCTGTGGCATCTGGTGGCCACCTTGGCGGCGCGCCATGGCTCGCGTGCCTCCCGCGGCGTGGCGCGCCTCGCCCTTGGGCCTCGCGACGCCGCGACCGCCTAGGCGTGCGGGCGATATGCGGGGTCGACCTCCTGGAGCTCGGAGAAGGAGTCGATCTCGATGATGTGGGCCGGGTCGCACGCGCGAACGTGCACGTCATAGGAGCCTGCGCAGATGCGGCAGGGGATGTCGTCCCAGAAGATCTGACGGTTCTCGTCTGCTGCCTCGAACGCCTGGGGCAGGTCGCGCGCGAGCCTTCTGCCGTCCGCGGCGCTCCAGAACGAGAGGCCCACCATCTGCCAGCAGTTGCGCCCCAGGTCCTTGGCGAGCTTGGTGATGCGCCCGCCCTCGTCTGCCTCGAAGTACCAGTCGCGCGTCTCGTCCACGTGAAATCCCAGGTAGTTGCTCTGGTACTGATACTTTGAGATGTAGCTTGGGTCCGTGAGGTACAGGTCGCTCTCAAACGCGTAGGCCTGCTCGAAGCACTCCGGGTTTGCGCGGACCGCCGCCACGGCGGACGAGATGTTGTTCGTCTCGTCATAGATCGGGTTGTCGATGAAGCGGATCTGGGGGTAGCGCTTGAGCAGGATGTCGAACTCGTCCGCGAGGTAGCCGCGCACGACGTAGATCTCCTCGATGCCTGCGGCGAGAACCGCGTCGAGCAGGCGCTCGATGAAGCGCTTGCCGTGCACGCGCACGAGCGGCTTGGGCGTGTTCACCGTGATGGGCAGCATGCGGCTGCCAAAGCCGGCGGCGAAGAACACGGCGCGCCTGGCGCGATAGGGCTCGAGCGCCATGAAGCCCGCCGTGGTGAGCCTGGGCTCGCCGGGACCGCTCGTGACGAGCCCCTCGCCTGCGAGCGCGCTCATGACCTTGGCGTCCGCCTCGCCGCAGCGTCCGCCCTCGACGGCCACGAGCGCGTCGAACTCAGGGCGCGAGAGGGGATGCAGGTTGGCGCAGCTCTCCTCGAGCATCTGCTGCGCCACGGCGCCGAAGCGCTTGGCCGCGTCGTACCAGATGCGCGTCCACTTGCCCACGGGCGAGCCCTTGCACTCCTTGAACAGCGCCCACACGTACCAGTACCAGCCCACGACGGCCACGCATGCCATGCAGTGCAGGCGCTCCTCGTCCGTGGGCTCGCGCCCAAAGTAGGAGGGCAGGATAGCCAGCGCCTGGTCCACGTCGTAGCCCGAGCCCTGGGCGATGAAGTTGCCCAGGTCGCAGCCGTAGTCTCCCATCGCGGCGTACTCCCAGTCGATGAGGCAGATGTCGTCTCCTCGCACGAGCAGGTTGGGGCCGTAGAAGTCGTTGTGGCACAGCACCGGCTCGCCGGCGCCCGCGCGCATGGGACCCACGAGTCGTCCGATCTGCTCGGCGAGCTGGGAGAAGTCCGCTGGCAGCGGCCAGCCCTCGTCCTCGAGCAGGCGCCAGATCTTTCTGCCCTCGTCGTAGAAGTCGAACTTCCAGGGCGAGGAGGCTCCGCTCTCGTGAAGCGTGCGCGCGATCCTCAGCGCGTGCGTCACCTGGGCCTCGCTGTCGTAGTCGAACTCCGTGCAGTCCTCGATGAAGCGGCTGATTTTCCAGCCGGCCTTGGGGTCCTCGTGGATGAAGCTCCAGTCGAGCCCGAGGCGCGAGGCAACCTCGAGCGCGTAGGTCTCGGCCTCGCGGTTGACGATCTCGTCCGTGCCCGCGCCGGGGTGGCGGTAGACGTAGCGCTGTCCCCTGCAGCTGAACAGCACCGACAGGTTCGTGAGGCCCGAGTCGAGCGGGCGCACGTCGCCGATGTCGTCTCGCGTGCAGTCGAGCGTGCGGCAGATGTTGTCGAGGATGTCGGAGTCCACGTTGTCCATGAAGGCGGTGTCGAAGGCGCAGAGGTCCCCGAGGTAGTCGAACTCGTGGATCGTGTCGCGGACGAGCTTTCTGGCGAACATGTGCAGCTCGTCGACGTGCTCGATGAAGATGGTCTCCCACAGCTTGCCCTCGGTCTCGGGCAGGTTGTACTCGCGTCCGAGGATGTCGAGGTAGTCGCTGGCAAACGCGCGGTCCAGGTAGGCCGGGCCCTCCATGCGCCATGCCTCGCTCGTGTCCTTGCGCGCGGCAACGATGAGGTCGTTGGCGCCGAGCTCGAACGCCTGCTTGGCGCCCTTGCCCTGGTCACGGATGGCCACGCAGCTCGAGCGGTACTCGTAGGCGTGGAAGAAGTTCTCCTCGTAGTACTGGTCGGCGGGGCACACGTAGGTGTTGCCGAGGTAGTCGCGCGCGCTCCACAGCGAGGCGTGGTTGTTCCTCGTGGCGTACTCCGTGGTCTGGACGAGTCGGACGCCCAGCTTGTCCTCGAGGTAGTAGAAGCTCTCCTTCATGGGGCCCACGACCACGTATATGTCACGGACGCCAGACTGGCGCAGCTGGCGGATGAGGCGCTCGATGAGGACCTCGCCGCGAACGCGGAACAACGCCTTGGGACGCTCGAAGGACAGAGGCGCGAACCTCCTGCCAAGCCCGGCTGCCAGGATGACGGCGTTTTGCACGCGGAAGGGCTCGAGTGCCGCGCGGCCGGCGTCGGTGAGGCCCAGGTCCTCGGTGGCGAGTCCCGCGGCGGCAAGCGAGCGCAGCGCCTTGTTGGCGGATCCGAGCGCGATGCCCGCGTGTATGGCAAGCTCGCGCTGCGTGGCGGCGGGCCTCGTGGCGAGCGAGGAGAGAACGCGGAACTCGAGGTGGGAGATCATGGGTGGTCCTTCTTGTCTGGTGTGAGGATGGTGACGAAGGTGCCGGGGTCAGCCGCCACCGCCGGCGGGGTGCGTGGGGGCGTGCTAGCAGCTGCCGTGTCCGAGCATGCCGCGGGCGACGGCGGCGACGACGCCCTGGCGCTGCGGCTCATACGGCCGCCCCTGGAGGATGAGCCCCTCTACGGAGAGCTCGCCGAGGCGCGCCGCGCCCAGCTCATAGGGATTGGCCGAGAGCAGCGCCATGTCCGCGAGCTTGCCCGGCTCCAGCGATCCTCGGTCGCGCTCGTCGAACGTGGTCCAGGCGCCGTTGTAGGTGGCCGCGCGCAGGGCCTCGGCCACGGTGAGCGACTCGGCGGGGTTGGAGTGGTTGCAGGCGCGCTGCATCCACAGGATGGGGTCGGGGTCCGTGCAGGGGGCGTCCGAGCCAAACGAGAGCGTGATGCCCGCGTCGAGGATGGTTCGCAGCGGGTTGAGGCGGCTCGCGCGCTCAGGTCCCAGCAGGCGGGCGAGGTAGGCGTCGGGCTCCTGCGGCCAGTCGATGAACGAGGTCTGCATCGGGAACTGGATGCCGTACTCGGCGCAGATGGCGAGCCCCTCGGGCGTGGGCAGGCAGTCGTGGATGATGCCGTGGCGCGCGTCGGCGCGCGGGAAGTCGTCGAGCGCGGCCTTGAGCGCGTGGCATGCCTGGTCAAACGCCGCGTCGCCGATGGCGTGCATCTCGATCTGCAGCCCCGCGCGGTTGGCGCGGCGGCAGAAGTCGCTCACCTGCTCGTCCGTGTAGTAGAGCACGCCCCTCTCGTCCGTGCCCTCGTAGGGCGCAAGCATCGCGGCGTCGGCCGAGCCAAAGCAGCCGTCGAGCGCGCAGGCAAAGCAGCCGCCGATGCGCGGCAGGTGGCGCCTTTTGGCCACGCGCACGTCCATCGACTGGGGGAAGACGCGGACCTGGAATCCGCTCTGGGCACTTCTCGCGAGCCAGGTCTCGAGCGATATGTCGAGGTCGCCGGCAAATCCCACGCCGGAGACGTCGTGGACCATGCCGATGCCGCGGCCTGCGAGGTAGTCCATGGCCCGCTGGATGTTGCCCACGAGCTCGGGGATGGAAAGCGAGGCCGTGACGTGGTCTGAGACGGCGAAGAACGCCTCCTGGTTCATCTCGCCTGTCTCGGGGTGGTAGCCGCGAAGCGCGCGCACCTTGGGCTCCACGACCTTGAGAAGCTCGGAGTTCACCACGCAGGCGTGTCCGTCGTACTTGACGAGCATGAGCGGTCGGTCTGGGCAGACGCGGTCGAGCTCGGCGCGCGAGACGAGCCTCCCCTCGGCGACGGAGTAGGGAGAGGCGCCAAAGGCGATGAGGGTCCTGGCGCTCGAGCGGCTCGCGAAGTCTGCCACCATCTCACAGATCTGGGCGTTCGTGCGTGCCTCCATGACGTTGAGCCCGGCGTTGAACGTGGCGAAGCTCGCGAGGTGCTCGTGGGTGTCCACGAAGCCCGGGCACAGCGCCCGCGTGCCCAGTACCACGCGCTCTGCGGCCTCGTAGCGCTCCGGCAGCTCGTCTCCCACGTAGGCGATGCGCCCGCCGTCCTCCACGAGGTAGCGCGCGACGCTGTCGTGCTCGTCCACCGTGAGGACCGTTCCCTCGTATACCTTCATGCGCCCGCTTCCTCGTCGTTTTTGGCTAGGGGACAGTGTTCACGTTTGTCAGCTTTCTGTAAAGTGTGAACACGTGACGAATGCGGCGAGCGGGCGCGGACTTTCCGCCAACCGCATGCCCCAGGCGCCCAGGGGGGTGACCCCTTTTGGTCGGCGAGCCATGTTTGTTGACATAACGCGCCGTTATGCAGCGATGTTGTCGAGAAGGCGTGTCGCGCCGCATGTCCGGCCGGACCTTCGCGCTATACTCCCAGGGATATATGAAGTCTCGGAAGCGGCGGTCGCGAGCCGTCGCCCTGTGAGAGGAGAGACGCATGGCACAAACCATCCCCGGTACGCTCCGGGTCTCCAATGACGTCATCGCCGACCTCGCCGGCTACGCCGCGCTCGAGTGCTACGGCGTCGTGGGCATGGCCTACACGGATGCCCAGGACAACATCGTGCGCCTGCTCTCGCTCGGTAGCCTGCGCAAGGGCATCGACGTGAGCACGTGCGAGGGTCGCGTCAAGGTCGACCTGCACACGGTGCTCGAGCAGGGCGTCAACATGGCGAGCGTCTCGCGCAACCTCGAGAGCGCCGTCCGCTTCACGCTCAAGGAGGTCGCGGAGATCGACGACGCCGACGTCACGGTTCACGTCGAGGATCTTCGCGCCAACAAGTAGCAGCCTCACCGCCGACCCGGCCCGCGCCGGGTCGTTGCACGCCCAGGCGCCTTGCCGTGCCTGCCATACGATTTGGAGAATTCCCAGACATGATTGCCAACGTGATTCGCTCGTGCTTCCCCGTGGCCGCCCAGGCCGTCGCCGACAAGTCCGAGGACATCAACAAGCTCAACGTCTTCCCCGTGCCCGACGGCGACACTGGCACGAACATGTCGCTTACGCTCGGCACCGTCGTGCGCGAGGTCGCCGCGCTTCCGGCGGACTCCGACATGGCCGCCGTCGCCAAGGCGATTACCCACGGCTCGCTCATGGGCGCGCGTGGCAACTCGGGCGTCATCACGAGCCAGATCCTGCGCGGCATGGCCGAGGGCCTCGTTGGCGCGCATGACCCCGTGACGGCAGACGACATCGCCTCCGCCTTCCGCAACAGCGTAAAGGTCGCGTTCAAGGCCGTCCGCAAGCCGGTCGAGGGCACGATCCTCACGGTCATCCGTGACATCTCCTCTCGCGCGGACCGCTGCGCCAAGGAGAAGATGCCCGTGCCCGAGATGCTCGAGGCCCTCGTCGTGGAGGCCTACGAGTCCGTGGCGCGCACGCCCGACCTGCTGCCCGTCCTCAAGGAGAATGGCGTCGTCGACTCGGGCGCCTACGGATTCGCCACGTTCGTCGAGGCGTTCGTGAACGCCGCGCTCGGCAAGGCCGGCGCGTCCATCGACTTCGACACCTCCGTTGCCTCGGCCTCCGGCGCCCACAGCGCGGCCGACGCCCGCGTGGCTATCGAGCTCAACGACGACTGGGAGGGCTCTGAGTACCGGTACTGCAACGAGTTCCTCTTCAAGGCCGAGGAGGGCTTTGATGCGGACGCCGCCCTCGCTCACCTCGCCACGCTCGGCGACTGCGAGCTCGTCGTGGGCTCCTTCCCCGACTTCAAGGTCCACGTGCACTCCAACGAGCCCAATCGCGTGCTCGAGTACATGCTCAGGTATGGCCAGGTCTACGAGGTCTTCATCCACAACATGGACATGGAGGCCCACGACCGCACGGCCGGCATCGCCGCGGACCAGGCCGCTGCCGCCAAGCCCTCCGAGCCGCGCAAGCCGCTCGGCTTCGTGGCCGTTGCCGCCGGTGACGGCGAGGCGGAGATCCTGAAGTCCCTTGGCGTGGACGTCGTGGTCTCCGGTGGCCAGACGATGAACCCCTCAACGGCCGACATCCTCGACGCCGCAGCCGTGGCCAACGCCGAGAGCGTCATCGTGCTGCCCAACAACGGCAACATTCGCATGGCCGCCGAGGCCGCCGCGAGCGCGAGCGAGGACTTCAAGATCGTCGTCGTTCCCACCAAGACCGTGCCTCAGGCCTTTGCCGCGATGTTCGCCGTCGACATGGAGGCGAGCGCGGAGGACAACGCCGAGGCCATGGTCGAGGCCATCGCCGAGGTCCGCGACGGCGAGGTCACGCATGCCGTGCGCGACTCCCAGGCGGCCGACGGCACGCCCATCCACGACGGTGACATCATGGGCATCGCCGGTGGCGACATCGCCATCGTTGGCAGCGACGTGGAGCAGGTTACGCTCGACCTCATCAACAAGATGCAGGAAGATCAGGAGGGCGACACCCTCACGATCCTCGCCGGCCAGGACATGGACGACGAACGCTTCGAGGCCCTGTGCGACCGCATCGAGGACGCCCAGCCCGACCTCGAGGTCGACGCCCACCGTGGTGGCCAGCCGCTTTACCCGGTCATCTTCTCCATCGAGTAGAGACTTGGCCTTCTCGTGACCGAGGCGAGCGGAGCCGGGCTTCCCGGCACCCTTCCAAACATAGGCGAGGCTTCCTTACGCCTCGCGCGCACGCAGGCGTGGGACGGTGATGTCTCGCGCCTGCGCTTTGCTCGCGGCTCTCGCTCCGAGGCCCTCGAGCGCCTTGGCGTGAGGACCATTGCCGACGCGCTTTTGCACGTGCCCCACCGCTACCTTGACTTCACGCGCGTCTCGCCCGTGGCGGGCGCCGACGTGGGCGAGGAGGCCACGGTCGTGGGCAGCGTGGACAAGGTGACGCTCAAGCGCCCGCGCCCGCGCCTGCAGATCGTTGAGGTGGCGCTCGTGGATGCCACGGGCGTGCTCATGTGCGCGTTCTTCAAGCAGCCGTGGCTCGCCGAGCAGATCCATGTGGGGGACACGCTTGCCGTCTCGGGCAAGGTGACGTTCGCCTATGGCTTCAAGCAGATGACGCCGCAGTTCCACGAGGTCGTCGCCAAGGCAGGGGAGAGCGGGGTCGCCGCGGCCTCGTTTGCGCGCATGCTGCCCGTCCATGGGGTCACGGAGGGGCTCTCTGCCGCATGGATGCGGCGCATCGAGAGCGCCGCGCTCGCCGACTACGGCGACGCCTGTGACTTCATGCCCGCCTCACTCGTGGCCTCGCGCGAGCTCATGACCGAGGCCCGTGCCCTTCGCGAGTCCCACTTCCCAAGCTCGCGACCGGCCGCCGAGCGCGCCCGCCGCCGCCTTGCCTACGACGAGCTGCTGTGCCTGCAGGTGGCGCTTCTCGCGCGACGGGCCATCGAGCTTGCGGACGTGCGGCCCCACGCACACGTCGTGGACGGTTCGCACGTCACGGCCCTGCTTGAGGCCCTGCCCTTTGAGCTCACGGGCGAGCAGCGCCAGGCCGCAGACGAGATACTCGCGGACATGGCGGCACCGCGCCCCATGAACCGCCTGCTTCTGGGCGACGTCGGCACGGGCAAGACGGCGGTGGCGGCCGTGGCGCTCGCCGCCGTGGCAGACTCCGGCTCGCAGGCCGCCGTCATGGCGCCCACCTCCGTGCTCGCGCGCCAGTACGCCGAGAAGCTCGGGCCCGTGCTCGGGCGTGCGGGCATCTGCTGGGCGCTCGTCACGGGCGCCACGCCTGCTGCCGAGCGCGCGCAGACCGCCTCGGCGCTGGCCTCAGGAGAGCTGTCCGTGCTGTTTGGCACCACGGCCGTTCTCGGCGATGACCTCGAGTTTCATGACCTGTCGCTTGTTGTGGTGGACGAGCAGCACCGTTTTGGCGTGGGCCAGCGGGCGCGTCTGCGCTCCAAGGGCTGCGCGCCGGACCAGCTCACGATGACGGCAACGCCCATCCCGCGCACGCTGGCGCTCTCCGTCTACGGCGACCTTGCCTGCTCGCGCATCGCCCAGAGGCCGCACGCCGGCGCGGGCGTCGCCACGAAGGTCATCACGCCCGAGAACGCGGACCTCGCCCACACGGCCATCGCCGAGGCCATCGCGGCCGGACAGCAGGCCTACGTCATCTGCCCGCTCGTTGACGAGGCGGACGATGGCTCCGCGCTCGACGACGTGCCCGCCGCCGAGCTTGCGCAGACGAGCGCCCGGCCGCACTCGGCCCAGGCGGTCTTCGAGCGCCTTCGGGACCGCATCTTCAAGGGCGTGCGCGTTGGACTCGTGACCGGCCGCATGAGCGCGGCCGAGAAGGACGACGTCATGGCGGCGTTTCGCGCGGGAGAGGTCAAGGTGCTCGTCTCGACCACGGTCGTGGAGGTGGGCGTGGATGTGCCCAACGCCACGGTCATGATGGTGTGGGATGCCGACCGCTTTGGCCTGGCGACGCTTCACCAGCTTCGCGGCCGCGTGGGGCGAGGAAAGCTGCCTGGCACGGTGTTTCTCGTGAGCGCCGCGCGCGGGACGAGTCCGGCTCGCAAGCGCCTGCGTGCCCTCGAGAAGACAAGTGACGGCTTTGCGCTGGCCGAGATGGACCTGCGCCTGCGCCACGAGGGCGAGGTGCTGGGATACCGCCAGAGCGGCGGCGTGACGCTCAGGCTCGTTGACATGATCTCCGACGCGGACCTCGTCGTGGCCGCGCATGAGGACGCGGAGACGCTCGTGGGGGCCGACCCCGCGCTCGCGGACGCTCGAAACGTGCCGCTCGCACGCGAGGTCAGGCGACGGTTTGGTGCGTACTTCAAGGGAGAGAGGGGAGACAGATGAGAATCGTTGGCGGAGAGTGGAAGGGCCATCCCATCGAGGCGCCCGAGGGTCGTGACGTCACGAGGCCCACGACGGACCGCGTACGCGAGGCCGTCTCGTCCATGCTCCTGAGCGCTCGCGGCCTCTCGCTTGCCGGCGCGAGCGTGCTCGACGCGTTTGCCGGCTCGGGCGCGCTTGGGCTCGAGCTTCTGAGCCGTGGCGCCGCGCGTGTGACGTTCGTTGACCTCGACCGCGGGGCCTGTGCGCGCGTGCGCCGCAACGTGGCAGCGCTTGGCGCCGCGAGCTCGCGCGTTGCCGTGACGCGTGGCGACGTGTGTCGCCTGGCGGCCGCGGGGTCGCTCGCGGGAGCGCCGTTCGACATCGTGGTGCTCGACCCGCCCTACGCCACGGACGTTGAGGTCGTGGCTGGGCTCGTGGAGGCGCTGGACGCGCGTGGGCTTCTTGCCCCGGACGCGCTCGTGCTCTACGAGCGCAGCGCGAGCAGGCCCACGATCTGCCCGTCTGGGTTTGTGGCGCTCAAGCAGAAGCGCTATGGTCAGACGGCCGTGGACCTTCTCGGCAGACAGGATTAGGGCTTGGAGGCCTCTGTGGAGCACACCGATCGCGTTGAGCACGTCGTCGTTCCGGGTACGTTCGATCCCATCACGTATGGGCACATCGACGTGGTGCGGCGCGCGCGTCGCATTGCGGGCCGGGTGACCGTCGCCGTGGCGGCGAGCTTGGGAAAGAACGGCACGGGCCCCGCGCTCATGCTGGACGAGCGCGTTGAGCTGGCGCGTCAGGCGCTTGCCGACGAGGGCGTGAGCGAGGGCGTGGACGTGCGCCCGCTCACCGGCCTTCTCGTGGACTTCTGCCACGAGGTGGGCGCGGGCGCCGTCGTGAAGGGTCTGCGCGCCATGACCGACTTCGAGTACGAGCTGCAGCAGGCAGACCTCAACTTCCGCCTGGCGCCAGACGTGGAGAGCATCTTCGTCATGAGCAACCCCGCCTACGGCTACGTCTCGAGCTCCATCGTGCGTGAGCTCGCCGGCCTTGGCGCCGACGTCTCCATGCTCGTGCCTCCTTGCGTCGTGCGCAAGCTGCGCGAGCACTTCTAAGCCTTCGGCTGACCGCAGGCCAATCGCGAGTGTAGACATTCGGTCATTATCGATGGGGTTTGTGGCCCAATAGTGACCGAATGCCTGCATTCGCGATATTTTGCGCTTGCTATCTATCCGAAATCGGACTACCATGCTGCAAGTTAGTCTGAAATCGGATGATTTGGAGCACGATGAAGGACGTGGTGACGACGTCATCCCCAGGCGAGCCCACAGTGGCGCTCGACGAGTGGACGCGCAGCTTCGACCGCCTCTATCGCAGGAGCGACGAGCTCTACCATCGCATCGCGCGGGGCTGCGGCGTGTCGGACGCCTGCTACTGGCTCATGTACGCCATTTACGCGTGTGGAGGCTCGGCTCCCGTGAGCTATCTCAACGAGGAGGGCGGCTATCCCAAGCAGACGGTGAGCTCGGCGCTGCGCACGCTCGAGCGCAAGGGATATGTGAGCAGTGACTTTGTCGCCGGCAGCAGGAAGGCGAAGCTCGTCTCGTTCACCGAGGAGGGCGGCGCGTTTGCGGCCGAGAAGATCGTGCCGGCCAACCGTGCCGAGCGCCGCGCGTTCAAGACGCTCGACGAGTCCGAACAGGCCGAGATGCTCCGTCTCGTGGACAAGTACGTGGCTGCCATCGAGGGCGAGCTTGCGGCCATGGAGGGGGAGGCAAAGTGAGCGAGACAACCATCGAGCAAGAGCTGAGGAGAGTGGCCCGCGAGCGGCGCGAGTCTGGCGGCGCGTCGTGGAAGGCGTCGCTTACGCTCCTCGGACAGCTTGTCGCGCCCTATCGTGGGCTCGTCGTGGCCACGTTCGTGGCCATGTTGTTTGACCTCTCGGGCATGCTGCTCATCCCAACGCAGCTCTCGGCCATGATCAACACGGCCGTGACGACGCAGGACGCCAATGAGTTTCTCGTCCACGGCTCACTCATGCTCGCCGCCGCGCTCGCGGGCTCGGCCGGCTACATCACCTCGACATGGCTTGCGTCTCGGCTGTGCGCCAACGTGGGGCGAGACCTGCGCATGCGTGTCTATCACGCCTCGCTTGCCTTCTCGGCCACTGACTTCAACCGCTTCGGTGCCGGGTCGATGATCACGCGCACCCTGTCTGACGCCAGCGTGGTGCAGCAGACGCTGCTCATGACGATTCTCATGATCATCCCCGTACCCATCATGTGCGCCATATCGGTGGGGCTGGCCTTCTCCACGGACCTCGTGATGGGCTGGGTGCTGCTTGCGGTCACGTTGGTGACGCTTGCCATCTCCCTCGTCGCCATCCGCGGGACGGCCCCGGTGTTCACGCGCCTGCAGGGCTACATCGACGCGATGAACGCGCGCCTTCGCGAGGCCATCACGGGCGTGCGCGTC
Organism: uncultured Parolsenella sp.; assembly: GCA_934668375.1. GTDB lineage: Bacteria > Actinomycetota > Coriobacteriia > Coriobacteriales > Atopobiaceae > Parolsenella. The sequence goes on along the minus strand of CAKUNF010000002.1, from coordinate 67,308 downwards.
GTGCGCGCGTTTGGCCGCGAGCAGCTCACGCGCGAGCGCCTGGACGAGACGTTCGACGCGTACGCGAGAAACGCCATCCGCGTGAACTACGTGTTCGCCACGACCGACCTTATGACGTTCTTTCTCATGAACGGCGTCGAGTCGCTCATCATGTGGCTTGGCGCAGACCGCGTGGGCGCGCACGCCATGCAGATCGGCTCCATCTCGGCTCTCATCGAGTACGCCATGCTCATCATGTTCTTCATGATGATGGCGCAGTTCGCGATGCTCTCGGTCCCGCGCGCCCTCGCGTGCCTGGACCGCGCGGTCGAGGTGCTGGCCGTGGATCCCGAGATTGCCGATGACGCGCGCCCCGAGAGACTCGCGGACGCGCGTCCGGACGACGATGACACCGTGGCACGCTTCGAGCACGCGTCGCTGCGCTTTGCCGATGCCGACGAGGACACGCTGCGCGACCTCGACTTCTCCGTTTGCCGCGGCCAGGTGTGCGCCATCATCGGCAACACCGGCTCGGGCAAGTCCACCGTGGCCAAGATGCTGCTACGCTTCAATGATGTCACGGCCGGCGCGCTTTCGTTCGAGGGCGTCGACGTGCGGAGGCTCTCCCAGGCCGAGCTGCGCGGCCACATCGCCTACGTGCCCCAGAAGGCGTGGCTGTTCAGCGGCACGATTGCCGAGAACCTGCGGCATGGCCGCGCCGACGCCACGGACGAGGAGCTGTGGCATGCGCTCGACGTGGCCCAGGCGGGCTTCGTGCGCGAGCTGCCCGACGGGCTTGCCTCGCGCGTGGTGCAGGGCGGCACGAACTTCTCGGGAGGCCAGCGCCAGCGCCTGGCCATCGCACGTGCCCTCGTGCGCTGTGCGGACCTGTATGTGTTCGACGACTCGTTCTCCGCGCTCGACTTCAAGACCGACGCGGCGCTTCGCCATGCGCTCAAGCCGGAGCTGTCCCGCGCGGCCGTGCTCATCATCGCCCAGCGCGTGAGCACGATTCGCGACGCAGACCAGATCGCGGTGCTCGAGAACGGCGAGGTCGTGGGCCTTGGGACCCACGACGAGCTCATGGGGACGTGCGAGGCGTACCGTGCCATCGCCGAGTCCCAGGCCAGGAAGGAGGCCAGCCGTGGCTAGCGACAACGACCAGTTCGAGTGCCAGGTGCCCGAGCCCGAGGAGGAGCTCGAGGTGCCCGAGAACGCGCTCGCGGCCATCGCGAGGCTGTGGGGCGCCATGGCGGGCCTTCGCTGGCGAATCGTCGCCTGCGCGGTCTCTGCCGTGCTCTACGTCACGGCCACGCTCGCGGCCGTGGGCTTCAGCGCGAGCGTCGTCGACATGCTGTGGGAGAAGATCCAGGCGAGCTTCGCTGTCGGCGAGCCGTTCGTGCTCACGCTCGAGAACGGCGGCACGCGCGTGCTGACGTTTCTCGGCATCTGGACGGCCGCCTGGGCGTTCTACTCGTTCAATGACCTCGTCATGGCGAGCTTTGCCGAGCGGCTGAACCTGCGTTTGCGCGACCAGATCTCCGCCAAGGTGGCGCGCCTGCCGCTTTCCTACTTTGACGCGCACCAGCCCGGCGACACGATCAGTCGCGCCACGAACGACCTTGACAAGCTCTCCGAGGTGCTCCAGCGCGGCGTGCTGCAGCTGCTCACAAGCGTTATGACCGTATGCGGCGCCGTCGTGGTCATGTTCACGGTGGACGTGCGTCTCACGTGCGTCTTCCTCGCGTTCGCGGCCGCGGCGCTTCTCGTGACCAAGGTGTTCGCCACGCGCACGATCAAGGTGGCGGCGGCGCGACAGGCGTCGCTCGGGGCCCTCACGGGCCGCGTCGAGGAGGCGTACAGCGGGCGTGCCGTCATCAAGGCGTTCGGCCGAGACGAGGCGAGCGCGAGCGAGATGCTCGAGGCGGCGCAGGACCTCGCGCGCGCCTCGGCGTCGTCTGACTTCCTCACAAACGCCGTGGGGCCCGCCATCCGCTTTGTCATGCGTCTGTGCCAGGTCACGATCGCCGTGCTCGCCGGCCGAATGCTCATCGGCGGGCAGCTCACGGTGGGCGTGTTCCAGGCGTTCTTCCAGTTCGTCTCGACGGCCTCCGAGCCGCTCACTCAGCTGGGCCTCACGGTGAACATGCTGCAGGGCGCGCTTGCCGCCGCCGAGCGCGTGTTCCGCCTGCTCGACGAGCCCGAGGTCGAGGCGGACCCTGCCGAGCCGCTCGCACCCGTCGAGCCCGTGCGCGGCCGCGTGGCCTTCGAGCACGTTCGCTTTGGCTACAGTGCCGACAAGCCGCTCATGCGCGACGTCTCTCTCGTGGCCGAGCCGGGGCAGAAGGTGGCCATCGTGGGCGCCACGGGAGCGGGCAAGACCACGCTCATCAACCTGCTCATGCGCTTCTACGAGGTTAACGGCGGGCGCATCACGCTCGACGGCGTGGACGCGCGCAAGATGCGCGCGAGCGACCTGCGCCGCGAGTTTGGCATGGTGCTGCAGGATGCGTGGCTGTTCGAGGGCACGATTGCCGAGAACATCGCCTACGGCAGGCCGGACGCCACGCGCGAGGAGGTCGTGGCAGCGGCCAAGGCGGCGCACGTGGACTTCTTCATCCGCACGCTGCCGGACGGCTACGACACCGTGCTCGCCAACGACGCGGACGCGGTGAGCGCGGGCCAGCGTCAGCTGCTCACGATCGCGCGCGCCATGCTCTGCGACCCGGCCATCCTCATCCTGGACGAGGCCACGTCGAGCGTGGACACGCGCACGGAGCAGGCGATCGTGCATGCGATGGAGGCACTCATGGCGGGACGCACAAGCTTCGTTATCGCGCATCGCCTGTCCACGATCGTGGACGCCGACCTCATCCTCGTCATGGACCACGGCACCATCGTGGAGCAGGGCACGCACGACGAGCTCATGGCCGCCGACGGCGCCTACGCCGAGCTCTACCTCAGCCAGTTCGCCTAGCAAGGTGACACTTGGGGACGGGGTCAAACTGTCACCGCAGCTGGCGACGCGCGGGATGCCAATCATTGCCGCGGCGCGCTTGCTTCACGGAGTGCTACCCTTCACTGCGGACACAATCGCAAGGAGGCAACCATGCCCTGCACCACCATTCTCATCGGCAAGAAGGCCAGCTACGACGGCTCCACGATCGTCGCGCGCAACGAGGACTCGGGAAACGGCAGCTTCGAGAGCAAGCGCCTCGTCGTCGTGACGCCCGCCGAGCAGCCGCGCCACTACCGCTCGATCATCTCGCGCGTCGAGATTGACCTGCCAGACGACCCGCAGCGCTACACCGCCGTTCCCAACGCCAACCTCTCCCAGGGCATCTGGGGCGAGGCCGGCTTCAACGAGAGCCAGGTCGCGATGAGCGCCACCGAGACGCTCACCACCAACGAGCGCGTCCTCGGCGCAGACCCGCTCGTCGAGCGCGTGCCTGCCCGTGGCGTCGAGGGACAGGAGGGCTATGAGCCCGAGGTCCCTGGCGGTATCGGCGAGGAGGACTTCCTCACCATCGTTCTGCCCTACATCCACACGGCGCGCGAGGGCGTGCGGCGCTTGGGCGAGCTTCTCGAGCGCTACGGCACGTACGAGATGAACGGCACGGCCTTCTCGGACGCCGATGAGATCTGGTGGATGGAGACGGTGGGTGGCCATCACTGGATTGCCCGCCGCGTGCCCGACGAGGCCTACGTCACGATGCCCAACCAGCTGGGCATCGATGAGTTCGACCTCGACGACGCCCTCGGCGAGCAGCACGACTGCATGTGCTCGGCGGACCTGCGCGAGTGGATGGCGGCCAACTACCTCGACCTCACGCTCTCCGACGCCGACCTGGGCCTGGACACCTGCGAGACCGCGGCCGCAGCGGCGGATGGCGTGCACGTGTGCTTCAACCCGCGCGAGGCGTTTGGCTCTCACTCCGAGCGCGACCACGTCTACAACACGTGCCGCGCCTGGGCCATGCAGCGCACGCTCAACCCGTCCGACTTCTGGGACGGCCCGGATGCCGACTACACGCCCGAGAGCGATGACATCCCCTGGTGCCGCGTGCCCGAGCGCAAGCTCACGATCGAGGACGTCAAGGACGTGCTCTCCAACCACTACGAGGGCACCCCGTATGACCCCTACGGCACCAAGGGCTCCACGGCAGACGCCCACCGCTTCCGCCCCATCGGCATCAACCGCAACTGCCAGCTCGCTGTGCTGCAGATTCGCCCGTACGCGCCGCTGGCGTGCCGCTGCGTGCAGTGGATGGCCATGGGCTCCAACGCGTTCAACACGCTCGTGCCCTTCTTTGGCCTCGTGGGCGACATGCCCGCCTACCTGCGTGACACTACGGACCACGTGACCACGGACAGTTTCTACTGGGCAAACCGCCTCGTGGCGGCCATTGCCGACCCCCACTTTGGCGACAACGTCAACACGATCGACAACTACCGCGAGCGCACGATGGCCTACGGTCACCGCGTGCTGCGCGAGACGGACGCCGAGGTGGCGGCGCTTCCCGAGGGCGACGACGTGACGCTCGTCCTCGAGGCGGCAAACGAGCGCGTCGCCTCCGAGCTGCGCGACGAGACCGACAAGCTCCTCTCGAAGGTCCTCTACACCTCGAGCATGCTCATGAGGAACGGCTTCTCGCTCTCCGATCACTAGCGGAGCCTCGCAAATGCCCGGTGTGCCCAAAGGGGTCTGACCCCTTTGGGCACGCTGCTATTCCACGCTCAGAATCGTGCCGCCGCCGAGAACCTCTTCGCCGTCGTAGAGGACGGTCGCCTGCCCCGGCGTGATGGCGCGCTGGGGGTCATCGAACGTAAGACGCACACGGCCGTCTGCGAGTGGCGTGGCCGTGCAGGGCTGGTCGGGCTGGCGGTAGCGAACCTTGGCGGCCGCCCGCACCGGAGCCGCGGGGCTGGTGCCTGCCACCCAGTTCCAGTCGCCCGCGACGAGCGCGTGTGCCATGAGGCGGTCGGGATCCCCGAGCGTCACGGTGTTTTTCACGGTGTCGATTGCGCACACGTAGATGGGGTGCGCCGCGGCCACGCCCAGTCCCTTGCGCTGGCCGAGCGTGTAGCGAAGCGCCCCCTCGTGGCGTCCGATGACGTTGCCGTCCGTGTCGAGGATGTCTCCCGGCGGCGCCACGCGCCCCGTGCGCCCCTCAACGAAGCGCAGATGGTCGCCGCCAGGCACGAAGCAGATGCCCTCCGAGTCCTTCTTGTGCGCGCTCGAGAGGCCCAGGCGATCTGCCAGGGCGCGCACCTCGGTGGCCTTGTGCATCTCGCCCAGCGGAAACAGCACGTGCGCGAGACGCTCCTGCGTGAGACCAAAGAGGAAGTAGCTCTGGTCCTTTGAGCCGTCCACCCCCTTGAGCAGGTGATAACCTCGGTCGTCATGCGTCACGCGGGCGTAGTGACCCGTGGCGAGCCAGTCGCACCCCAGCTCGAGGGCGCGGTCGAGAAGTGCGCCGAACTTGAGGTGGCGGTTGCACGCCACGCATGGGTTTGGGGTGAGTCCTGCCTCGTAGGCGGCCACGAACGGGTCGATGACGTCTCGCTCGAACTCGCCCGTGTAGTCGAACACGTGATGGCGGATGCCTGCGTCCCAGCAGGCCTGGCGCGCGTCCGCGACGTCGTCGGTGCTGCAGCAGGTGCGCTCGCCGGGACGGTCGTCCTCGTTTGTGGCTAGGCGCATCGTGGCGCCCATGCACTCGTAGCCCTGCTCCACGAGCAGGCTCGCGACCACGCTCGAGTCAACGCCGCCGCTCATGGCCACGAGCACGCGCCCGCGGCTCATCGCGCGCCTCCGCGCAGACGCTCGGCCACGTGGCGAATCGCGGCCGCCGCCTCGTCGATGTCGCGATTGCCGTTCTCGGCCGCATCGATGGAGACTCGCAGGTACGTGCGCGCAACCTCGGTTGGCATGCCCATGGCCGCAAGCACGTGGCTGCTCTCTACGGCACCGGCGGCGCACGCCGATCCCGCGCTCACGCACACTCCCGCTTCGTCGAGAAGCACGAGTGCCGACTCGTGGTCAACACCGTCGAGCGTGAGCGCCACGATGCCCGGCAGGCAAAGCCCCGGGTCACGTGGGCCGAGGACATGCATGCCATCGATGGGGGAGAGCTGTGCGATGAGCCGCGAGCGCATAGCCTCTACCTGCGATTTATTGGCATCGAGCGCGTCGCTTGCCTCGCGAAGCGCCGCGGCCGTGCCCGCCGCACCCGCGACGTTTGACGTGCCGGCGCGATGCCCGCGCTCCTGGGCGCCTCCCAGCAGAAGAGACGCCGGCACCACGCGGTGCGAGCACAAGAGTGCACCTGCGCCGCGCGGACCATGGAACTTGTGGGCCGAGACGGACAGCAGGTCAAAGCCATCGCGCGTGAAGTCGATCGGCAGGTGCCCGGCCGCCTGCACGGCGTCGGTGTGAAACAGGATGCCTCGCTTGCGGCACATGCGGCAGACGTCGCGCACGGGCTGGATGGCACCCACCTCGTTGTTTGCGTACATGAGCGAGACGAGGCACGTGTCCTCGCGAAGCGCCGCCTTGATGGCTGCCACGCCCACCACGCCCGTCTCGTCTGGCTGCACGAGCGTCACGTCAAAGCCGCCGCCGCAAGGGCCGTCGTCGCCTTCGAGGCGCTCGAGCATCCGCAGCACGCTCGGGTGCTCGATGGCGGAGGCCACGATGTGCCGGCGGCCCTTACGCGCTCCATATGCGGCCCCCGTGAGCAGGGCCTGGTTGTTTGCCTCGGTTCCGCAGGAGACCCACTCGACCTCGCTGGGACGCGCGTGCAGGCACGCGGCCAGCTCGCGGCGCGCCCCCTCGAGCGCTCGCAGGGCGGCGTCCCCCGCGGCGTGCTGGCTCGCGGGGTTGGCGAAGGCCTCTCCCGTCATGACCCTTCGCATGGCGTCCATGGCGATGCCGCTCGTGCGCGTCGTCGCGGCGTTGTCGAGGTAGACCATATGCGCTACTCCGCCTCGTCTGCAGGCCCGTGCGGGGCGCTCGGGGCCTCGCGCATGGCGAGGATCGTCTTTTCCATGAGCTCGGGAAGCTCCCAGCCAAGGCGCGCCGCGCCCTGCTCGATGACGTCGCGCGAGCAGCCGGCGGCAAAGTGCTTGTCCTTGAACTTCTTCTTGAGCGACTTCACCGTGAGGTCGTCCACGCTCTTGGAGGGGCGCATGAGCACGGCAGCGCCAATGAGCCCTGTGAGCTCGTCGACGGCAAACAGCACGCGCTCGAGGTCGCTCTCGGGCTCGTAGGGCGTGCCCGTGAGTCCCCAGCCGTGGCTTGCGCACGCGCGCACGACGACCTCGTCTATGCCCGCCTCGCGCATGATGGCCTCCTCGCGAACGCAGTGTTCCTCGGGCCAGCGCTCGAAGTCGAGGTCGTGCAGGGTGCCCACCGTCTGCCACAGGTCCGCCTCGTCCGCATGCCCCATGTCGGCGGCAAACCAGCGAAGCGTCTCGCCCACGATGCGGCCGTGACTGAGGTGGAAGGGGTCTTCGTTGTACTGCTCGAGGAGCTCGTAGGCCTCCTGTGGCGTGGGGATCATGCTACCTCCTTGGCGTCTGGGCGGCCCATTTGTCCGCCCTCGTTGTTATCGCGCCGATTTCCCTATATCCTATGATAGAGATAGGAAATTGAAATGCCTGCAACAAGAGACATGGTACGCCGACTCTGCGGCAGCCGTGCCTGCGGGCCGATGGAGGATGCCATGCTCGTTTCCACGAAGGGCCGCTATGCCCTGCGCGTCATGATCGACCTCGCGGAGCACGAGGGAGACGGCTACCTGCCGCTGCGCGACATCGCGACGCGTCAGTCCATCTCGGACAAGTACCTGGAGAGCATCCTGAAGGCGCTCGTTCGCGACCACCTTGTCCTGAGCCTCCGCGGCAAGAACGGCGGCTACAAGCTGGCGCGTCCGGCCGGCGACTACACGGTGGGCGAGGTCCTGCGCGCCACGGAGGGCCGGCTTTCGCCCGCGAGCGGCATGGACGACCTTGCGCGCTTCCGCTCCGAGGAGCCTCGCTGTCACGAGATGTGGGAGCGCCTGGGCTCGATCATCGACGACTACCTCGACGGCATCCGTGTGTCCGACCTGTGCGTGACGTCGCTTGCGGGCAACGACTACGTGATCTAGGGCGCCCAGGGGTGCCCACAGGGGGCGATGCCCAAAGGGGACGTAGCCCCTTGGGCACCGCGGGGCAAGGCGCCTACGAGCCGCTGCGGCGCCTGCGAATCTCCTCGAGCTCCTCGCGGCTGTGCTCGTTGATGGCGTGCAGGTCAGCGCGGTGGTCACGGCGAATCTGCTCAGCCTGGGCGAGAAAGTCCGCCGCGGAGAGGCGCACGCCCTGCTCGCGCAACTGGGCGCGCTCGTCGTGGAAGAGCTCGGCGGCCTCTCGCACGAGCTCGCGGTGCTCGCGGATGACGTCGCGCGCCGTCTCGGGATGCTCGGCGATCTCGTGCACGGCGTGAACGGGATGGGCCGCGATGGCCACGCGCGAGACGTTCGTGATCACGGGGATCACGAGCACCGTGAGCGCGCCGGCCGTCACGAGCACGCTCGCCATGGAAGCGCTCATGGCGCCTGCGCTCGTCGCCGCCTCCGTGAGCGCCACGATGAGCGGCAGCGCCATGGTGCAGTACAGGCTCGCGGCGACCTTCTCGCCCACGGGCATGGCGCGCGTCTCGGCAAATACGTGCAGGCACGCGCCCACGGGCAGCGCGCGTACGAGCAGGAGCAGCGCCACGAAGGTCGCGAGAAGCGCCGGGTTCGCTCCCACGGACGCAAAGTCGATCCCCATGGCCGAGTACACGAAGAACACCGGTACGAACAGCCCGTTGCCCATGACCTCGACCTTCTCGACGAGGCGCTTGCCTCCCTCGGCGGGCAGCACATGACGCAGGATGAAGCCGGCGGCAAAGGCCGCGAGCACGGCGTCGAGGTCGAGCGCGGCGGCAAGCGCGAGAAGCCCCACGAGAAGAACGAGCGTGGTCCTGAGCGTGGCCTGCGAGCTTGTCTCGGCGTTGTCCGCAATCCAGCGGACGAGCTTGCCGCCCCAGTCCCTCGCACGCTGTCCCTGGACGGCCACGAAGACGCACAGGGCAAGAAAGCCGAGCAAGACGGCAATGTTTGCGCCCATGGAGCGCTGAGGGGAGAGCATGACGGACATGGCAACCACGGGCAGCAGCTCGCCCATGGCGCCGTAGGACTCGATGACGCCGCCCACGGCCGTGCCCGCGAGCTTGCGGTCCCTCATGATGGGGACGAGCGTGCCGTAGGCCGTCGTGGTGAGGGCGATGGCGAACGCCGCCGTGCCCGCGCTCGAGAGGCCCAGGCCAAGCGCAAGCGTGGCAACCGTGGCCAGCGCCATGCAGACGACCCAGCAGATGGCCCCGTGACGTCCCGCGCGCCCCGTGAGCTCGCGCAGGTCAAGCTCGTAGCCGGCGATGAGGAACAGGATGCCCATGCCCAGGCGGCTGAGCAGCGCAAGGCCGGCCGTCTCGTGTATGACGCCCAGGCAGTTGGGTCCCATGACGGCACCTGCTGCCACGAAGAAGACGACCTCCGGGATGGGCCTGCCCGGGATGAGACTCGCCAGGAACGACGAGCCCGCCACGAGCGCGAGCATTATGGCGAGTATCGCGAGCTGTTCTGCCATGCATGTCCTCCTCGGAACCCTTGTGCCTGGGAGACGAGCGGTCGCGGTGACAGATCGACCCCGTCCCCACGGTGACAGATCGACCCCGTCCCCAATTGTCACCTCTCATACCCAAGTTTGGGCGCTGGAACAATCGGTCGTATCATTGAGGACGGAAATTTGCGACGCGCTTTGATGGGAGCGACCATGACCGAGAACAACGCCCGGCTCAAGGCAGAGATTGACGAGTACGTTGACCGCGTGTGGCCTGAGGTGCTCGACGACATCGAGTCCCTCGTGAGTCACCGCAGCGTCGAGGACCTCGATGCCGCCGAGGAGAACGCCCCGTGGGGCCCCGGTCCGCGCGAGGCACTCGACGAGGCTCTCTGCATCGCCAACGTCTGCGGCCTGGAGGCCCACGACTGCGAGGGCTACCTCGGCTTTGCCGACCTTCCCGGCGCCTCCGACAAGCAGATCGCCACAATCGCCCACGTTGACGTGGTGCCCGAGGGTCCGGGCTGGCACACGGACCCCTATCAGATGGTCCGCCGCGACGGCTGGCTTCTCGGCCGCGGCGTCATCGACGACAAGGGCCCTGCCGTGCTCTCCCTGTACGCCGGCCGCTTCTTTGCCGAGCGCGTCGAGGCTACGGGCGAGCGCCTGCCCTACACCCTGCGCGTGATCCTGGGCGCCAACGAGGAGACGAACATGGGCGACGTCGAGCACTACCTCGCCCACTATCCCGAGCCCGACTTCCTCTTCACGCCCGATGCCGAGTTCCCGGTCTGCTGCGGCGAGAAGGGCCTGTACGGCGCCACGTTCGTCTCCGCGCCCGTCTCTGGCGACGTGCCCGGCTCCGTCATCGCCTCCATCGAGGGCGGCAGCGCCACGAACGCCATCCCGAGCCTTGCGTCGGCCGTCGTGCGCGCGGACGCCGCGTCGCTTGTGCCTGCGGACGGCATCGAGTTCGAGGTGGCGGGCGAAGGCCTCACGCGCGTGACCGCTCACGGCATCGGCGGTCACGCGTCGATGCCCGAGGGCACGAGAAACGCCATCGGCATGCTGTGCGCCTACCTGCTCGACCACGGCCTGTGCTCGGATGATGAGCGCGCGTTCCTCGAGCTTGAGCGCACCATCCACGCCTCGACGGATGGCAGCTCGCTTGGCATCGACGCCACGGACGACGTCTTCGAGCCGCTCACGTGCATCGGCGGCACCGTCGAGCTTCGCGAGGACGGTCGCATCGCCCAGACCGTGGACGCACGCTTCCCCAAGTCGACGACGGCAGACGCCATCACGGCGCGTCTCTCCGAGGTTGCCGCTACCCATGGCTGCACGCTCGAGGCGGGCCGTGCTGTCGTGCCGTTCTACGTGAGCCCCGACTCGCCCCAGATCCAGACGCTCGTGCGCTGCTACAACGAGTACACGGGCAAGGACACGAAGCCCTTCACCATCGGCGGCGGCACCTACGCCCGCCACTTCGCCAACGCCGCGAGCTTTGGCCCCGAGGAGCCCGCGATGATGTGCCCCGACTGGGTGGGGTCCATGCACGGCCCGGACGAGGGTGCGAGCGAGGACCAGCTGCGCGAGGCGCTCAAGATCTACATCTACGCCATCAACGAGCTCATGAAGCTCGAGTTCTAGGAGGGCTCTCGTTTTGGAGCGTGCCAAGCAGATATCCGAGTCCATCGAGCTGGGCGTGCTGCTCGCGCTGGCCGGCGGCTTCATGGACGCCTACTCCTACATCGCCCGTGACGGCGTGTTTGCCAACGCGCAGACAGGCAACATCCTGCTCGTGGGCGTCAACCTCTCCGAGGGAGATCTCATGCGCGCGGGCCGATACTTCTTCCCCGTGCTTGCGTTTGCCTTGGGAATCATGCTTGCGGACCTCATCCACGAGCGCTTCTCGAGCCTGTTCCATTGGCGACAGCTCACGGTGTTTCTCGAGGCGGCGATCCTTTTGGGCGTGAGCTTCATTCCCGGCACGGCCAACCTCGTGGCGAACTGCCTCACGTCGTTTGCGTGCGGCATGCAGGTGGAGAGCTTCCGCAAGATCCACGGGCACGGCATCGCCACGACCATGTGCATCGGAAACCTCCGCAGCGCCCTGCAGAGCGTTGACGACTACATCATCACGCACAACAAGGGCTTTCTCGAGAATGGCCTGCTCTACTTTGGCGTCATCCTCACGTTCGTGTGCGGGGCGGTCTTGGGCAACCTCTGCATCGGCTGGATTGGGCTGCATGCGATCGCCGTGGCGTCGGTGCTGCTTGCGGCATGCTTCCTCATCATGTTCATCGATCGCGAGGGCAAGACCAAGGGCGTGCGGCGCCTGGGCTAGGCGTGGCTGTCAGTTGCAAGCGACGAGGGCGTCGGGGGCATGGGCTCCCGGCGCCCTCGCTGATTGGAGGCTTATCCCAAAGGACGCAACCCCATGAGGCACTCTAGCGGTCTGGCTCGTGCTCGATGGACTCAACGACGCCGTTCATGACGTCGTCTCCCGTGAGGGCACCGAGCAGCGTCGCGAAGCTGCGCGCGACGGGGAAGACCTCGGCGTCCGTCGATGCCTGCGCCGCCTCCACGAGTACGCCGATGACGCGCTCCGTGGGCGCAAGCGGGACGTCTGCGGCCTCGAGCGTCTCGTCGACGCTTGCGGGCTCGAGGGGCTCCGTGCCGCTGAGCGCGCGCAGCGTGTGAAGCTCGAAGGTGGCCGCCGGCGAGCACGAGGCGCGGCTCACGGCTGCCTTCTGGTAACAGGCGTCTGCGACGTCGGCGTTGCCGCGCTTCCACTCGATGAAGCCGAGGCGGTAGTAGCCCACGCCGATTCCCTGCGGGTCAAAGGCGATGTCGAGCCAGTGCCTGAGCTCGGTGGCCGCGGCGTCGAGGTCTCCGGCGAGCTCATGGCAGCGAACGATTCGCAGCATGCCGGCCATGTCGAGCGGGTCGAGGTCCTGGGCTCGGCGGGCAAAGCCGAGTGCCTCGGTCACGCGCCCCTGTGCGAGAAGGGCACTCGACATGAGCAGCTGCGCTCCGTAGTAGGCATCCGGCACGAGGTGCGTGCGCTCGCCAGGGCGGGCGAGCAGGCGGTTGTAGAGCGTGCGCGACACATAGCTCATGAACTGGCGCCAGGTGTCGTCTCCGTCGTCGGTGTACACGTCGAGCGCATCAATGGGCGCGAGCATGTCCGTGAGCACGTCGATGGCCTCGTCGCTCTTGTCCTGCTGGAGCAGGTCCATGGCCCGGTCGCAGGAACGGGAGAGGTCGTCTCCCTCCACGAAGTCGTCCACGAAGGCGATCGCGTCGTCTCCGGAGAGCGAGCCGTCAATGAGCCTGCTCGCCGTACGGCGGCCAGCCTCGCGCACCGTGAGGTCGGGGTCGTTCTCGGTGAGGCGCAGGATGCGGCGGACGGAGCGCTCGGTGGAGCCGCCGAGCTCGCGGGCCACCTCCTGGGCCTTCGTGGCACGGCGGGCGCTCTCGTTGATGGAGAGGTCGCAGACGCTCTTGGCCCCGAGCAGGCTTGCCTCGAAGCTCGGCAGGATCCTGCCCGAGAGGTCGACCGACTCGTAGCGGCCGCGCGGGCAGAAGCGCTCGGAGTCGAGCTCGAAGCCCTGCTCGACGGGTACGAGGGCCTCGTTCTCCGTAGAGTAGCGAATGCCCAGCTCACGGGCGAGCCTGCGGGCGTCGAAGTCCTCGGACAGGTCGTGCTCGCGAAGCTGCTCTCGGGAGACGTCTCCCGAGACGAGGCAGGCGTGGCGAGAGGGTGTCTCCAGACAGACGGCCACGAAGACGTGGCACAGGCGTCGGGAGCTGCGGAATGCGTGGGCCGCAAGCAGAAGCGAGCAGCGCAGGGCGTAGTCTGTCGCCATGCGCTCGCGCATCTGGTGCGAGGCCGGCACGATGCGTCCCAGCTCGGGTGACCATACCGAGGACGGTTGGGCGCCGGCCGGTACGAACGAGGCCACGATGGCGGCGTCCCCGCCCATGAGGTTCACGCGGAATCGCGCGGAGAGGCGCAGGGGCAGGCGGAACGTCTCGATGCCCGCCGCGATCGTCTGGCGGACGCCCCACTCGCCGAGCATGTCGGACATGCTCGCGTGGGGGATGGGCTCAGGTCCCAGCTGGGCGGTGATGGAGCTCGCGAGCGCCTGGTTGAAGCGGTAGCAGTCCTCGACGGTGAGGTCCTCGGCAGGCATGGCGTCGTCCGCGTGTTTGCGGAAGTGCTCCCAGGCGAACAGCGCGCGGTTGAGCGCCCCCTCGACGGCCAGGATGCGCAGCATGTCTCCCCAGGCAACGGAGTGGTCTGAGACGCGCAGGTAGAACGTGTGGCTGCGGCTGGTATAGACCACGACGACCTCGGGCCAGCGTGCGCCGTTGTCGAGGATGCCCGCCTCGCGAAGGCCGCGCGCGAGGTAGCTCGTGATGGCGTCGGGAGGAGCGGCATGGCCCTCGTCGGCGCGCCTCTCTGCATGCCCGATCTTCCTCGTGAGGCTCTTGAGCCGGGCTATGGGGTCGCTTGCCTCGCGAAGCTCGCGGGCAAGGCCCTCCATGTCGACGGGCTCCGGGGCAGGCTCGAGCGCGGGCACGGACTCCTCGGCAGGATGCGACTCCTCGATATCGTGTGTGAACGGGTCCCCATGAGGACGTGCGTCCGCAGGCGACTCGTGCGCCCGGGCGGATGCCTGGGCCGCTGCGGCGTCATCGCCTTCAAGAGATTGGGCTGCCGCTCTGGCATGTTCCGCATAGCCGCTTGGCGGCACCGGCGCCCCATGGCCATCGTGCTCGGGAGACTTCTCGCGCGCATGACGTCGCGCCAGGCGAACGCCGAGCCCCGCGGCCACGGCCCCAGCGGCTCCCCCGAGGACGAGGGCTATGAGGTTGAGGCTTGGGGCCGACATGGTGATTCCTCCGTGCATGCGCGTCGATGATACTTATCTACTATACCCAGCCACGGGTATGATGCTCTGAGACGCAAAGCCCATGTAACAACGGACGATAGGGGAGGCTTCCATGGCCATCGAGATCAACGAGCTTGCAGCAAAGGTCGCCGGAGCGGTCGAGCTGGCGCCGGAGCTTGCCCAGGAGCTTGTGAGCGACCCGGTTGCGACCGTTGAACGCATTGCGGGGGTCTCCGGAGGCTATGACCTCACCGAGCTGTTCCGCCTCTGCCTCGCAAGGCTTGCACAGGCGGACGTCGACCTGTCTTGCGTGGACCTCTCCAGGCTCGACCTCGATGCAATCGACGTGTCTAGGCTCAACCCGGACGAGCTGCTGGGCCTTGCCGCCAAGCTCAACGTGGACGTGTCGAAGGTCGACATGGCCGCCATCGCGGGCAAGATGCTTGGTTCGAGCGGCTTGGGCGGCCTTCTGGGCGGCCTGTTTGGCGGCAGATAGGGGGCGGCAAGGTTCGAATCGCTCTTTATGGCAGGAATGCTTTACGCAAACCTGTGCACGAGCAAGCCCTCGCCGGGCAGCAGGTCGGCCGCGCCGCGAGCGAGCTCGGCCTCGGAGACGAGCATCGCAAGCGGGTGGAGCGCGGCGGAGCGCGGGTCCATCGTGGGGCGTGCCTCGCGGGCGCGCCGAGCAACGAGACACGTGGCCGCGGCCTCAAGGCTGCCCGCCGCAACGCGCCCGCCCATCGTGGCAAACGTCGCGGTTACGGCCTCGATGGCCTCCGGTCGGCTCATGCGCCACACCACGACCTGCTCGCTGCCGTTCGACAGGTTGTAGAGCGGCGTTGCCGAGCGCGCCGCACCCAGTATGAGGTCGAGGGCCATGTTGCCCTCGTAGGCGATCGCGACGGGACGGGCGTGGGCGCCGAGCGCCTCGATCTCTCGTGCGCGCTCCTCGGCGGCCGCGCCATCGACGTCCCTGTCGCCAATCATCTCGCCAAGCTCGTCGGCCGAGCAGCAGCATGTCACGCCCGTCGTCACGACGCCCCCGCGCTTTCGCGCCACGAGGTAGAGCGCGCGCGACACGTCTGTCGTGTAGGCGCCCGAGGCCACGAGTGCATCGAGCTCGGCTGCCGTGGCGCACGCCCGCATCTCGCCGATGTGCTCCGGTTGCGGCCTTGTGCACGAGAAGCCCTGGATCTGCATGGTCCCTCCAAAATGAAGCGGCCGGCCGCCTGGGAGGGGCGCCGGCCGCACGCTTGCGTATGCCGTAGATGCTACTTGATGACGCGCACGCGGTACACGGCCGGAATCGCCTTGAGGGCGTCGATCGTGGAGTCCTCGAGGTGCTCGTCGGTGTCGAACATCGTGTAGGCGTTCTCGCCGGCGCTTTCGTTGACCATGCGCTGAACGTTGGCGTTGTCCTTGGCGAGGATGGCCGTGATCTGGCCGATCATGTTGGGCACGTTGGCGTGCAGGCACGCCACGCGGCTCGCAGCGCGTGCCTTGCCCATGGAGCAGGCGGGGTAGTTCACCGAGTTGGCGATGTTGCCGTTCTCGAGGTAGTCCTTGAGCTCGGAGATCGCCATGTCGGCGCAGTTGGCCTCGGCCTCGCCCGTGCCGGCGCCCGAGTGCGTCGTGATGAACGTGTTGGGCATGGCCACGGTCTTGGGCGTGGCGAAGTCGGTGGCGAACCACGAGAGGCGTCCGCCCTGCAGCGCGGCGTCCACCGCGTCCTCGTCCACGATCGTCTCGCGCGCGTAGTTGATGAGGACGGCCCCGGGGTTGAGCAGCCCCAGGACGTCGGCGTCGATCATACCGATGGTGTCGGCCTTGCTCGGCACGTGGACGGTGAGGTAGTCGCAGCCGCGGCACAGGTCCTCGAGCGTGCCCACGCGCTGGACGTCGCGGCTGAGGACCCACGCGTGCTCAACGGAGATGAACGGGTCATAGCCATAGACCTGCATGCCCAGGTCAACGCATGCGTTCGCCACCTTGGAGCCAACGTTGCCCAGGCCAACGACGCCAATGCGCTTGCCCTTGAGCTCACGTCCCACGAACGCCTTCTTGGCCTTCTCGGCATCCACGAGGATGTTGGGGTCGTCTGCGTGGGCGCGCACCCACTTCATGGACTGTACGACGCCGCGGCTCGAGAGGATGAGCATGGCGATGACGAGCTCCTTGACGGCGTTGGAGTTGGCGCCCGGCGAGTTGAACACGACGACGCCGCGCTTGGCGTACTCGTCGATGGGGATGTTGTTCACGCCGGCGCCGCAGCGGGCGATGGCGCGGATGGAGGAGGGCAGCTCGTAGCCGTGGAGGTCGGTGGAGCGCATGAGGATGGCGTCCGCGTCCTCGGTGTTCTCCACGAAGTCGTAGCCGTCGCCGAACTCGACCTTGCCGTCCTTGGTGATGTCGTCGATCGTCTTGATGTGGCGCATGGGATGCTCCTTGAGTGTCGTTATGGGAAGGGCCGCGTGCAGCCTCGTAGGGAAGCGCGTGACCGCTGTGGTCTATTTGGTGTGCTCGGTCTCGAACTCGGCCATGTAGTCAACCAGTGCGCGGACGCCCTCGACGGGCACGGCGTTGTAGACGCTCGCGCGCATGCCGCCCACGAGGCGATGGCCCTTGACGCCTACGAGGCCGCGCTGCGTGGCGCCCTCGACGAAGGCGGCGTCAAGGCGCTCGTCGCCCGTGCGGAACGTCACGTTGGCGATGGAACGGCTGTCCGGCTGGGCGTGGCCGTGGAACAGGCGCGACTGGTCGAGGTAGTCGTAGAGCAGGCCGCTCTTCTCGCGGTTCATGCGCTCCATGGCCTCAAGGCCGCCGGCAGCCTCGATCCAGTGGTAGACCTTGCCGCACAGGTAGATGCCAAACGTGTTGGGGGTGTTCAGCATCGAGCCCTTCTTGGCCTGCTCGCGATAGTCGAGGTAGGTGGGGCAGATCGGCAGGGCCGGGCCGTTCTCGATGAGGTCGTCTCGCACGATGACCACGGTGACGCCGGCGCACCCGGCGTTCTTCTGGGCGCCCGCGTAGACCAGGCCATAGCGGCTGACGTCGATGGGCTCGGCCAGAAAGCAGCTCGAGACGTCCGAGACGAGCGGCACCTCGCCCGTCTGGGGCAGCTCGTGGTACTGCGTGCCAAAGATCGTGTTGTTCTGGCAGATGTAGACGTAGTCGTAGCCCGTGGCCTCGGCCAGCTCGCCCACGCCCGCGACGCTCGGGATGCGGTCGTATCCCGTGTACTCGCTCGTGGCGAGCACGTCCACCTCACCGTACTTGCGGGCCTCGCGCTCGGCCTTGGCGGCAAAGTTGCCCGTCACGAGGTAGCCGGCGCGGCCACTCTCCATGAGGTTCATGGGGATGCCAGCGAACTGCAGCGTGGCGCCGCCCTGGAGGAACAGCACCTTGTAGTTGCTCGGGATGTCGGCGATGCGACGCAGCGTCGCCTCGGCGTCATCGAAGATCTGCTGGTAGGAGCTAGATCGGTGGCTCATCTCCAGCACGCTCATGCCACAGCCGTGGTAGTCGAGCATCTCGGCCGCGCACTCGGCGAGCACGCTCTCGGGCAGCGCAGACGGGCCTGCCGCGAAGTTGAAGACTCGAGCCATACATCCTCCTTGCCGATTGCGCCCCAGCCCGTGCGGCCGAGGCAATTCATATAAGGATACCCTCAGCCTGTCATGTGATGGTTACGCTCTCGTAACGTGAGGGCGCCACGCGGCAGCGTGCCCGTGGCGCCCTCGGTGGGAAATGCGGCTGCGTGCCGGCTAGTCCTGATCGCTCTTGGCCTCGTCCAGGTAGCTGTAGAGCGTGTACTTGGAGATGCCGAAGTACTTGCAGACCTTGGGGCCGGACTTCGTGATGAGAAACGCGCCCGCGTCGTTGAGGTAGCGGATGGCGCGAACGCGCTCGTCCTTGCTCATGAGGGCCGCGGGCTTGCCCACGAGCGCCACGCTCTGCTCGATGAGGTCGTCGAGCAGGTCGGCCACGCTGCGGACGATGGGCTCGGGGTCGCCGGTGGGGTCGTCGTTCGGACCCGTGCCTGTCATGCCGTTCAGGGTGTCGGCGGCGGCGGCGAGCACCGTGATGTCGTAGTTGATGCCCAGGATGCCCACGGGCACGTTGTCCTCGTTGCGAATGAAGACGGTCGACGAGCGCAGGATGCGGCCGTCGGCGGTTTTCGTGAGGTAGGCGAGGCGGTCGGAGAGCTTGTGGACCTTGCCGGCCTTCACGGCGTCGAGCACGATGTGGCTCGGTCCGTCTCCCACGGAGCGGCCGGTGACGTGCCCGTTCTCGATGGCCACGATGGAGCGCTCGGGGTCCTCGGTCTCGAGGTCGTGCACGACGACCTCGCAGTTTGAGCCAAACTGCACGGCGATGGCATGAGCGAGTCGAGCGTAGAAGTCAGTCTGGGCGGCGTCCATGTGCGGCCTTTCGCGATTCTCGGAGCGCGCTGTGAACCCTGTGGGAAGGCGCGTCGAGTACAATCGGTTCTACCTGCAAAAACTAACACAAAGTATGGTTTTTCTACAATATATAATCTAACGAGTGAGCCATTCGGGAAGCCAGTCGAGAGGAAGAGGACCCGCACATGAACGAGAAGGTTGCCGCGTTCGTCCCGTTCGTGGACTTCCTGGGCGCCGCGCTCGGGTCCTCGACCGAGGTCGCCCTCCATGACCTCACCGACCCCTCCCGCTCCATCGTGAAGATCGTGAACGGGCACGTCTCGGGGCGTGCGGTGGGGGCGCCCGCCACGGCGTTCTCGCTCAAGATGGCCGAGCAGCTCGAGCGCTCCGAGGACTGCTTCGTGAGCGACTACGTCTCCACGACGGTCGACGGCAGGCCGCTGCAGAGCTCGTCGTACTTCATCCGCGACGGTGCCAAGATCGTGGGCATCCTGTGCGTCAACATCGACCCGCAGCCGTTCCGTACGCTCGAGGACGGAATCAAGGCGTTCATGGAGGCATACCGCCACGGCGGCTCCGAGGAGTTCCGTGACACGAACCTCGAGGCCGTGCGGGCCGCCTACCGCGCCTCGAGCGTCGAGACGCTCTCCATCGGCGGTGCCGAGACGGGCGTGGCCGAGCAGGTTCGCTCGCTTCTCGGGGCGCTGGGCAAGACGTCGAGCGAGCTCGACCAGGCCGGCCGCATCGACATCATTCGCAGGCTCGAGGCGGCGGGCACCTTCCTCATCAAGGGCGCCGCGGCAGACGTGGCCAGCGAGCTGCACGTCTCCGTGCCGAGCGTGTATCGCTATCTGCAGCAGGTCCGTCGCCAGGGGTAGGAGCCGAAGGCGGCCGGGGGTCTTCGACCCGGATGTACTATTCGGGCTCAAATGGTCGTTTTTTTCGCCATGTGTACTTGTGACGCGGCAAAATCGCTGGTTTCGGTTTAGCTGGTCCGAGGAACGCCGAGAATTCGCGACATTCTGAGCTCGTTTTGTACAAATGGACTTGCCGCCCGCCGTCTTGCGGTCCTCTCGTTCTTGCCAATGCGGGCCACCGCCGCGTATTGCGTCGAGAACTACAACGCTCCAGCTAGCGGGGTACTTTTGGGGCCATTCCGCCGTTCGCGACGCAAAAGCTACCGTCTACAACAAGAAATTATTATCACGCGATAGTAATAATTAATAATCGAGTTAACCCGATGCGGCCCGGACCGCCCTTTCGCGAGGGATGCGGCGCCGGGCCGTGACCAACGGCACGCACAGGGGGCGTCACGTCCATTCGTACGGTGGGGTGCGCTCGCGGTGCCGGGGCTGAGCGTCGCGGCCCGTCCGCGACGGGAAGCGAGCGAATTTGCTCGCGTCGGCATGCGGGCTACCGGGCCCGCAGCGGTCTTTAGGGAGATTCCCATGGAAGAGAAGCTCGACAGGCTGTTCCACCTCAAGGAGCGCGGCACCACGGTGAGGACCGAGGTGCTCGCCGGCCTCACCACGTTCGTCACGGCGGCCTACGTGCTCGCCGTCAACCCCTCGGTCATGAGCGCCACGGGCATGGACTCGGGCGCCGTCTTCACGGCCACGGCGCTCGTGTGCTTTCTCGGCACGCTCGTCATGGCGCTGCTCACCAACTACCCGTTCGTGCTCGTGCCCAGCATGGGCCTCAACGCCTACTTTGCCTACACCGTGGTGCTGGGCATGGGCTATTCCTGGGAGGTCGCGCTCGCCGCGATCTTCGTCGAGGGCGTCGTGTTCGCGCTCATCTCGCTCACGAGCCTGCGCGACAAGATCTTCAACGCGATACCCCTGAACCTCAAGTACGCCATCTCGGCGGGCATCGGCCTGTTCATCACGATCATCGGCCTCAAGAACTCCGGTCTTGTCGTGAGCAGCAGCTCCACGCTCGTCTCGGTCTTCTCGTTCTCGGGAAGCATGGCAGACGGCACGTTCAACACGGCGGGCATCAGCGTCGTGCTGTTCTGCGTCGGCCTCGTCGTCACCGGCGTGCTCATGGCCAGAAACGTCAAGGGCAATATCCTGCTCGGCATCCTCGTCACCTGGCTGCTCGGCATCGCCTGCGAGCTCTGCGGCCTGTACGTGCCCGATGCCGCCGCCGGCTATGCGAGCCTGCTTCCGGACTTCTCAAACGGCCTCGCCGTTCCCTCACTTGCGCCCACATTCATGAAGATGGACTTCTCGCACGTCGCTGACCTGGGCTTTCTCGTGGTGTCCTTTGCCTTTTTGCTCACGAGCATGTTCGACACCGTGGGCTCGCTCATCGGCCTGGGCGCCAAGGCGAAGCTGCTGGACGACGAGGGCAACATGCCCGGCGTGGGCAAGGCGATGGGGGCCGAGTCCGTGGCCACGATGATCGCCGGCGTCCTGGGCAACTCCGCGACGTGCTGCTCGGTCGAGTGCGCCGCGGGCATCGCCGAGGGCGGCCGCACGGGCCTCATGGCCCTCACGACGGGCGTGCTGTTCCTGCTCTCAATGTTCCTCTCGCCGATCTTCCTCGCCATCCCGTCGTTTGCCACGGCGCCCGCCCTCGTCATCGTGGGCTCGCTCATGGCCAGCTCCGTGCTGAGCGTCAACTTCGACGACCCCACCGAGTCCATCCCCGCGTTCCTGTGCTTCGTGGGCATGCCGTTCTGCTACAGCATCGTCGAGGGCATCTCCCTTGGCGTCATCTCCTACGTGGGCATCAACCTTTTGTGCGGCAAGCACGACAAGATCAGCCCCATGATGTACGTGCTGGCGGTTGTGTTCGTCCTTAAGTACGTGCTTATCTAACTCGTTCGTTTGGGCGAGGCGTGCCGCGTCCGGGGCTTCTCGCCCCCATCCCTCGCGTATCACCCGGCGCCTCGGCGCCCGTCAGACTGGAGACAACCATGGATACCAGGTCCTTCGTCCTAAAGGGCAACGTCTGCTACAACACGAGCCCCCAGGAGGTGAGCTGCACCGAGGGCGGCTATGCCGTGTGCGTGGACGGCGTCTCCGCCGGCGTGTTCTCCGAGCTGCCCGAGAGGTATGCCGCGCTTCCGCTCGTCGACTGCGGCGACAGCCTCATCATCCCCGGTATGAGCGACATCCACATCCACGCGCCGCAGTACGCCTTCCGCGGGCTGGGCATGGACCTGGAGCTGCTCGACTGGCTCAACACCCACACGTTCCCCGAGGAGGCCCACTACGCGGACCCGTCCTACGCCGAGCGGGCCTATGACATCTTTGCCGGCGACCTGCGCCGCAGCGCCACGACGCGCGCCGTCGTCTTTGGCACGATGCACGTCGACGCCACTGAGCTTCTCATGGACAAGCTCGAGGCCACGGGGCTTGCCACGTACGTGGGCAAGGTGAACATGGATCGCAACGGCGGCGAGAACCTCGAGGAGGACACCGCCCAGTCCGCGGCAGACACCCGTCGCTGGCTCGCGGACGTCGCCGGCCGCTATGACCACACCGCCCCGATCATCACGCCGCGCTTTACCCCGAGCGTCACCGACGAGCTCATGGCCCAGCTCGCCGACATCGCTCACGAGCAGGGCCTTCCCGTCCAAAGCCACCTGTCCGAGAACCCGTCTGAGTGCGGCTGGGTCAAGGAGCTCTGCCCGTGGTCAAGCTGCTATGGGGACGCCTACGACCACTTCGGCCTTCTTGGCAGCCGCACGGTCATGGCCCACTGCATCTACTCGGACGAGACCGAGACCGAGCTTCTGCGTCGTACGGGCACCTACGTTGCCCACTGCCCGCAGAGCAACGCCCAGCTCTCGAGCGGCATCGCGCCCATCCGTCGCTATATGGAGCTCGGCATGAACGTGGGCCTGGGCACCGACGTCGCCGGTGGGGCCAACCTGTCGATGTTCCGTTGCATGGCAGATGCCGTGGCCGTCTCCAAGCTGCGCTGGCGCCTTGTCGACGAGAGCCTTCCCGCGCTCACCACGCAGGAGGCCCTGTGGCTCGCCACGGCCGGCGGCGGCTCGTTCTTTGGCAAGGTGGGCTCGCTCGCGGCCGGCTACGAGTTCGATGCCCTCGTGCTCGACGACTCCAAGATCCGCACGCCGCGCGAGCTCGGCGTCTGGGAGCGCGTCGAGCGCTACGTCTACCTGGCCGAGGAGGGCGGTCGCGTCGCGCGCAAGTTCGTCTCGGGCCGCGAGATCGACCTCTCGTAGCGTGACACTTGGGGACGGGGTCAAACTGTCACCGTCTGTCTTGCGGGCCTCGCCTTGGCGGGGCCCGTTTCTCGTTTTGGGCGGGTTCCCGTCGCCACGCGGCGTTGTTCTCGTGTCTACGCAACGAAACCGCAGCTAACTCGTGCTGCACGCGTCGCGCCCAAACTACCGTTCACCGATTGGTAATAAATTCGTAGCACGCCCGTTTTTAGCCATAAACATGCAGTTATTACAAATAGTTAGGTTCTATAACATTCTGTTTGTCGATTGCCGTTAAGCTGAGAAGTCAAGCCGATTCGCTCGGCTGTGGAGACAATTGGCATAGGCGGTCGAGTCACGTGGCCGCACGCGCGAGAGCGGGGGAGGACCCGCCACCGAGAGATGCGGCGCGCGAGCTCAAATGACAGCTGTCGAAGGCGTTAACCCCCGCCTGCGACGATGAAGGGAGCACCATGCTTATTGTCGGTAATGGTCGCGTCATCACCCGCGATGACGAGAAGCCCTACCTCGAGCACGGCGCGGTTGCCATCGACGGTGACACCATCGTTGCCATAGGCGACGAGGCCGAGCTCAAGGCCGCAAACCCCGGCTACGAGTACGTGGACGCCCACGGCGGCGTCATCATGCCGGGACTCGTGAACTGCCACACGCACATCTACTCGGGCCTCGCGCGCGGCCTTGCCATCGACGGCTGCAACCCCACGAACTTCCTCGAGAACCTCGAGCAGCAGTGGTGGAAGATCGACGACAACCTCACGCTCGACGGCACGCGCGCCAGCGCCTACGCCACGATCCTCGACTCGCTGCGCGACGGCGTCACCACGATCTTTGACCATCACGCGAGCTTCTGCGAGATTCCCGGCTCGCTCTTTGCCATCAAGGACGTCGCCAAGGAGCTCGGCATGCGCTCCTGCCTGTGCTACGAGGTCTCCGACCGCCGCGGCCAGGAGAAGTGCGACCAGGCAATCAACGAGAACGCCGAGTTCGCCCGCTGGGCCCACGACGCGCGCGAGAAGGACGACGACACGATGATCGCCGCCATGTTCGGCGGGCACGCCACCTTCACGCTCTCCGACGAGACGATGGACAAGATGGCCGAGGCCAACGACGGTCTCACGGGCTTCCACATCCACGTCTGCGAGGGCATGAACGACGTCTGGGACTCCCGAAAGAACCGCGGCGGCATCCCACCCGTCGAGCGCCTGCTGCAGCATAACCTGCTCGGGCCCGACACGATGCTCGGCCACTGCATCCACGTGACGCCCGCCGAGATGGACATCATCAAGGACTCCGGCACCTGGCTCGTCAACAACCCCGAGTCCAACATGGGCAACGCCGTGGGCTGCGCCCCCGTGCTCGAGTTCATGCGCCGCGGCATCCCGGTGTGCATGGGCACGGACGCCTACACCCACGACATGCTCGAGAGCCTCAAGGTCTTCCTCGTCATCCAGCGCCACAACGCCGCCATGCCCAACGTGGGCTGGGGCGAGGCCATGACGATGCTGTTCAAGAACAACTACGCGATGGCCTCCAAGTACTTCGGTCGCACGTTCGGCAAGCTCGCCCCCGGCGCCGCCGCAGACGTCATCGTGATGGACTACCCGGTGTTCACGCCCTTCTCCGGCGACAACATCGACGGCCACATGCTCTTTGGCATGATGGGCAAGAACTGCCGCACCACGATCGTGAACGGCAAGGTCCTGTACAAGGACCGCGAGTTCGTGGCCTTTGACGAGGAGCGCATCAACGCCTGGACGCTCGAGCAGTCCAAGAAGCTGTGGGGCACGCTGAACCACCGCACGTACTAGCAAACCCGGGGACGTCCGCGTCCCCGTAGGCGGTGCCGGGACTCGCGCCCGGCGGCGCCGCACCCACGTTCGCGCCGGGGAGCGCGGGCGTGGCAGACGGCCTCCGCGGGGCCGTCGCGCACGGGGCGCCCTGCCCTGCGCGTAACACATCTCGCCCTCGTCGCGCGGTCTCGACGGGGCAGGAGAGGAGCTCAGACATGAGCGACATCATGAGGCCGATCCCGTTCGCACAGATGATGGACTGGATCCTCACCGAGCACGCCAACCTCGGCAGCGTCTTCGGCGTGCGCAAGATCGTGCGCCACGAGGGTGGCGCCGACCCCATCTTCAACGAGAAGATCGAGTCGCCGTTTGGCCCGGCCGCCGGTCCCAACAGCCAGCTCGCGCAGAACATCGTTGCGTCCTACGTGGCGGGATCTCGCTTCTTCGAGGTCAAGACCGTGCAGGTCATGGACGGCGCCGAGCTTTCCGCGTGCGTCAACAAGCCCTGCATCGTGGCCGAGGATGAGTGCTACAACTGCGAGTGGTCCACCGAGCTCGAGGTTCCGCAGGCGCTCAACGAGTACGTGAAGGCCTGGTGGGCCTGCAAGCTGCTGTCCCGCGAGCTGGGGCTGGGGGACGCGGACGGCTTCGTCTTCAACATGAGCGTGGGCTATGACCTCGAGGGCATCAAGAGCGCCAAGGTCGACAACTACATCGAGTCCATGAAGGACGCGAGCAACACCGCAGTGTGGGCCGAGTGCCGCGACTGGGCACTTGCCAACCTCGACCGCTTCGAGCGCGTCGACGCCGAGTTCGTGAACTCCGTGAGCCCGCACGTCTCCACCTCGGTCACCGAGTCCACGCTGCACGGCTGCCCGCCCGCAGAGATTGAGCGCATCGCCACTTACCTCATTGTCGAGAAGGGCCTCAACACCTACATCAAGTGCAACCCCACGCTGCTCGGCTATGACTACGCACGCACGCGCCTGAACGAGCTCGGCTTTGACTACATCGCCTTTGACGACAAGCACTTCGTCGAGGACCTGCAGTGGGAAGACGCCGTGCCGATGATGCGTCGCCTCATCGACCTTGCCGCGAGCCATGGCCTTGCCTTTGGCGTGAAGCTCACGAACACCTTCCCCGTGGACGTCACGCGCGGCGAGCTGCCGAGCGAGGAGATGTACATGTCCGGCCGCTCGCTGTTCCCGCTCACGGTCGAGGTGGCGCGCCGCATCTCCGCCGAGTTCGACGGCAAGCTGCGCATCAGCTACTCCGGCGGCGCCGATGCTCGCAACATCCACGACCTGTATGCCGCAGGCATCTGGCCCATCACGATGGCCACGACGGTGCTCAAGCCCGGCGGCTACGAGCGCTTCAGCCAGATCGCGCACATCCTCGAGGGCATGGAGCGTCGCGAGGACGTCGACGTCGCGGCAGTTACCGCCCTGGGCGAGAGGGCCACGGCAAGCCCGCTGTACCACAAGCCCATCAAGCCGGCCAAGCCGCACAAGGTGAGCGCCCCGCTGCCGCTCACGAGCTGCTTCACGGCCCCGTGCCGCTCCGGCTGCCCCATCCAGCAGGACATCCCCGCCTACCTGCACGCCGTTGACGAGGGCAACCTCGCCGAGGCCCTGCGCATCATCGTGAGCCGCAACGCGCTGCCCCACATCACGGGCAACCTCTGCCCGCACCCCTGCGGCGCCAAGTGCGAGCGCGCGTTCTACGAGGCCGAGGGTGCCCAGATCCGTGCCAGCAAGCTCAAGGCCGCCCGCGGTGGCTTCGACGAGGTCCTGGCCGAGCTCAAGGACACCAAGCCCGCGCATGGCTCCGACAAGCGCGTCGCCGTCGTCGGCGGCGGTCCGGCCGGCCTCGCCACCGCGTTCTTCCTCACGCGCGCCGGCGCCGACGTCACGATCATCGAGCGCACGGACAGGCTCGGTGGCGTCGCCCGTCACGTCATCCCCGAGTTCCGCATCTCCCACAACGACATCGACGCCGACGAGCAGCTCTGCCTCGCCTTTGGCGCCAAGGTCGAGCTGGGGCGCGAGGTCAGAAGCATCGAGGAGCTCAAGGCCGAGGGCTACACGGACGTCGTGGTCTGCGTGGGCGCCTGGGCACCGGGCCACGTGGGCCTCGAGTACGGCGAGGAGCACGACGTCCTCGACTTCCTGCGTGCCGCCAAGGCCGGCGAGGACCTCTCCGCGCTCGGCACCGACATCGTCATCGTGGGCGCCGGCAACACGGCCATGGACGCCGCGCGCGTCGCCAAGCGCCTCCCGGGCGTCGAGAACGTCCGCATCGTCTACCGCCGCACGAAGCGCTTCATGCCTGCTGACGAGGACGAGCTCCAGGAGGCCCTGGCCGACGGCGTCGAGTTCTGCGAGCTTCTCGCGCCCAAGGGCGTGGCAGACGGCAAGCTCACCTGCGACGTCATGAGGCTCGGCGAGGCCGACGAGTCCGGCCGTCAGCGTCCCGTCGCCACCGGTCAGACCGTCGAGGTCCCGGCCACTGCCGTCATCTGCGCCGTGGGCGAGCACATCGAGGGTGACGTCTACGCCTCCGCCGGCGTCGAGGTGGACCGCAAGGGTCGCCCGGCAGGCACCGCCACGGGCGTGGCGGGCGTCTGGGCCGCCGGCGACTGCCGTCGTGGCCCCGCGACGTTCGTCGAGGCCATCGCCGACGCCCAGGCCGTTGCCCGTGACATGCTCGGCGCCGACTTCAACGCCTATGCCGAGGCCAATGCCGCCGCGACGGTCGAGCAGTGCTACGAGCGCAAGGGCACCCTCTCCACCGAGACCGCCCTGCTCGCGCACAGCCGCTGCCTGGGCTGCGCCAAGGTCTGCGAGGCGTGCTGCGACGTCTGCCCCAACCGAGCCAACGTCGCCATCGACGTTGCGGGCCTGGCCCAGCACCAGGTCATCCACGTGGACGGCATGTGCAACGAGTGTGGTAACTGCGCCGTGTTCTGCCCGTGGGAGGGCCGTCCGTTCAAGGACAAGCTCACCCTGTTCTGGAGCGCCGAGGACATGGGCGCCTCCGAGAACCGCGGCTTCCTGCCCCAGGCCGATGGCTCGTTTATCGTCCGCCTCGCCTCTGGCACGGGTGCCTATGACGTCGACGACCCCAACTGCGGCCTTCCCGAGGACGTGCGCCTCACGATTCGCACCGTGCGTGACTCCTACGCCTATCTGCTCGCCAAGTAGGTGAGCTACTCCGGGCGGGCGTTCCTCCCGCGCCCGCCCGATCTTTGCGTTGGGAGGTCCCCTATGTCATTCGGGCGCCTGCGGGGCCTGGGCCCCGCGCCCGGCCTCGCAGGCGCCCCGCGAGAAACGAAAGGCCGAGACATGGCCTACGACAACAACAAGGACAAGCCCGCGAGACCTGCGGCCAAGCGTCCGAGAAAGCCCCGGCCCGTCGCCGTCGTCATGTGCAACGGTGGCTGCGACCTGCAAGGCTGCAAGCAGGGCTGCATCGGCTGCGCCACATGCGTGGGCGTGTGCCGCAAGAACGCCATCCATATCAACGAGCGTGGCGTGGCCGTGGTGGACCGCGACGCCTGCATTGGCTGTGGCCTGTGCGCGCGCTCATGCGAGCAAGGCGTCATCCAACTCGTTGAGCGCGAGTTCACCATCACGGCGCGCTGTTCCAACACCGAGAAGGGCTCAGACGCCAAGCTCGAGTGCGACAACAGCTGCGTGGCCTGCGGCGCGTGCGAGCGCGCCTGCCCGGCCGGTGCCATCCACGTGATCGACAACCACGCCGTCATCGACTGGGCGCGCTGCATCTCCTGCGGCATGTGCGCCACGAAGTGTCCGAGAAACGTCATCCGCGATGCGTTCGGCATCGTGGCAGAGGGGTAGGGGAGGCAAGACATGGCTACCGAGTACACGCTGCACGTCAACGGCCAGGACTACGTAACGTCCGAGAACAAGTCACTCCTCCGCTACCTGCGCGACGACCTCCACCTCACGAGCGTCAAGGATGGCTGCTCCGAGGGTGCGTGCGGAACGTGCACGATCATGGTGGACAACCAGGCCGTGAAGTCGTGCGTCCTCACGACCAAGCTCGCCCAGGGCCACGACATCGTGACCATCGAGGGCCTCACGGAGCGCGAGCAGGAGGCGTTCGTCTACGCCTTCGGCGCGGCTGGTGCCGTCCAGTGCGGCTTCTGCATCCCCGGCATGGTCATGGCCGGCGCCGCCCTGTGCCGGCGCACGCCAGACCCCACGGACCTTGAGGTCTCCCAGGCCATCAAGGGCAACGTCTGCCGCTGCACCGGCTACAAGCGCATCCTCGTGGGCATCAGGCGCGCGGCCGCGATCCTTCGCGGCGAGGAGCAGATCGACCCGTCCGCCGAACGGGGCGACAACTACGCCGTGGGCGAGCAGATCTTCCGCGTGGACGTCCGCCGCAAGGTGCTGGGCTTTGGCAAGTACCCCGACGACATGGACGAGCGCGACTTCCCCGACCTGTGCTACGCCTCTGCCGTGCGCTCCAAGTATCCCCGCGCCCGCGTTGTGTCCATCGACGCGAGCAAGGCCGAGGCGCTGCCCGGCGTCGTGGGCGTGCTCACGGCCGCAGACGTTCCGCACAACCAGGTGGGCCACCTCATCCAGGACTGGGACGTCATGATCGCGGAGGGCGATGTCACCCGCTGCCTGGGAGATGCCATCGCCCTCGTCGTGGCCGAGGACGCCAAGACGCTCGAGCGTGCCAAGAAGCTCGTGAAGGTCGACTACGAGCGGCTCGAGCCCGTCCGCTCCATCGAGGAGGCCAAGGCCCCCGGCGCCCCGCGCATCCACGACAGCTTCTTCGCGTTCGGCAACACCGTCGAGCTCAAGGACAACGTCTGCCAGAGCCGCCACGTCACGCGCGGTGACGCCGCGAAGGCACTCGCCGAGTCCGCCTACACCGTGACCCAGCGCTTCACCACGCCGTTCACCGAGCACGCGTTCCTCGAGCCGGAGTGTGCCGTGGCCGCCCCGTACAAGGACGGGGTCAAGATCTGGTCCACGGACCAGGGCGCCTACGACACGCGTAAGGAGTGCGCGCACATGTTCGGCTGGGACGCCACGCCCGAGCGCGTCGTCGTCGAGACGATGCTCGTGGGCGGAGGCTTTGGCGGCAAGGAGGACGTCTCCTGCCAGCACCTGGCCGCACTCGCCGCCTACAAGCTCGGTCGCCCCGTCAAGTGCCGCTTCTCGCGCCAGGAGTCGCTGTACTTCCACCCCAAGCGCCATGCCATGGACGGCACGTTCACGCTCGGGTGCGACAAGGACGGCAATTTCACCGGCCTCGACTGCGAGATCAACTTCGACACGGGTGCCTACGCGTCGCTGTGCGGACCGGTCCTCGAGCGCGCCTGCACGCACTCCGTGGGCCCCTACAAGTACCAGAACACCGATATCCGCGGCTATGGCTACTACACCAACAACCCGCCCGCGGGGGCGTTTCGCGGCTTCGGCGTGTGCCAGTCCGAGTTTGCCCTGGAGAGCCTCATCGACCTTCTGGCCGAGAAGGCCGGCATCGACCCGTGGGAGATCCGCTACAAGAACGCCATCGAGCCGGGCGAGGTCCTGCCCAACGGCCAGATCGCAGACTGCTCCACGGCCCTCAAGGAGACGCTTGAGGCCGTGAAGGACGTCTACTACGCAAACCCCGGGCACGCGGGCATCGCCTGCTCCATGAAGAACGCCGGCGTGGGCGTGGGCCTTCCGGACGCGGGCCGCTGCAACATCCGCGTGGAGGACGGACGTGCCGTCATCTACGCCGCAACGTCCGACATCGGCCAGGGCTGCAACACCGTGTTTCTCCAGGACGTCGCAGAGGCGTGCGGCCTGCCCCTCTCGCGCATCGCCAACGGCGAGTGCTCCACGGAGGCTGCGCCGGACTCGGGCACCACGTCGGGCTCGCGCCAGACGGTCGTCACCGGCGAGGCCGTGCGCGGCGCCGCCTTCCTGCTGCGCGACGCCATGCTCGCCGTGGAGCGCGGCGAGGCCGTGCCAGACGAGCGCGTGAGCGCCAAGGGAGACGGCATCACCCACCAGTTTGCCGACGGCACCACCTTCGAGGTGCCCGCCGAGCAGCTCGTGCCGGGCCATGCCGTGCACCCCAGGCACCCCACCGACGCCCTGCGCGCCCTCGAGGGCCACGAGTTCTACTACGAGTACCTCGAGAAGACCGACAAGCTCGGCGCGGACGTGCCCAACCCCAAGAGCCACATCTGCTACGGCTTTGCCACGCACGTCGTCATCCTCGACGACGAGGGCAAGGTCACGCAGGTCTACGCGGCACACGACTCGGGCCGCGTCATCAACCCCATCGCCATCCAGGGCCAGATCGAGGGCGGCGTGCTCATGGGCATGGGCTACGCGCTCACGGAACAGTGGCCGCTCAAGGACTGCGTGCCGCAGGTCAAGTACGGAACGCTCGGGCTTCTGCGCTCCTGCGACATCCCCGAGATCCATGCCATCTACGTGGAGAAGGACGAGCAGCTGCCTGTTGCCTATGGCGGCAAGGGCATCGGGGAGATCGCCACGATTCCGACCGCTCCCGCCGTCCAGAACGCCTATCACGCGCTCTCCGGCAAGCTGCGTCCCAACCTGCCCATGGCGGACACCTACTACAGCCACAGGCTCGGCCGCGACTAGCGGCTGACACCCACGCGGCATCTCGCAGGGGCCTGGACACAAGTCCGGGCCCCTGTTTCTGTTCCCGCCCCACCGCCCCAAAGGTGTCAAAGACCTTTGGGCATCCTTTTGTGCGACGCTCGCGTATGCCGGCTGGCCGCTTGGTACACACTTTGGCTTCGATAAAAAGTCCTTATACCGAAAAACGTTTATTGTCAGGTAAAAATATGGCCCGGCGAAGCTCTCCGAGCTAGACGTTATTTCGAAAAAGGAGAGCGCAAAACGGTTAACCGTCCACCGGACAAAACAGGCCGTATGAGCGGCGGAAACTTAAAGAATGTAAGCCTACCTGTAATTTTGTAGTAACTTTTTCTCACCAGACAGTTAACCAACCCGTCATGCATGTCGGGTTACTCTGAGAACGAGAGATTCCGGCGCCGTCGCCTCTCGGCGGCACCGAGCGCGTAAGCTACTTGGAGTTTGGCTGTTCTGACTCGTGCGGCAGAGGCAACGATCGAGCCCGCTTGACCGCACGGGTAGGAGAGGGGAGGGCACCGCGAGCGCGGTGCAGGCGGGGAACATCGAAAGGTGGTACGTATGGCCGAGTTGCTGAGGATGGAGAACGTCAGCAAGTGCTTCGGTTCGTTCTACGCTAACAAGAACGTGAACCTCACGATCGAGCAAGGCGAGGTCCACACGCTCCTGGGCGAGAACGGAGCTGGCAAGTCCACGCTCATGAACGTCCTCATTGGTCTCTACACGCCAACGGAGGGCAAGATCTACATCCGCGGCCAGGAGGTGAACATCTCCAGCCCCGGCGTGGCCGTCGAGCACGGCATCGGCATGGTTCACCAGCACTTCATGCTCATCGAGGACATGACGGGCCTCGAGAACATCATCCTGGGCGACAAGCGCCACAACAGCCCGCTGCTCCAGATCGCAGACGATCGCAAGACGATCGAGGAGCTCATGGATCGCTACGGCATGGAGATCGACCTCGACGAGAAGGTCGGCGACATGTCCATCGGCATGCAGCAGCGCGTCGAGATCATGAAGGTCCTGTTCCGCGGCGCCGACCTCGTCATTCTCGACGAGCCCACCGCGGTGCTCACGGACCTCGAGGTCGAGGGCCTGTTCGACATCATGCACTCGCTCACGGCCGAGGGTAAGTCCATCATCTTCATCTCCCACAAGATGCGCGAGGTCATGCACATCTCCGACCGCGTCACGGTGCTTCGCCGTGGCGAGATGATCGACACCCTGCGCGTGGCAGACACCACCGAGCAGGAGCTCGCCGACCTCATGATCGGCCAGAAGTTTACCGAGAACACCTACGAGAAGGTCACGACGCCCGGTGACGTCGCCTTCGAGCTCAAGGGCGTCTCCTATCACCCCGATGTCAAGCACGGCGGCCTCAAGAACATCTCGATGCAGATCCACAAGGGCGAGGTCCTGGGCGTGGCCGGCATCGACGGCAACGGCCAGTCCGAGCTCGCCGCGCTCGTCACGGGCATGCTCAAGCCCGAGGGCGGCGAGGTCATCGGCCCGGACGGCAAGCAGATCGCGCTGTTCAGCCCGAGCGCCTTCATCGAGACGGGCCTGGGCAACATCCCCGAGGACCGCAACAAGATGGGTCTCGTTGGCGACATGACGATCGCCGAGAACCTCGTGCTCAAGCAGACGAATTCCGACCGCTTCTCGGCCGGTCACGGCGCGTGGCTCAAGCTCGACGCCATCCATGAGTACGCCGAGCAGCTCAAGGACGAGAACGACATCCGCTGCACGTCCGTCAACCAGACGGCCCGCTCGCTGTCCGGCGGCAACCAGCAGAAGGTCATTCTCGCCCGTGAGCTCGACTCTCACCCCAAGCTGCTCGTGGCCGTCTATCCCACGCGTGGCCTGGACATCGGGGCCACCGAGTTCATCCACAACCAGATCATCGCCCAGCGCGATGCGGGTTGCGCGGTGCTGCTCATCTCGGCCGACTTCGACGAGGTGCTGAAGCTCTCCGACAGGATCACGGTCCTGTTCGAGGGAGAGATCATGGGAACGTATCCTGGCGCGAATCCTCCCATCAAGGAGATCTCGCTCGCCATGGCAGGAAAGTAGGAGGGGAGGAACAGTGGCTGACAACAAGAAGCAGACGAAGGCCAAGAAGCCCGCGGCGACCCCCGAGCAGCTGCGCGAGAAGAGGATCGCGCTGCTGACGCCCGTCGTCTCGGTGCTGCTCGCCCTCATTGTGGGCGCCATCGTGATCGCGTGTCTGGGCAAGAACCCCATCCAGGGCTACGCGGCCATGCTGCAGGGCTCGCTTGGTGACGCCGGCAAGATCGGCAAGACCCTCGAGCGCGCGTGCCCGCTCATCTTCACGGGCCTGGCCGCCGTCTTTGCCTACAAGTGCGGCGTGTTCAACCTCGGCGGCGAGGGCCAGTTCATCATGGGCGGCTGCGCAACCGCGACCGTCATCCTGGGCCTCAACCTCACCGGTCCGATGGGCCTTCTGCTCGGCATCATCGCCGGCATCGTGGTGGGCGGCATCTGGGCGCTGCTCCCGGGCATCATGAAGATCACGCGTGGCCTCAACGAGATGATCACCACGATCATGCTCAACTACATCGCCATGTACTTCATGGAGTACATCTTCAAGAACGTCTTCTCTGACCAGGGCCTGCCCAAGACGCTCGCCATGCCCAAGTCCACGCACCTCATCGACGTGGGCACCGCGCACTGCGGCGTCATCATCGCCATCCTTCTCGGCGTCTTCCTGTGGTACGTGATCTTCCGCACATCCTTCGGCTTCAAGATTCGCGCCGTGGGCCTGAGCCCCACCGCCTCCAAGGTCAACGGCTTCCCCGTGCGTGCGCTCGTGCTGCTCGCCTTCGTGATCTCCGGCGCCATCGCCGGCCTCGGCGGTGCCGTTGAGCTGCTCGGCAAGACCCCGTTCCGCCTCGCCGACGGCTTTGGCTCCGGCTTTGGCTTCGACGGCGTGGCCATCGCGCTCATCGCACAGCTCAACCCCATCGCGGCCATCTTCGTCGCCCTGCTGTTCGGCGTCCTGTCCACGGGCGGCACGATGATGCAGTCCGTCATCGGCGTGCCCACGGCCATCGTCGACATCGTCCGCGGCCTGATCATCATCTTCGCCGTCGCGGGTCTCGCCATGGTGAAGCTGCCCAAGGTCAAGGCGATCATCGCCAACCTTGGCAAGAACAAGAAAGCTGAGGTGAACGCGTAATGGACTTCATGGTTGCGCTTCCCACCATCGTCAAGGCGATGGCGATGGGCGCCGTGCCCATCCTGCTCGCGGCTCTCGGCGAGGTCTTCTCCGAGCGTGCCGGTCTCGTCAACATCGGCCTCGAGGGCATCATGGCCGTTGGCGCGTTCGTGGCGTTCGCGGTTGGCAAGGTCACGGGCAACCTCTGGATCGGTCTGCTCGTGGGCATGCTCGCCGGCGTTGTCATCAACATGATCTACGCCTTCTGCACGGTCAAGCTCTGCTCTGACCAGACGGTCACGAGCATGGCCATCAACATCCTGGCGCCCGCCGTGGCCCTGTTTGGCTACAACCTGTTCGTTGGCGCCAACCCCGCCAACGCCACGGGCAGCCAGATGCCGAGCCTGGCCATCCCGGGCCTCTCGAGCATTCCCGTCATCGGCAACGGCCTGTTCAACCAGACGCTCCTTGCCTATCTGGCGTTTCTCCTCGTGCCGGTTGTCTCGTTCTTCTTCAAGCGCTGCCGCGCCGGCCTGTCCTGGCGCTCCGTGGGCGAGAACCCGCAGGCCGCCGAGACGCTCGGCATCAACGTCGTGCGCACCAAGTACATCGCCTGCGTCGTGTGCGGAGCACTCGCCGCTGCCGGCGGCGCGTTCCTCACGCTGTGCTACACGCCGATCTACACGGACGGCATCGTGATGGGCCGTGGCTTCATCGCGCTGGCCACCGTCATCTTCGGCCGCTGGAGCGCGGTGGGCGTCATGGGCGCCAGCCTGCTGTTCGGCTTCTTCGATGGCCTCAACGTGGCCCTTCAGGCCCAGTTCCAGGCCGCGCCGGTCATGTTCTTCAAGATGATCCCGTACATCTTCACGATCATCGCGCTCATCTTCTTTGGCTCCAAGCACGCCGGCCCCAAGTCGAGCGGCCAGCCGTACTTCCGCGAGTCCCGCTAGCTTTTCTCGCCGGGGCGGCAATTTGTGCGCCCCGGCGTGATTTGAGGTGTCAGCTTCCTTAAAGCTGGGTATCAGGTACTTGTAGGTTTGTTTTGCACGGCAGGGTGGGCGCATAGGGTGCGCCCACGCGAGTGGGAAGGGAAAGACCATCATGAGTGAGTCCAAGAAGTCCCAGTCTCGAGTCATGCTCAACAGGCGCCAGGCCCTCGGCCTTGGCGGTGCCGCAGCCCTGACGGTTGCGCTCGCCGGCTGCGGCGGCTCCGGCTCCAGCGACTCGTCGAGCGCCTCCACTGGCGACTCTGGCGACAAGAAGTACAAGGTTGCCATGATCATGAGCGGCATCACGACCGACGGCGGCTGGGACCAGGGCCACTACGAGTCCCTCAAGCGCGCCATCGACTCGCACCCCAACTGGGAGATGCTCGAGCCCAAGGAGAACACGGCGGACGCGGACGCCGCCACGGCCGCCCAGACCTACGTCGACCAGGACGTCGACCTCATCATCGGCAACGGCAACCAGTTTGCCTCCGACTGGTCCGAGGTCGTTGCCAGTGCCGCAGACGAGCACCCCAGTGTCAACTTCCTCATCACCAACACCGACCCCGAGGCCGAGATGGGCGACTACGAGAACCTCGACCACGTCGAGACCGTGCTGCCTGACTTCGTCCAGACGGGCGCCCTCGCCGGCGTCGTCGCCGGTCTCATGACCAAGACGAAGAACATCGGCTTCATCGGTGGCATGAAGCTCCCGTCCACCACCAAGAAGTACTCCGCGTTCCTCGCTGCCGCGCAGAAGATCGACCCGTCCATCGCGGGTCAGTACAACTTCGAGGCCGGCTTCACCGACGCCTCCCTGGGCACCAAGCTCGCCGAGCAGTGGATCAACACCTACAACGTCGACGTCATGTGGGGCGACGCCTCCGCGGTCGACAACGGCGTGCGCCAGGCCCTGCAGTCTGCCGGTGCGGACACGCACTATGACATCGCCCAGCCCATCGATGCCGTGGGCGATGACCAGCCCACCGTCATCACCTCCACGATCACCGACTGGATGATTGGCCAGGCCATGGACGAGATTGAGTCTGGCAAGTTCGGCGGCGGCGTCGCCATCACCGGCAACATGGACAACGGCGGCATCTCGCTCGGCAAGTTCTCCGACAAGGTCCCGCAGGACGTCCAGGACAAGATCGCCGAGTACTCCGATCAGATCAAGGCCGGTTCGTTCATCAGCGACTCCGATGTGGAGGCCATCGAGAAGGGCCTCTAAGCCTTCTCGACATAGCGTTTAGGTAGCAAGGGACCGAGTCGGGCTTGCTTCGGCTCGGTCCCCTTTTCGTCTGTGTCCGTTATTATGTGCGGACATATTAAAGGAAGGGGAAGTCCATGAAGAACCACAAGCTCGTCAGCCGTCGCGACGCCATCAAGCTCGGTGCCGGCGCCGCCACGGCTGCCGCCGCCCTGTCCCTCGTCGGCTGCGGTGGCTCGTCCGACAACGGCGGCTCTGATGCCGCCACTGGCGAGGCCAAGGACAGCTACAAGGTCGCTCTCGTCATCTCCGGCCCGGCTCTTGATGGCGGCTGGGGCCAGGGCCACTACGAGAGCCTGCAGAAGGCCTGCGAGGAGAACTCCAAGTGGGAGATGCTCGAGCCCAAGGAGAACACCGCTTCCGCCGACGCCGCTACGGCCGCTCAGTCCTACGTTGACCAGGACGTCGACCTCATCATCGCCGCTGGTAACGAGTTCTGCTCCGACTGGGCCGAGGTCGTCGCCGAGGCCGCCGAGTCTCACCCCAATGTGCACTTCCTCATGACCAACACCGATCCCACGACCGACCTCGCCGACTACGAGACGCTCGACAACCTCGAGACCGTCCAGGTCAACCTCAAGCAGGCCGGTTCGCTCGCGGGCGTCGTCGCCGGTCTCATGACCAAGTCCAACTGCATCGGTTTCGTTGGGGGCATGCGCATCCCCACGACGCTCACCAAGTACTCCGCCTATCTCGCTGCCGCCCAGAAGGTCAACGCTGGCGTCAAGGGCGTCTATAACTTCGAGGCGGGCTTCTCCGATGCCTCTGCCGGCGTGAAGCTCACCGAGTCCTGGATCGGCACGGACAACGTCGACGTCATGTGGTGCGACGCCTCCGCCGTTGACGGCGGCGTGCGCCAGGCCCTCGAGAGCGCCGGCGCCGACACGCACTTTAACATCGCCCAGCCGATCGACCTCGTGGGCTCCGACCACCCCTGCGTGATCACCTCCACTGTCACCGACTGGAAGATGGGCGAGGCCATGAGCGCCATCGAGGACGGCTCCTTCGGCGGCGGCAAGGTTATCGAGGCCAACATCGAGAACGGCGGCGTATCCCTTGGCAAGTACTCCGACGCCGTGGCCCAGGACGTCCAGGACAAGGTTGCCGAGTACACCGAGCAGATCAAGGCCGACACCTTCCTGACCGACGACGAGATCGAGACCATCAAGTCCGGCCTGTAAGGTCTTCTCGCGCCTGAATGCCTTGCGCTCCCAGACGCTTGTGGGACGTCCCTTTCCGTATGGTGAGGGGCGTCCTTTTTTATCGTTATCGTGCCGCACGTTGGAGTCATACGCAAACAACGCCCAGCTCAGAGACGGTGTTTGCCGCTCCACGTCACCCGTCTGCGCGCTCAAACAGCCCGCTCGCCGTTATGCATGCGTCCTCGATTCTCGCGGTAATAAAATTTTGTTTGCAAGCAAGACAACTTTTGAGAGTGAGGCGTCATGGAAAAGCTCAGGGAGGTTGGCCGTCCCATCCCGCGCGTCGACGCGTATGACAAGGTGACGGGTCGCGCCAAGTTCACGGATGACCTGTGCCCCAAGCCCTGCCTCGAGGCAAAGATCTACCACGCCACGATCGGCAACGGCCGCGTCTTGTCCATCGACACGACCGAGGCCGAGAAGGTCCCGGGCATCGTGGCCGTGTTCACGTGCTTTGACGTGCCCGACATCTGTTACCCGGTTGCGGGACATCCCTGGTATGCGGACTCCGCCGCCGCCAAGCGTGACCAGGCAGACCGCAAGCTGCTTGATGACCGCGTGCGCATCTACGGCGACAACATCGCCGTCGTGGTGGGTGAGGACACGGTGGCATGTGATCGTGCCCTCAAGAAGATTCACGTCGAGTACGAGGAGTACCCCGTCGTCTATGACGCGCTCGAGTCCATGAAGGGCACGACCCCGCCCGTCCAGGACCGCAAGCCCGACAACATCGTGGCCCACTCGTTGGCCCGCACCTCCGAGGAGAACCTTGCCAAGGCCGGCTACAAGACGGTCGAGGAGGCGCTCGAGGATCCCAAGTACCACCACGTCAAGATTCACGCCGAGTCTCGTGAGCAGTCCCAGGTTCACATCGAGACGTGCGTCTCGTACTGCTACATGGAGGGCGGCAAGATCGTCTGTGTCTCCTCGACGCAGATTCCCCACGTGGTGCGTCGCGTCATAGGCCAGGCGCTCGGCATCCCCTGGGGAGACGTCCGCGTCATCAAGCCCTACATCGGCGGCGGCTTTGGCACGAAGCAAGACGTTCACTACGAGCCTCTCAACGCCTGGATCTGCAAGCAGATCGGCGGTCGCTGCGTCAAGCTCGAGCTTTCCCGTGAGGAACTGTTCTGGGACACGTCGGGACGCCAGCCTAAGACGTTTGACATCGAGTGCTCCTACGACGATGACATGAATCTCCACGCTCGCAAGATCGTGGCCTACTCCAACACGGGCGGCTACATCCACCACGGCCACGCCCTCGTGCTCAACTCCGTGAACTCGTTCCGCTGGCTGTACCACACCCAGGAGGTCGCCACGCACTCCGAGGCCTATACCATCCACACGAATGGCCCGCACACGGGCGCCATGCGCGCCTATGGCGTGCCCGAGGGCAACTGGGCGGCCGAGTGCCTCATGGGAGACATCGCCTACGACATGGGCTGGGACGGCGTCGAGTTCCGCCTCAAGAACGTCTACACGGACAAGTTCGTGGACGAGTTCACGCCCGGTGGCGTCATCGCGGCGCACACCTGCGGCATTCCCGAGTGCGTTGCCAAGGGCAAGGAGTACATCGAGTGGGACAAGAAGAAGGCCGAGTATGCCAATGAGACCGGCCCCATCCGCCACGGCGTGGGCGTCTCGTTCTTCGTGTACAAGACGGCCGTCGCCCCGTTCGCGCTCGAGACGGCCACGGCTGCCGTGACGCTCAACCAGGACGGCTCCGTGCAGCTCCAGATGGGCGCCACCGAGATTGGCCAGGGTGCGGACACCGTCTTCTCGCAGATGGCTGCCGAGGCCATCGGCGTGGACACCGAGGACGTCCATATCGTCTCGTTCCAGGACACCGACGTCACACCCTATGACTCGGGCGCCTATGCGTCCCGACAGACCTACGTCTCTGGCACCGCGGTCAAGAAGGCTGGAGAGACGCTGCGCAAGAAGATCCTCGACTACGCTCACTACCTGCACCCGAGCGCGCAGGGGCAGCTCACGCTGCGCGATCACAAGATCTTTGACGTCGTTGGAAACGTCGTGTGCACCCTGCCCGAGCTCGCGCTCGAGGCCTACTACAACCTGGACGCGGCCGACCAGCTCCATGCGCACGAGACGATCAACGTCCACACGAACTCGATCGCCGGCGGCTGCACGTTCGCTGACGTTACGGTGGACATGCCGCTCGGCAAGGTCACGGTGAACAAGATCATCAACGTCCAGGACTCCGGTAGGCTCATCAACCCCAAGCTCGTGGAGCAGCAGATTCACGGCGGTATGGCGCAGGGCATTGGCTATGGCCTGTTCGAGGAGCTGCAGGTGGACCCCAAGACGGCTCGCGTGCTCAACCCCACGCTTCTCGACTACAAGATCCCCACGACGATGGACCTGCCCGACCTCAAGGCGGACTTCGTGGAGAAGCC
Organism: uncultured Parolsenella sp.; assembly: GCA_934668375.1. GTDB lineage: Bacteria > Actinomycetota > Coriobacteriia > Coriobacteriales > Atopobiaceae > Parolsenella. The sequence goes on along the minus strand of CAKUNF010000002.1, from coordinate 26,665 downwards.
CGACCCCACGGGCCCCTATGGCAACAAGGCCGTGGGCGAGACGCCTGCCATCTCGCCGGCCGCTGCCATCCGTGACGCCATCCTCGACGCCACGGGCTGCAAGTTCTACGTTGAGCCCATGACGCCGCAGCGTCTCTTCGAGGGATTCAAGAAGGAGGGGCTGATCTAGATGTATGACATCGAATCGCTCTACGAGGCCACGAGTGTGGCCGATGCCTGCGAGGCACTTGCGGCAGACCCCGCCGCCGAGGTCATCGCCGGTGGTACGGACGTGCTCGTGAAGCTGCGCGAGGGCAAGGGGGCGCCGGCCCACCTCGTCTCAATCCACGGCCTTGCCGACGAGCTCGACGGCGTGACGCTCGCCGACGACGGAACCGTCGAGATTGGCCCCATCACCTGGTTCCATCACGTCACGACAAGCCCCGTGATCCAGGCCACCGTGCCCACGCTCGGCGAGGCCTGCGACACCCCGGGCGGTCCGCAGCTGCGCGTCTCGGGCACGATTGGCGGCAACGTCTGCACGGCTGCCACCTCGGCAGACTCCGCCTCCACGCTCTTTGCCTATGGCGCCCTTCTCGACGTCCAGAGCGTTCGCGGCACCCGCACCATCCCCATCGAGGAGTGGTACGCCGGTCCCGGACGCTCCCACAAGGAGCGCGACGAGGTACTCGTCAAGATCCGCATCCCCAAGGACCACTACGAGGGCTTCACGGGCTACTACTTCAAGTACGGCAAGCGCAACGCCCTCGAGATCACGACGATGGGCTGCTGCTGCCTCGTGAAGCTCGGGCCTGACAAGCGCACGATCGACGACATCCGCCTCGCGTTCGGAGTCGCGGGCCCCACGCCCATGCGCGCCATTGAGGCCGAGGACGCCGTCCGCGGCACCGACGTCCATGATGCCGTCGAGCGCATCGGGGAGCTCGCGGCCGAGTGCACGAACCCGCGCGACAGCTGGCGTGCGTCCAAGGACTTCCGCCTCCAGCTCATCAAGGAGATGTCGAAGCGCTCCCTCATCTATGCGGCGCGCAGGGGAGGAGCTGATCTGTGATGGACATGAAGATCTTGAAGTGCACGGTGAACGGCAAGGAGGTCCAGGTGGGCTACGACCCGCGCGAGTCTCTGCTTGACACGCTGCGCAACCGCCTTGGCCTCACGAGCGTCAAACGTGGCTGCGAGGTGGGCGAGTGTGGTGCCTGCACCGTCCTCATCGATGGCGTGGCAACGGACACCTGCCTCTACCTCACCGACTGGGCCCAGGGCAAGGATATCCTCACCGTGGAGGGTCTGCAGGCTCCGGACGGCACGCTCAACCCCGTTCAGCAGGCGTTTATTGACCAGTTTGCCGTGCAGTGCGGCTTCTGCATCCCCGGCATCATCATGAGCGCCATGGAGATGATCAACACCGGCAAGACCTACACGCGTGATGAGATTCGCAAGAACCTCTCCGGCCACCTGTGCCGCTGCACCGGCTACCAGAACGTCATCGACGGCGTCGAGAAGGCCATCGAGATCGTCCACGGCGAGTGCGGCTCCGACAAGTAGGCAAAGGCGTCGTAACAAAGGGGAGGGCCCGACTCGCTCAGAGCCGGGCCCTCCTCGTGTCAGCCGTCAGAGCTCGAGGCTTGCCAGCCTAGGCCCACTTGACGACGATCGTGTTGTTGTCGATCTTTCCGTTGCCCTTCTCGCTTCCGTTGCCGACCTCGACCTCGTAGCCCAGGCGCTGCAGGTCGTTGACGAACTTTGCGAGCCTCGAGCTGTACGTGTTGAGGATGCGCGCGGTCTGGATGGGGGAGATGAGGTCCTGCTCGCGCCCGTAGATGATGTCGCAGACGGCGTCGGCGACGTTCGTGTTGCTGTTGGCCACGAGGTCGTTGTAGAACGAGTTGCCCTCGCCGTCGCGGTCGCCGTCGCTCGGGGCGAACTTCACGGACAGCGTGGTGCGGCCGAACTTGGCGTACATGCGGATGCGCGTGTCCGTGCGGTGGATGGCGTTTCTGATGGCCCAGCTGATGGCGTTGTTGGAGAGCGTGTCCGCTGCGGCCGTCTCTCTCGTGGGGTCCGCCTCCGCGGCGATGGCGCGGGCCTCCTCGGCCTTGATCATGTCGAGCATGGGCTCCTCCTTGTGCTTTCTTTCTTTGCATTCGCTGTCGAGTATACGCGTAGGGTCAGACCCATTTGGGACATCGCGATACCGCTCACGCCCAAAAACCCGCCGTTGGCGTGCTGCGGGAGAGTTCCTAACAAATTGTAAGCACAACTGAATATTCTTTAGGATGTTTTTTCGCCCCGTTCAGGGGATGATGCGTGGGCGGTCCCCGGGGCATGGTCGGGCCGCACGCACAGGCGCGTACCAGAGCGCCCTCACGAGAGGAACATGTATGGACAATACCCAGCAGACCGAGGCGGGTCTCGACAAGTCGCTGTTCAAGCGAGATGGCTTCCCGCCCCTGAGCTCGCTCATCCCCACGTCGCTGCAGCACGTGCTCGCGTCGTTCGCCGGCGTCATCACCCCCGCGATGATGATCGCGACCACGTGCGGATTTTCCGCCGAGCAGGAGACGGCCATCATTCAGGTGGCGCTCATCCTCTCTGCCATCGACACGTTGCTCCAGCAGTTCCCGCTGTTCGGTCGTATTGGCTCGGGCCTGCCCATCCTCACGGGCGCCTCGTTCGCGTTCCTGCCGGCGCTGCAAGCCGTGGGCGGGGAGTTTGGCTTCTCCGTCATCCTCGGCGCCGAGATGGTCGGCGGCATCGTCGCCATCGTGTTCAGCCTGTTCTACGACAAAATCAGGTGGATCTTCCCGCCGCTCGTCACTGGCACGGTCATCTTCACCATCGGCGTGTCGCTGTATCCCACGGCCATCAAGTACATCGCCGGTGGCGTGGGGACCGAGAACTTCGGCAGCGCGATGAACTGGATCGTGGGCCTCATCACCTTTGCCGTGACGTTTGGTCTCACGAACTTCACGAAGGGCATCACGAAGATCGGCTCCATCTTCTTCGCGATCATCATCGGATGCGTCGTGTCCATCCCGTTTGGCATGATTGACCCGTCCGGCATCGGCGAGGCTGCCTGGTTCTCCCTGCCTCAGTTCATGCCGTTCGAGCTCACGTTCGACCCTGCCGTCTGCATCACGATCGCCATCATCTACGTCATGGTGAACATCCAGCTCATCGGCGACCTCTCCGCCGCCACGGCCGGCTCCATGGACCGCATGCCCAAGGGCAGGGAGATCTCTGGCGGCATCATGGCGCAGGGCCTCGTCTCCATCATCTCCTCGCTGTTCGGCGGCGTTCCCACCTCGGCGTTCGGCCAGAACGTGGGCATCATCGTGAGCACGAAGGTCATCAACCGCTGGGTGTTCGGCGGAGCCGCCATCGTGTTCATGGCCGCGGGCCTGTGCCCCAAGCTCTCGGCGCTCCTTCTCATGATTCCCCAGCCCGTCATCGGCGGCGCCACCATCAGCGTGTTCGGCACCATCACGCTCAACGGCATCCGCATTCTCGTGAAGGATGGCCTCACGCCGCGCACCTGCACCATCTTTGGCGTGTCCGTGGCATTTGGCCTGGGCATCGCGCAGGTCTCCGGCTCGCTCACGGGCGTGGGCATGCCTGGCTGGATCAACACGATCTTTGGCACCTCGGCCATCACGCCGTGCGCCATCATGGCAATCGTGCTCAACCTGCTCATGCCTCCCGAGCCCGTCGAGGAGGAGAAGAAGCTTCGCGTCTCCGACGGCGACTCGGAGGACGAGGAGTAGCCCCATTCGATACACGGCCGGCGGACACGCTTCTTCCCCGAGCAGTTCCGCCGTTGTGTCAGAGGGTCGTTCCCGCGCGGAGCGACCCTCTTTTGCTGCCGATTGGGTGCCCAAAAGTCTTTGACACCTTTGGGGCGCTAATGTGTCGCTCGTGTGACGATAGGCCGCTCATCACGGTCGTGCCGTTATGTCAACCAAGGCGATGACATGCGGGTTTGTCCGTCGCCGTCTCATGTGGCAACCCAACGCTCGCGGCCGATTTCGCAACGCTCACCAGACGGCGTAAAACTAGCCTTGAATCTAAAACAAAGTGTGGTTTCATATGGAGTAACAAACTATTTGTTTGGTTATCAAACAAATAGTTGAATGCAACCAACCAAGGAGGTCTCGGTAACGTGAGCGAGAAGATTCAGTGGGCCATCAACCACATGCCCAAGAGCGATGATGCGCACCTGGGCATCATGTCGCTCGACAACGTCAAGAAGGCCCGCGCCTTCCACAAGAGCTTCCCGCAGTACACCGTGACGCCGCTTGCCCGTCTCGACGGCCAGGCCGCTCGCCTGGGCCTGGGCAACCTGTGCGTCAAGGACGAGTCCTACCGCTTCGGCCTCAACGCCTTCAAGGTGCTCGGTGGCTCGTTTGCCATGGCCAACTACATCGCCGACGAGACTGGCAAGGACGTTGCCGAGTGCACGTTCGACTACCTCACGTCCGACAAGCTCGCCGAGGACTTCGGCCAGGCCACGTTCTTCACGGCCACGGACGGCAACCACGGCCGCGGCGTGGCGTGGGCTGCCAACAAGCTCGGCCAGAAGGCCGTCGTGCACATGCCCAAGGGCTCCACGAAGCCGCGCTTTGACAACATCGCCGCCGAGGGCGCCAAGGTGACCATCGAGGAGGTCAACTACGACGAGTGCGTCCGCATGGCTGCCGCCGAGGCCGATGCCTGCGAGCGTGGCGTCATCGTGCAGGACACCGCCTGGGAGGGCTACGAGAAGATCCCGTCCTGGATCATGGAGGGCTATGGCACCATGGCCTCCGAGGCTGCCGAGCAGCTTCGCGAGATGGCCATCAACCGCCCGACGCACGTGTTCGTCCAGGCTGGCGTGGGCTCGCTCGCCGGTGCCGTCGTGGGCTACTTCACGAACCTGTTCCCGGACAACCCGCCCACGTTCGTCGTGGCCGAGTGCGCCCCTGCCGCGTGCCTCTACAAGGGCGCTGCCGCCGGTGACGGCGAGCCGCGCATCGTCGACGGCGACATGCCCTCCATCATGGCCGGGCTGTGCTGCGGTGAGCCCAACATCCTGGGCTGGGACATCCTGCGCAACCACGTGACGGCGTTCGTCTCCTGCCCCGACTGGGTGACGGCCCGCGGCATGCGTACCCTCGGCGCCCCCGAGAAGGGCGACCCGCGCGTCATCTCCGGCGAGTCCGGTGCCGTGACGACGGGCCTCGTCGAGACGCTCATGCTCGACCCGGAGTACGCCGAGCTCAAGGAGGCCATCGGCCTGGACAAGACGAGCTCCGTGCTGTGCTTCTCCACCGAGGGCGACACCGACCCCGAGCAGTACCGCCGCATCGTCTGGGAGGGCGAGTACCCCACCTGCTAGGCACCACTGCCGCTCATGCGGCCCACATCTAGGTAACGAAGGCCATCGAACAGAAAGGTTCACGACATGGCTAAGCAGCTCGACTACGATCTCATCAAGAAGACCGCCCAGGACTACGGCAAGGACATGACGGCGTTCCTGCGCGCCATGATCTCCCACCCGTCCGAGTCCTGCGAGGAGGGCGAGGTCGTCGCCTGCATCAAGGCCGAGATGGAGAAGCTCGGCTTCGACGAGGTCAAGGTCGACGGCCTTGGCAACGTCATGGGCTTCATGGGCGAGGGCGACAAGATCATCGCCATCGACTCCCACATCGACACCGTTGGCATCGGCAACCGTGACAACTGGGACTTCGACCCCTACGAGGGCTTCGAGGACGACCAGCTCATCGGCGGCCGCGGCGGCTCCGACCAGGAGGGCGGCATGGCCTCTGCGACCTACGCTGCCAAGATGATGAAGGACCTCGACCTCATCCCCGAGGGCTACAAGGTCATGGTCGTCGGCACGGTCCAGGAGGAGGACTGCGACGGTATGTGCTGGCAGTACATCTACAACGTCGACGGCATCAAGCCTGAGTTCGTCATCTCCACCGAGCCCACCGACGGCGGCATCTATCGTGGTCACCGTGGCCGCATGGAGATTCGCGTCGACGTCCACGGCACGTCCTGCCACGGTTCCGCCCCCGAGCGCGGCGACAACGCCATCTACAAGATGGCCGACATCATCGCCGACGTCCGCAAGCTCAACAACAACGGCTGCGACGAGTCCACGGACGTCAAGGGCCTCGTCAAGATGCTCGACCCCAAGTACAACCCCGACCACTACGAGGACGCCCGCTTCCTGGGCCGCGGCACCTGCACCGTCTCCCAGATCTTCTACACCTCGCCGTCCCGCTGCGCCGTGGCCGACTCCTGCGCCATCTCCATCGACCGCCGCATGACCGCCGGAGAGACCTACAAGTCCTGCCTGGCCGAGGTCGAGAACCTCCCGTCCGTCAAGAAGTACGGCGACGACGTCAAGGTCTCCATGTACATGTACGACCGTCCGTCCTGGACGGGCGAGGTCTACGAGACCGAGGCCTACTTCCCAACGTGGATCAACAAGGAGTCCGCGCCGCACGTCAAGGCCCTCGTCGACGCCCACAAGGCGCTCTTCGGTGACGAGCGCATCGGCTGCGAGAAGTCTATGGACAAGCGCGCCGGCCGCCCGCTGTGCGACAAGTGGACCTTCTCCACGAACTGCGTCTCCATCCAGGGCCGCTACGGCATCCCCTGCGTTGGCTTTGGCCCCGGCGCCGAGTCCCAGGCCCACGCGCCCAACGAGGTCACCTACAAGCAGGACCTCCCGACCTGCGCCGCCCTCTACGTCGCTGCCCTCAACCTCTATGACCCCTCGCAGGCTGACGGCAACGCCACGACCTACCGCGCCGAGCTCACGGACAACGACATCAAGTAGTCGTCCGTCTCGCGCGCCGCTTTAGAATCATTCCTGCCGCCCCGGCTCGGGGAGCTTGGGGCGGCAGGCACCACGCGGGCATGCGCCCGCCTCACACACCACTAGGGGAGAGGAAACCCAATGAGCGATATCCAGCAGTACCTCGACGTCCTGTCTGGCCTTGACTTCAAGGGCATGTACAACAGCGACTTCCTGCACACCTGGGACAAGACCACCGACGAGCTGCGCGCCCTCTACGCCACCGCCGCCGCCCTGCGCAACCTGCGCGAGCGCAACATCTCCTCCAAGATCTTCGACTCGGGCCTCGCTGTCTCGCTGTTCCGCGACAACTCTACGCGCACCCGCTTCTCCTTCTCCAAGGCCTCCAACCTCCTCGGCCTCGAGCTCCAGGACCTGGACGAGAAGAAGTCCCAGATCGCCCACGGCGAGACCGTTCGCGAGACCGCCACGATGATCTCCTTCATGGCTGACGTCATCGGCATCCGCGACGACATGTACATCGGCAAGGGCGACGCCTACATGGCCGAGGTCTCCGAGTCCGTCCAGCAGGCCTACGCCGACGGCGTGCTCGACCACCGTCCCACGCTCATCTCCCTGCAGTCCGACTCCGATCACCCCACGCAGTCCTCTGCCGACATGCTCTACCTCATCGAGGAGTTCGGCGGCCTCGAGAACCTCAAGGGCAAGAAGGTTGCCGTGACCTGGGCCTACTCGCCCTCCTACGGCAAGCCCCTGTCCTGCCCGCAGTCGCTCATCAGCCTGCTGCCGCGCTTTGGCATGGACGTCACCCTGGCCCACCCCGAGGGCTACGACCTCATGCCCGAGGTCGTCGAGCGCGCAAAGGGCTATGCCGCCGAGAACGGCACCTCGTTCAAGCAGGTCAACACGATGGCCGAGGCCTTCGAGGGCGCCGACATCGTGATCCCGAAGTCCTGGGCTCCGTACGCGGCCATGGAGAAGCGCACCAACCTCTACGCCGAGGGTGACGACGCCGGCATCGCCGCGCTCGAGAAGGAGCTTCTCGCCCAGAACGCCACGCACCAGGACTGGTGCTCCACGACCGACCTCATGGCCAAGACGGCCAACGGCCAGGACACGATCTTCATGCACCCGCTGCCCGCCGACATCTCCGGCGTCTCCTGCGAGCATGGCGAGGTCATGGCCGACGTCTTCGACATGCACCGCGACGGCATGTACAAGGAGGCCTCCTACAAGCCCTACGCCATCGCCGCAATGATGTTCCTCCAGAAGGTTGCCGATCCCGTCGCCACGCTCAAGGCGCTCGAGGACGCCGGCACCCCCCGCTGGTATCAGGCCTAATGCCCCCGCGTCGGTATAGCCGACTCGAGGCCTGATACACCCCAAAAAGCCGGCCCCCACTGGGGGCCGGCGCTAGTTGGAACCCACTCGGCCGCCCTGCTTCCCCCCTTTTATGGGGTGGCCGAGTGAGAACCATACCTCTTACACTTTTTTGATCGGAGCCCCCATGTCCAAGCGCATCGTCGTTGCCCTCGGCGGCAACGCCCTTGGAAAGAACCTTCCCGAGCAGATGCAGGCCGTTCAGGTGACCTCTAGGGCCATCGTTGACCTCATCGAGCAGGGAAACGAGGTTGTCGTCGTGCACGGCAACGGCCCGCAGGTTGGCATGATCGCCAACGCCATGACCGAGCTGACGCGCAGCGACCCCGAGAAGTACATCCCGTGCCCGCTGTCCGTCTGCGGTGCCATGAGCCAGGGCTACATCGGCTATGACCTGCAGAACGCCCTCCGCGAGGAGATGGAGCGCCGCGGCATCGAGAAGGGTGTCGCCACCGTCCTCACGCAGGTCGAGGTCGACCCGGCGGACCCCGCGTTCGAGAACCCCACGAAGCCCATTGGCTCGTTCATGAGCAAGGAGGAGGCCGAGGGTCTCAAGGAGAGCCGCGGCTACGACTTCGTCGAGGACTCCGGCCGAGGCTATCGCCGCGTCGTGGCGAGCCCTAAGCCCAAGCGCATCGTCGAGCTCGACACGATCTCCTCGCTCGTCGCGGCAAACCACGTGGTCATCGCCTGTGGCGGCGGCGGCATCCCCGTCGAGCCCACGGGCAACCACCACCTCAAGGGCGCCGCGGCCGTCATCGACAAGGACTTCGCGGCCGAGCTTCTCGCGGAGTCCCTCGATGCGGACTACCTCGTGATCCTCACGGCCGTGGAGAAGGTTGCCGTTCGCTTTGGCAAGCCTGACGAGGAGTGGCTCGACGCCCTCACGCCCGAGCGCGCCCACGAGCTGGCCGACGCCGGCGAGTTCGGCAAGGGCTCCATGGAGCCGAAGGTCCTGGCCGCCGCGGCGTTCGCCGAGAGCAAGCCGGGCCGCTCCGCCCTCATCACGCTGCTCGAGAAGGCGCGTGACGGCATTGACGGCAAGACCGGAACCACCATTCGCTCCTAGAGCACACGCAGTCGGGCCGGGACCTCGGGCATAGTGCCTGGGGCCCGGCCCGCGGGCTTTGTTCTCGCTTGGGAACAACGCCGTGCATCCGGATGCCAACGTTGGGGATAATGGAGCCATGAGACCAAGCGTCAGGACATATCTGGTAGACGAGGACGGGGAACGCGTCTTTGGCCCCGGTCCTGCCGAGCTGCTTCGCCGCATTCGCGAGTACGGGAGCCTTCGTGCGGCGGCCATCTCCATGGGGATGGCCTACACGAAGGCACTCGCACTTGTGCGCAAGGCCGAGTCTGGCCTGGGGTCACCTCTCACGACGCGCGTCGTGGGCGGTTCGGGCGGAGGCGGCTCCACGCCCACGCCTGAGGCGGACGAGCTTTTGGCCTCCTACGAGCGTTGGACGAGCGCGTGTGAGGCAAGCGCCGGCGCTCAGTTTGCCTCGGCCTTTGCCCCTGGTGTTGCGGTCACGACGCACGACGAGGCCGATGCGGCCGCCCGTCGCGCTGGGGTGGCAGTGCTCGCCGCGGGGCACGCGCGCCGCTTTGGTGCCAACAAGCTCGCGGAGCCGCTTATGGGCGAGCCCGTGCTCGAGCGCACGCTGGGATGCGTGCCGCTCGGTGTGCCCATGGTGGTCGCGAGTGCCACGGACGAGGTTGACGCCATTTGCGCTCGTCGCGGCGTTGACGTGGTGCGCCCGACGGGCGCGCTCGAGCAGAGCGACTCCATGCGCGCGCTGTGCTCGTATGCGAGCGACGCCGGGTGGGATGCCTGCCTGTTCGTGCCGGGTGACCAGCCGCTCATCGAGCGGGGAAGCCTGCGCACGATGCTGGCCGCCTCAGCCGCAAACCCCGACGCGGTCGTGCGCCTCTCCTGGCGCGGGCGGGCTGCGTCTCCCGTGCTGTTCCCGCGAGAGCTTTTCTCGCGCCTCAGCAGTGTGACGGGAGACACCGGAGGCTCTGCCGTCCTTGGCGAGGACGTGCGCACCATCTGCGTGGAGGCGTCCTGGCCGTGGGAGCTTTGGGACATCGACACGCCCGATGACCTCGGGCGATGCCAAGAGATTATCGAATGCGGTCTTGGTCGTGGAGGGAGTAACTAAGATGGTCATCATCCAGGGTGGCACGCTCGTGTGCCCGGAGGGTCTGCGCCGCGCAGACGTGGCCCTCGAGGGCGACAAGGTGGCTCGCATCGCGAGCACCATCGAGCCCGCCGCGGGAGACGAGGTCTATGACGCGCGTGGGTGCTGGGTGTTTCCTGGCTTCATCGATGCGCACACGCACATGCAGTGCTGGACGGGCATCGACTGGACGGCCGACAGCTTCGAGACGGGCACCCGCGCGGCGGCGTGCGGCGGCACCACGACGATCGTGGACTACGCCACGGCAGACCGCGGCGTCACGATGCCGGATGCCCTCGACGAGTGGCACAAGCGCGCCGACGGCACGTGCACGTCCAACTACGCCTTCCACATGGCGCTCGCCGAGTGGAACGAGCGCAACCGTGCCGACCTCGCGGTCATGCGCGAGCGTGGCGTCTGCTCGTTCAAGTCCTACTTTGCCTATGACCACCTGCGCCTCGACGACGCAGAGACGCTCGAGCTGCTCGAGGCCCTGAAGCCCCTGGGCGCAACGCTGTGCGTTCACTGCGAGAACGGCACGCTCGTGGACGCGCTGCAACGGCGCGTGTACGACGCGGGCATCCATGGCCCGGAGGGACACCCTCTGAGCCGCCCGGCCGAGTGCGAGGCGGAGGCCATCAGCCGTCTGCTGTACCTTGCGCATCTCGCCGGAGACGCTCGAGTGAACGTCGTTCATCTGTCCACGAAGCTCGGCCTCGAGGCGATTCGTGCCGCCAAGACTCGCGGCCAGAAGAACATCTTCGTGGAGACGTGCCCGCAGTACCTGCTGCTCGACGACACGTGCTTCCTCGAGCAGGGAGAGGATGGCCTCGCCGGTCTCGCGTACGTTATGAGCCCGCCGCCCCGCAAGCCCGCCGACCGGGCGGCGCTTCGCGAGGCGCTCCTGAATGGCGAGATCGACACCATCGCCACAGACCACTGCAGCTTCAACATCCATGGTCAGAAGGACCGTGGGGCCGAGGACTTCCGGAAGGTGCCCAATGGCGGTGCCGGCGTGGAGCACCGCCCTGCGCTCATCGCAACCACGTTCGCCGACGACCTTGGTCCCATGGACCTGTGCCGGCTCATGAGCGAGAACCCCGCCAAGGTGTTTGGCATGTGGCCCGAGAAGGGACGGCTTGCCGAGGGCGCCGATGCCGACATCTGCGTGTGGGACCCGAGCGTCTCCTGGATGATCCAGGCGGCAACGCAGCACCAGAACGTGGACCACACGCCCTACGAGGGCTTCGAAGCCAAGGGTCGTGCTCGCCTCACGTTCGTGAACGGCGTCCTTGCCGCCCGCGACGGCGAGCCCACGGGCGCCCAGCCCGGCCGCTACGTCAGCCGCTAGCCGTCAAAATGAGACAAGGGGACAGTCCCCTTGTCTCATACGAGATACGCCGCACTTGCGGCACGAGAGAAGGAGTAACACATGGCCATTGAGGCAATCGTCACCGACAAGGCTCCCGCCGCCGTTGGTCCCTATTCCGCCGCCACCAAGGCCGGCAACTGCATCCACGTCTCCGGTCAGCTTCCGGTTGACCCCGCCACGGGCGAGTTCTCTGGCGAGGACATCGCCTCCCAGACCCGCCAGAGCCTTACGAACGTCAAGAACGTCCTCGAGGCCGCTGGCGCCACGATGGCCGACGTTGCCGAGACGACCGTCCTGCTCGACTCCATCGCCGACTTCGGCGCCATGAACGAGGTCTACGCCGAGTTCTTCGCCGCCCCGTACCCGGCTCGCGCCGCCTTCGAGGTCGCCGCGCTGCCCAAGGGCGCCAAGGTCGAGATCAAGGCCGTTGCCTACCTGTAGGCTCCCAGGCACGTCTCGGGCCGCTTGGCTCGACAGACTCGGAGGGGTCGTGTCCACGAGACGCGACCCCTTTTTCTTGCGAATTGCAAGGGTCATTCCGCTCGCGGCTAATTTGGGTTTCTCGGGTGGTGAGGGGTGAGCCTGCGGTAGACTAGAACCCGTGGCCTAAGCGTCACGTATTGTTCAGCGCGCAAGCGCATTTGTTGCCCCCGGAGGGGCAAACGAAAGAAAGGCACGTCATGGCTCAGGGTACTGTTAAGTGGTTCAATCCGGACAAGGGCTACGGCTTCATCTCTCGTGAGGGTGGCGACGATCTGTTCGTCCACTACTCTGAGATTCAGATGGACGGCTTCAAGACTCTGGACGAGGGCCAGGCTGTCGAGTTCGACATCACCACTGGTCAGAACGGCAAGCTCCAGGCCTCCAACGTCCGTAAGCTCGCCTAAGTTCGACTTACATACGTGTGGAAGGGGAGACGTCCGCCGGGCGTCTCCTTTTTTATGCGCCGAAGCCGCAGAGCCGGTGACAAAACGACCCCGTCCCCAACTGTCACCGTGACACTTGGGGACGGGGTCAAACTGTCACCATTGGCTTTGCGGCTACTGCACCTTGGTGGCGAACTCGAGGTACTGGACGTGGGCGAGCTTCTCGAACGCGTCGTTGGCCCGCTCGTAGGCGTAGAGGGCCTCGGAGGGCAGGGGAGACTCCGGCCCCTCGCTGCTCAGGCTGCTATGCCAGAAGCCCTGGTTGTCCTGGTAAGCGAATAGGTTGATCGCCGGCATCTCGAGGCGTGCGCCGAGCGCGGCCTTCTGGTAGTTCGTGAGTGGCGCTCCCACAGCGTCCGCCATGATGGCGCCGAGCGTGCTCGTGGAGGCCTCCTCCTGGCGCATGCCGTCAGTGGCGGCCACGTCGTAGTTGGCCCAGACCAGGTAGTTGGTCTGGTAGGCGCGCGCGGCGTGCGTGGCGTCGTCCTCGCCCGGGTAGAGGGCGTCGTTGATGCTCATGCCGATGTTGGGCTGGTGGTCTCCAAAGAACACGAGCACCACGGGTCGGTCGAGCGCTCGGAGCTGCTCGATGAACCAGGACAGGTCGCGGTCGGAGGCGTCGATGCAGGCGAGGTACTCGTTGAGCTGGGCATCCACTGACTCACCAAGGTAGCCCGTCTCGTAGCCGCGCAGGAGCTCTGGGTCGATGTTGTTCTGCTCATATCCCGAGTGGTTCTGCATCGTCACGTCGAGGATGAACTGCGGGTCCTCGTTGCTCGAGAGCTGCTCGATGACCTTCTCGTAGGTGGCCTGGTCCGTTACGCCACTGTGGAACACGGGCGCGTCGGCGAAGTCCTCGATGGAGAGGAACTGGTCAAAGCCCATCTCCTCGTAGACCTGCTCGCGGTTCCAGTTGGTGGGGAGGTTGGGATGGATGGCCGTGGTGGCATACCCCAGTTCGGAGAACTGTCGGGCCAGGTTAGCGGGCTCCGAGAGGTCGTAGAGGGTGTAGGGGTACAGGCCCATGCCGATGTAGGCGAGGCTGCTGCCCGTGAGCGTCTCGAACTCCGAGTTGCAGGTGCCGCCGCCGTAGGCGGAGACGGCGAGGTTGCCGCGGACGAGCGCGTCGTCTATAGACTTGAAGTAGGTGGGTCCCTCGTAGCCAACGCCCAGGTCGCCGTAGATGCTCGAGAGGTCGCTGAACGTCTCGTTCATCACAAAGACGACGCTGGGCTTCATGCTCGAGAACTGCTCCTGGCGCGCCGCTGCCGTTGCGGGGTCTGAGCTCTCGTCATATGCCTGGGCAAGGGAGGACTCGGTGGCCTCGGCCTCCTCGTCCGTGTAGCCCTGGGGCACGGAGATCTTCATGTCCTGGGCCATCGTGAGGAAGGTGGGCATGAAGCCCTGTTCGTAGTAGCTGTTGATGGGCCACCAGTAGTCGATGCTCGTGCCGTACTGATCGCGGATGTCGCACGTGTTGTACGCGTTGACGCCGTAGTTGACGCAGAGGGCGGCCACGAGCGCCGTGCACGCAAAGCGCAGCCACGGTCGCACGGGGGACTTGCCGCTCGGCCGCATGAGCATGCAGGCCACGAGAGAGGCGGCGAGCGCCACGATGCCTTGGGCGATCTGCGGGGTGGCCTCGTAGGTGAAGCTGCTGCCGACGGCCGCCGCGGTGCCGAGCGCCATGAGGTCGGACGGCAGGATCGCGGTCCCCTTGAGCGCGAGCATGAAGCCCTGGGCGATGCCGAGCGCATCGAGCGCGGCCAGGGCCACGGCGAGCACGGCACCGCGGCGCTGTCCCACGAAGTAGGCGCCCACGAGCACGATGGTCACCACGAGGCGGTCGAGGCCGATGAAGCTCGGGTCCACCTCCGAGAAGTTCGTGTTCCAGGGGAGCTCGAGCGTGAGCGTCGTGGCGGCGATGAGCCCCGCGAGAATCGCGACGTCCCTCACCACGGGGATGGCGCGGCCCAGCAGCTTCTTCTTGAGGTCGTCGCTGTCTGCGAGTCTGTCGAGCGGTCGAAGCAGGTACTCGCGCAGCAGCGACAGCACGGTTCCGGCGACGAGGATGAGCTCGACGAGCGCGAACGAGTCGTCATCGATGACGAGTGTGCCGGCAGCCCTGACGCTCGCAAGCGCAATGGCGAGAGCGGCATAGAGGAGCGCCCAGAGGATGCTCGCGGGCTTGAGAAGGGGATTCAGGCCGCGTAGGCGACCCGCCAGCCCCTCGAATGTGGTTCGAAGGTCCATAACACCTCAATTGTGTGGTGGTTATAACCCTTATAGTCTACAGGTTTTGCGAGGTAGGTGAGTCCCGACCGCCTGATGCCAGCCTCTTAGAGCTCGCTCACGGCTCCGGCACCGTAGCCCTCGTTGCGCACGACACGGCGCAGCTCGTCCGCGTCTGCGGCGTCCTTGGTGCGCACGGTGGCAATGCCGGCCGCGAGGTTGACGCTGGCCATGGTTGCCGGGCGCGCGTTGAAGGCGTTCGCGATGCGCTTGGCGCAGTTCTCGCAGCTCATGCCATCGACCTTGACCTGGTAGACGTGGGTGTAGTGGCTAGCGTCCTTGTCGGCCGGGCCCTTGGCGCGCACGACGTCGGCTCCTCCGCAGCAGTCTCCCTTGCCGCCGCGGGCGACGTAGCTGCGGATGACGAGGGCCGCCGCGACGACGACGGCGACGACGATGATGATGTTGATGCCCATGACGGCTCGACCTCCCTGCGCCATGCGCGTGGATGCATGACGCCAAATGTTTGTCTCGGTTTACTTGTCCTAGTGTAGCGCGTTCACGTGAGGCGTGGGGCAACGGTGATCGGCTCTATTGCTCGTGACAGCAGGGCAGGGCTCGATCGCTCTGGCTCCATTGCACCGGGGTGCATCTTGCGCTGCCTGGGGCACCGCCTGTCGCGGGTATGCTTTCAGGTTTGATTCAATCTGATAGGGTGGAAGCACAGGGGCGGGAGAGACCTGCCCAAGGAGGAAGGAGCACCATGAAGTACACGAGCATCGCGCGCAGGGCGCTCGCCCTCGTCTGCACGGTTGCGCTTGCGGCCGTCCCGGCGCTCGGCCTCACCGCCTGCGGTGGCCCGAGCGACGAGGAGCTCATCAAGCAGACGCTCACCGCCGACCTCGACGCCATCAAGACGGTGGACGAGGACACCGTGAAATCTATGATGGGCGACAGCACGGTGAGCGAGATGGAGAACTACGGCATCGACGTCTTTGAGTTCTACACCAACTGCGTGAAGCAGTTCTCCTATGACAACCTTGCCGTGTCTGTGGACGGTGACACGGCCAAGGCCACGCTCGACGTCACGAACGTGGACGTCGAGGCGGTCATGACCTCGTGGGCCAACGACGTCACTGCGTACGTGACCTCGCAGGAGGCCATCGACGACTACAACAACCTGGGCGAGAGCGGCATGATGCAGAAGATGCTCAAGAACCTCACCGATGCCATCGGCGCCTCCGATGCCCCCACCAAGACCGCCTCCATGACCATTGACCTTGCGAAGGGTGACGACGGCTGGGACCTCTCTGACGCCTCGCAGCTCTCCAACCTCGTGTTCGTTGGCGCAGACCTCAGCAGCCTGGACAACCTGTAGGGCTTGCGTGCGCTGGTGCGTCATGCGCGCCAGCCCGTGCGATCGCAGGCTCGGGCGCGCTAGGCCCTCACATACGTGTCGAACTCAAAGGCGACTCCCTCGGGTGTGACGAGGGGGTCGCCGTTCTCGTCGTGGGCACGGGCGTGGCTGAGGTGCCACGTGGGGTCCTCGTCAAGGTTGGGGAAGAAGGTGTCCGCGGTCCTCACGCAGTGGTTCTTCGTGACCTCAGCGCTTGCGCAGCGGCCAATGAGCGCGCGGTAGAGCTGTCCGCCGCCGATGAGCCACGTCTCCTCGGCCCCGATGAGGGCGATCGCCTCGCCAATCGAGCGGGCAACCTCGACCCCCTCGCGTCGGAAGGCGGGGTCTGTCGTGAGCACGATGTTGCGGCGGTTGCGCAGCGGTCTGCCACCCGGGAAGCTCTCGAGCGTGCGACGACCCATGAGCACGGTGTGGCCCTTGGTGCACGCCACGAAGTGTCGCATGTCCTCGCGGTTCTCCACGACCATGCCGCCGGCGCGGCCGATACCCCAGTCGTCGCAGACGGCTACGATGGCGTGCAGGTTCGGCATGACCGTGGACGTGGCAATGGTGCTGGGGTCGTTTGTCACCGTTGGTCTCCTCGAGCTCGTGCGTTAGATGGCGATGGGGATGTTTCTGACCTGCGGGCCGTGCTCGTAGCCCTCCACGATGAGGTCGTCGGTCGTGAAGCCGTAGAAGTCCGTGACTTCGGGGTTGAGCGAGACGCGCGGGGCGGCGAACTGCGGGCGCGAGATGAGCTCGCGGATGATGTCGGCATGGCGGTCGTAGATGTGGGCGTCTGCGATGACGTGCACGAGCTGGCCCGCACGCATCCCCGTGCTCTGCGCCACCATCATAAGCAGGATGGCGTACTGGCACACGTTCCAGTTGTTGGCCGCGAGCGCGTCCTGGCTGCGCTGGTTGAGCACCATGTTGAGCGTGAGTCGATCGTCTCCGGGCGCCTGTGTGACGTTGTACGTGCAGCTGTAGGCGCATGGGTAGAGGTTCATCTCGGAGAGGTCTGCGAAGACGTAGGTGTTCGTCATGATGCGGCGCGAGAAGGGCGTCTCGCGCAGGTCATAGAGCACCTTGTCCATCTGGTCCATGTCGCCCTGCGGGTAGTGGGACTTCTGGCCGATCTGGTAGCCGTAGGCCTTGCCGATCGAGCCCGTCTCGTCTGCCCACTCGTCCCAGATGTGGGAGTTGAGGTCATGGATGTTGTTGGACTTTCTCTGGTAGATCCACAGCACCTCGTCCATGGCGCTCTTGAGCGCGGTGCGGCGCAGCGTGAGCGCGGGGAACTCCTCGCGCAGGTCATAGCGGTTCACGACGCCGAACTGCTTGATGGTGTAGGCGGGCGTGCCGTCCTCCCAGTGGGGGCGCACCTTCTGACCCTCCGTGGTGGTGCCGTTCTCGAGGATGTCCGTGCACATGGCGCAGAAGAGCTCGTCTGCCTTGCTCATGGGGTTCCTTTCTTGCAGGTGGCGCGGGCAGGGGGTGCGTGCCTGGCACGGGTACCCTCGCGCGGTTGCGGTCGACGCGCGCTACTTGTGGGCCGCCGAGGTGCTCAGCGCGCGCGTGAGGTAGATGGCGGGGTCGGTGACGTTTCCCGCGTCATTGTCGAGATCTGCGAGCTCGGAGGAGGTGTGGCCCTCTGGCGAGGCGAGAATCTCGACGAGCTGGGTCAGCTTGTCCCAGCGTTGCTTCGTGGCGTCGCGGCCCTCCGCGAGGTCCTCGAGGATGTCGTCCGCGGCGTCTCCGGTGATGGCGGAGGCATCGGGCTGAGCAAGCGCGTCGATGGCGGCCGTGGCGTCCTGGCAGACGGCGGCTGCCTGGGCGAGCTCGTCTGCGCGCGTGGCGTCGTCCGTGGCGGCCGCTGCGGCACGCAGATGGCCCGCTACCTGGCCCGATGCCTCGGCGTCGGTCTTGGCGAGCGACTTGACGTAGGTCGAGACCGACTGCTGGGAGCCCGAGTAGTCGGAGGCAAAGACGTAGTCATCCACGGTGTAGTCGGTGCAGGTGAGATCCTCGTCAAAGACGTTGTCGGCCGTGAGGTCGTGACCGGCGCTGCCCTGGGGGTCGAGGTCGTCGTCGAGGTCGCCGAGGAAGTCGTCATAGTCGAAGCTGTCGTAGTAGTCCTCGTCAAACGCGTCGCCGATGGCCTCTCCCGCTGCCGCGACGATGTTTGCGAGGGCGAGCGAGAGGGCGACGAGCACTGCGAGCGCGGACACGACGATGACGTAGGGCGCAGCGCCGGAGTGGTTGTCGGTCGAGGTGGTGGCGCTGGCGCTCTCGATGACGGCCGGCTGCGGCGCGGGAGTCTGCTGCGGCTGCGGTGCGGGAGCGGGATGCGGGGCACCGGTGGGCGCGGGGCTTGGCTGCGGCTGTGCGGGCTGCGTGCTGTTCTCGTCCATGACGTGTCCTCTCGTGGGTGGGGCGGCGCGCTAGGCGAGGTCCTCGAGGCGGCCGTGGCGCTCGTAGCGCGTGAGGCGCGCGATCTTGTTGCTCTCGTCCACGAAGACGACGCGGGGCTTGCTCTCGCGGGCCTCCTCGGGCGTCATCTGGGCATAGCACATGATGATGACCTTGTCTCCGGGGGTCACGAGGTGGGCGGCCGCGCCATTGAGGCAGATCACGCCGCTGCCCGGCTCGCCGGAGATGACGTAGGTCTCCAGTCGCGTGCCACGCTCCACGTCTGCCACCTGCACCTTCTCGTACTCCAGGATGCCGGCGGCATCCATGAGGTCCTGGTCGATGGTGATGGACCCGATGTAGTCGACCTCAGCCTGCGTGACCGTGGCTCGGTGAATCTTGCCCTTGAGCATGTTGAGAACCATGTGGTGGTGCTCCCCGTATTGTGATGCCGCGCGTGCGACCGTTTGATTGCAACACCCTAGATTACAACGCATGGCGCGGGACGGCGGCGACTCCTTTGGCTATCCATGGAATCGCTGCCGCCCCGCGGGGTTGCGCGCAGGTTCGTCTGTTGCTTGTCTACATCCCGAGGAAGAGCTCGTGGATGCGGGTGTCTTCGTCGAGCTCGGGGTGGAAGGCCAGGCCGAGCTGGTTGCCCTGCCGCACGGCCACGACGTTGCCGTCTAAGGCGGCAAGCGTCTTGACGCCCGTGCCCGTCTCCATCACGAACGGTGCGCGGATGAACGTGGCGGGCACAGGGCCCAGGCCGTCGAGCTCGAGCGACGTGCGGAAGCTGCCGAGCTGCCGGCCGTAGGCATTGCGACGCACGAGCGCGTCCATCGTGGCGAGGCGCGGGGTGCCGCGGTCGTCGTGCGCGTCCAGGCGTTTTGCGAGAAGGATGAGGCCGGCGCAGGTGGCAAGCACGGGCATGCCGGCATCGATGCGCTCGCGCAGCGGACCGAGCATGCCAAGCTCGGCGAGCAGCTTACCCTGCGTTGTTGACTCGCCACCGGGCAGCACGAGCCGGTCGAAGTCCTGCTCGAGGTCTGCGGCCTGGCGAAGCTCCACGCACTGCTCGCCCAGCCTTGCAAGCATAGCCTCATGCTCGGCAAACGCCCCCTGTACGGCCAGCACTGCGGTTGCCACTAGCGACCACGCTCCTCCATGATGATGTCGATCTCATCGGCGTTGATGCCCACCATGGCATCGCCGAGGTTGGCGGAGAGCTCGGCGATGAGCTTGGCGTCCGTGTAGTTGGCGACGGCCTTCACGATAGCCGCGGCGCGGCGGGCGGGGTCGCCGGACTTGAAGATGCCCGAGCCCACGAAGACGCCCTCGGCGCCGAGCTGCATCATGAGAGCGGCGTCTGCCGGGGTGGCCACCCCTCCGGCGGCGAAGTTCACCACGGGGAGCTTGCCGTTCTCGTGGACGTAACGCAGCTGGTCGAGGGGTACGGCGAGCTGCTTGGCCGCCTCGAAGAGCTCGTCGTCTCGCAGGGCCGCGACGTCGCGTATCTGCTTGTTGATCTTGCGCATGTGGCGCACGGCCTGTACGACGTCGCCGGTGCCCGGCTCGCCTTTGGTGCGGATCATCGTGGCACCCTCGGCCATGCGGCGCAGGGCCTCGCCGAGGTCGCGCGCGCCGCAGACGAACGGCACGTCGAACTGGGTCTTGTCGATGTGGTGGGTGTCGTCTGCGGGGGTGAGGACCTCGGACTCGTCGATGTAGTCGATCTCGATGGCCTGCAGGACCTGCGCCTCCACGATGTGGCCGATGCGGCACTTTGCCATGACGGGGATGGAGACGGCCTGCTGGATGCCCGCGATCATGGCCGGATCGCTCATGCGGGAGACGCCGCCGGCCGCGCGGATGTCTGCCGGGATGCGCTCGAGGGCCATGACGGCGCAGGCGCCGGCCTCCTCGGCGATGCGAGCCTGCTCGGGCGTGGTGACGTCCATGATGACGCCGCCCTTGAGCATCTGGGCGAGCTGGCGGTTGAGTTGGACGCGGTCATTGGCGGTCATGGGAGCCTCCTGGGGTTGCGGTGCCGTTTGGTGGCTCGATACCCTACGCGTGCTCTGGCCTTGGCAAAATATCCAGTTGATGAGAAACTTGTCAGGTCAGAATAAGGCCAGATTGCGCAGAGGATAAGGCCAGATGCTTGACTACAATCTCGAGGCTCGTGGGGACTGCTCGCTCTATGAGTATCTCTACCAGCAAGTTCGTGACGACATCCTTCGCGGTGCCATCGCGAGTGGACAGCGACTGCCTTCCAAGCGTTCGCTGGCCCAGCATCTTGGTGTGAGCGTCGTGACGGTTGAGGCTGCGTATGCCCAGCTTGTGGCGGAGGGCTACGTGTTCTCGCGGGCGCGCAGCGGCTACTTTGCGTGCGAGGTGCCCGCGGGCATCGTGCCGATGGCGGCTGCAGGAGCGGATGGCCCCACCGCTCCGGCGGTTGATGACGGGGCTGACCTCACGAGCTCCTCGGCCTTCTCGGGCGATGCGGCGCGCCTCTGGGCAAGGGCGCTGCGCCAGACGCTTGCGAGCGAGCCGGAGGAAGAGGTGTTCGCCCGGGCTCCCGCCCAGGGCTCGCCGCGCCTGCGTCGTGCCATCGCGAGTCACCTGCGGGCAACGCGCGGCCTTGCGGTGGACCCCGCGTGCGTTGTCGTTGGTGCCGGCGCCCAGATGCTCGACGTGATGATTTCCCAGCTTGTGGGCATCGGGCGCGAGTTTGCCGTTGAGGACCCGGGATATGTGAGGCTCACGAGGATCTACGAGGCATGCGGTCAACGCGTGCGTCACGTGCCGCTCGATCACCAGGGCGTTCGCGTGGATGCGCTGGGGGATGCGGACGTGCTCCACCTCATGCCGTCGCATCAGTTTCCCACGGGGCGCGTGACGTCCATCAGCAGGCGTTATGAGTTGCTGGGATGGGCGGCGGCGCGCGACGGTCGTTGGCTTGTGGAGGATGACTACGACTGCGAGTTCAGGCTGTCCGGGCGTCCCGTTCCCGCGCTGCTGAGCATCGACGCGGACGGGAGCGTTATCTACACGAACACGTTCTCAAAGAGCCTGGGCAGCGCACTGCGCCTCGCCTATATGGTGCTGCCCGCGGAGCTGATGGAGCGCTTTGAGCGTGAGCTGGGGTTTTATTCCAGCACGGTGAGTTCGGTACAGCAGGTGACGCTTGCGCGCATCCTTGAGAGTGGTGAGTACGAGCGTCATGTGGCGCGCGTGCGAAAGCGTTGCCGCGACGTGCGCGATGCGCTCGCGAGCGCCCTGCGCTCGCGAGCGGATGCGGAGCGCATCCGTATCGAGGAGGCTGACGCTGGTCTGCATGCGGTGCTTGCCATCGAGGGCGTCCGCGATGTGGACGCGGTCATTCGTCGGGCCACTGAGCTGGGAATACCCGAGGAAGGCATCGTTCCCATGCGTCGCTTCCTGTGGGACGAGGCGAACGGCTTTGACGATGGCGCCGCGCGTTTTGTCGTGGCCTATGACGCTCTCGGGCGCGGGGAGGCCGGGCGTTTCGCTGACTTGCGGATTGATTAGATGACCGACTTGCTTTTCCATCGGTGGGGCGGTGGGTTTCGGCCGCGCATGTCGGTCAATTCGCTCTCTGGTGGGTTGCAAGTTGCATCCTTGCGCAGGCCTAATCAAGTTATGCATACCAAATTGCCTCACGGCCTAGTAAGCGCCCATTTTTGATTGGTAAACCCCAAGTAAACTGGTTCGATGGCGCTCGTCTATTCGCCCCTGTCGGCATCTGGTATGAAATACTTGATTAGGCTTGGCGTCGCAATGCGTCGCTTGCCGAAAAATCAGCGGCCGTGCCCTCGTTTTGTACCGTGCCCTGGTACCTTGTCCCGAAACTCGGGAGGGGGAGCCATGGACGGAGTCGTAAGCGGGCCCAGCGCGTTTCGATATTGGCGAATTCCGCCGCAGGTATTGGCTCTGTGCCCGCCCCTGCCCAGCGGGAGCATGCCCGCCAGCCGCAAGGGCCTCGTGGAGCATCCCGTCGTAAGGGACATCCTTGGCCTTCCGTTGCACAGGCTTTTCCTGGACGAGGGCCGCAGGAGTTCCACGAAGCATTTTGCAAACCACGCGTGCTCTGGTGAGCTGCCTGCGGGTTCTGTCTTTGAAAGCGAGCTTGGCTTCGACGTCTGCTCCCCAGCCCTTACGTTGCTGACGCTCGTCCCGCATGTCCCGTTCCCCGTGCTTGCGATGGCTGCCTACGAGATGTGCGGGACCTTCGCCGTTTTCGCCCCGTCCAGGAAGCTGGAGCAGGCGCTCGCAAGCCCGCGGAATCGCGCTGTGGTCGCGATGCCCGGGGCTTGGCGTCGTGTTCGCTCTACGGACGGCACGGACACGGACCTCTGGCGGCGTCCGCCCCTGATGTCGGTGGACGACCTTCGCTCGTTTGCCGCGCAGACGGGAGGCCTGCGCGGGCATAGGGCGCTTGTTCGGGCGGCGACTGCCGTTCGCGGGCCAGCGGCCTCGCCCTTTGAGGTCCAGACCGCCCTCCTTCTTGGGCTCGACCGTCGCCTGGGTGGTAGGGGAATCACGAACTTGCTGGTCAACGAGCGAATCGACCTTTCGGCTCCAGCGCGCAGGGTTGCCGGGAGGTCATATTGCGTGGCTGACATCTTCCTTCCGGGGGAGAGGGGCCCAGACATCGACCTCGAGTGCCAGAGCCGGCTCATCCATGATGCGAGCGGGTCTGCCCTGAGCGACTCCGACAGGTTCCTGGCGCTTCAGATGGCCGGGCTGACGGTCTTGCCTGCAACGTTTTCGCAAATCTTCGACGAGGCCCAATTCGAGCAGCTTGTCCACCACATCACGAAGCTTCGTGGCCAGCGGTATAGCCCGCCAACTCCGGCCCACCTGAGGCACGAGCGCGAGCTTCGCCGTTACCTATTCAGCGACTGGACGCATCTCGTTGGCTAGCCCTCGCGCCGCATCGTTCATCGGCTCGCTGTAGTCGCTTGCTGAAAAGTAGTGTCCCCTCCTTTAAGAAAAGGCTTATACATAGGGTTCAGTCTTAGGTCATCTCATGTGCGGGTTTCCGAGTGATTCGGGTCCTGGACATGCATGGACAAGGGGAGGCTTGCCATGATGAACTCTTATGACGCTTCGTCTGCCAGCGCCAATCGCCATCGGAAGTCGCGTCGTGCGGCAACTGCGGCAGCGATGGGTGTGGCCGTGGCGTTGGGCGCGGGGACGCTCATGCCATCTGTCGCCCTGGCAGAAGAGCAGCAAGACGCGTTCCAGCCGCAGACGGCGGACGCGCCAGACCAGCAGCTTGCGCCGACGGCTCAGGGGGAGGGTTCTTCGCTGGCGCAGCCCTCGGGCGAGACGGGCGCGGTCAAGACGTCGTCCTCCGACTCAGGCTCATGGGAGCAGGCGGGGCTCTAC
This sequence comes from uncultured Parolsenella sp., assembly GCA_934668375.1. Taxonomy (GTDB): domain Bacteria; phylum Actinomycetota; class Coriobacteriia; order Coriobacteriales; family Atopobiaceae; genus Parolsenella. The sequence continues at coordinate 2,541 of CAKUNF010000002.1, read as the reverse complement.
CGCCTCACCATTCGCTATGTTGACGCTGCGGGCAACGAGATAGCACCGGCGTATCGCTCGGTGCTCTCGTCCGGCGATTGCTATGACGTAGCGTCCCCCGAGGTTGGTGGCTATACGCTGGCCGACTCCTCCCAGGCGCAGGTGTCTGGCACGGTGTCCGGCGATGCTCGTGACATCGAGCTGTCTGTCACCTACAAAAGCTCCGAGGCCATCTACCGCGTTATTCATGAGCGCCAGGTCGAGAGGGGCGGCAAGAGGTATTACGTTGCCGAGACGGAAGACCTCACGGCCCCCATTGGCTCCACGGCCACGGCGTCGCCAAAATCCTATGACGGCTACGAGTGCGTGACGCCCGAGTCCGAGCGCTCCTGCACGGTGAGCATGGACGGCAAGGCCACCATTGTCATCCGCTATGACTACACGATCCGCAAGGTAGGAATCTACTTCGAGACGAACGGGTCCTACGTCGCGTCCGTTTTCGGCAATTCGGGAGAGGCGTACGGCTCCCCCGAGAAGCCTACGCGCCAGGGATACTCCTTCGTTGGCTGGGACATTGACGGCGACGGCGCCGTGGACGCGCTACCAGCGACCCTGCCCGATGACACCATTGTGGCTCGTGCCGTGTGGAAGCCCGCCCGTACCACGTACCTCGTCCGTTATTGGGGAGAGCTCGAGGGAGGGACGGGCGCCGGAGAACCCTCCTATGGCCTGCTTGAGACAAGAACGATTGTCGGCGTGACGGGAGAGCTCACGACGTCACCCGATCGCTTGTCCACAAGCACCAGCACGAGCAAGTACTGTCACTACAACTATCTACGCGAGAGCGCCCCCACGGTCATTGCCGCCGATGGCTCCACGGTCATTGACGTGTGGTACGAGTTCAAGACGGTTACGTTTGAGGTCGGCGCTCGAAGCGCAAAATCGAGCGCTGACTCGCCCGTTGTTTCCCTTGGGTCGTTTACCCTCAAGTTTGGCAGGCGGTATGAAAACCCGAGCCCCGACGAAGCCATTCAATCCTACAAGGCGGCGGGAGGCAAGGGAGAGTTCTTTAGCTGGCGTTTTCATAAGAATCAAGATTCCATTAGCGGTCTTAATCCCGTTGGTTGGATTGACCTAAGGGGCGCTTCGTTCGACTCTTACTTCACGTGGGGAAGCGATGGCACCCTGCATGCTTGTCTGAGCGCCCTCTTTGATACCAGGCGAATGTACGATGGCTACGCGTTCGATATGTTCATGCAAGCCGATGGGTCGTACGCCGATTCTCCCGATGTTTACCATGACGTGGGTCCGGAAAATTCCCGGCGATGGGTAAATAGCGTCGAAAAAAACGGTTACCGACTGTGCGAGTATCGGCGTTCCAAGAACGTGTGGGACGGCAATGATCGCTCAACGATTGAGTGGGACCGTTGGCTGCGAGTAAGTAAATCCAGCGGAAAATACTCAGTTAGCTATAGGGCCGATTTGCGCAACGTTGTCCAAATCAAATGGGAGAGGATCTCTTACACGGTTGGCTTCTACTCCCAAGGCGGGCTTGTCTCCGAGCAGACGGGGCGCTGGGGCGCCACGCTTGACGTCGACGGCATAAGCCTGGTTGCTCCGGACGGAATGGTCTTTGCCGGCTGGTATGACAACCCCGAGTGCAGCGGCAGTCCCGTGACGGTTACTGAGATTCCCATCGGTGGCGTAAACCTCTACGCCAAGTGGATTCGCCCAGACGTGACGATCTCCTTCGACAGTGCGGGCGGTACGTCGGTTGGCTCGCAGACGATTGGCTGGGGCGGAACGGTCGCTCGCCCGGCGGACCCAACCCGCGAGGGGTTCGAGTTTGGGGGCTGGTACTATGCCGGCTCAGATGGGAGTGGTCTTGCGCTCTTCCCGTTCGACCTGGCGCTGCAGGGCGACACCCACGTCGTGGCTGCCTGGAGGTCGCTGAGCAAAGACACCACCTACCGCATCGAGCATGTCTCGGCAGATGGTCGTGTGCTGGAGACGGAGTACGGCGTGGGTACCGTGGGCCAGACCCTGACGGCAAAGTCCCTGGGCGCCCATGACTATCGGCGCAGCGGTCTGGGCTTCTGCGATGCCGCCGCTCGCACGATCGACCTGGCCGAGGACGGTCTCACGAACGTCATTCGCTTCACGTATTTCGGCGTGAGGCCCAACCACTACGTCATTCGCTATGTGGACGCCGCGACGGACGAGGAGATCGGCTCGCATGAGTTCGACTCCTTCGAGGTCCTCGAGGATGCCACCGCAGAGGCCATTCCCGGATGGACCGTGCGCAACGGCGGCACCGGTTGGCTCTCCTGCTCGGGCGATGGCTCCACCGCGATGCTCACGTTCTACTATGATCGCGTTGCGCCCGCCCCTGGCGAGAAGGACCCGGAGGGATCCGAGACGGGCGGGGAGAAGCCGGGCAACGCCACCGACGAGGGGCGTGAGACGAGCGGAGACATCGTCCAGGCGGTCGCTCGCCGTTCTGACGGCTCGGCGAAGCTTCCCAGAACCGGGGACTCGAGCCTGCTGTCTGCCCTTGTCGCT
>CAKUNF010000001.1 GCA_934668375.1 uncultured Parolsenella sp. | reverse complement strand
CGGGGATATAGCTCAGTTGGGAGAGCGCGTGACTGGCAGTCACGAGGTCAGGGGTTCGAACCCCCTTATCTCCACCATATATGACAAGGCGGGGGCGATGCCTCCGCCTTTTTTCATATCTTAGGGCCTATGGCGCAACGGTCAGCGCAGGGGACTCATAATCCCTGGGTTGTAGGTTCGAATCCTACTGGGCCCACCAACGTTTACGCAGGTCAGAGGGCATGTGTGCTCTTTGACCTGCTTCTTTTTTTGAATCAATGACGCTTTGAATCACACGGGGACGCGTAACGCCTCTCCAGACCAGAGCCATGCGTCAGGGATATCGTTCGATACAATGGGAACCATAGCTGTACGAGATAGGAGCGATGGGGGAGTGTCATGGCAGACGAGCAGATAGGTGCGTCACGCAGCCTCAAGCCGCTTGGCATTGGCTATCTCGTTTGGCATTGCGTTTCCAACCTCGCCATTCTCGTAATACTGTTGTTCACGACGCTCGCCTATGCAGGCATCTACTCCGTCCAAGGCAACCTGCCTCAGCAGGTCTCGCTCATGGGATTTGAGTTCTCCGCCTGGATTTACATCGCCGCCTCTTGGGTCATCCTCGCCTTGGTGCTCATCGCAGGCATCTCGTTTGCCGTCTGCGCGCTGACGTTTCGTCGTGAGCAGGTGAGGCTCGGCAGCGCCATCGTCCTTGGTCGCGTCATGTTCGGCCTCTGCGTCATCGAGCTCTTGATCAGCGTTGTCCAGGGAGATGCCGTCTCACTCGTCTCGAGCGTCATCTCATGTGGCCTCACGGCCTCCCTCGCACTTGAGGTGCGCAAGGCGAGCAAGGATCTTGGCCAAGCTGCGCCCAAGAGATCGTTCGTTGCCGAGTCCATCGATGAGGAGCCATTGAGGCTCGAGAAGCTCTCAGACGAGGCCCGCGCGAGCTTCAAGGTAACGTCAGGCTATGCCACCATCATGCTCACCTGGGGCGTTCTGCGCGTTCTCTATGGCTTGGCAACGCTCCTGTCTCTTCCTGTGGCCTCGGGCGCCCGATTCGTCGCGTACGGCCTCGTTACGTCCCTCGTAATCGTGGGAATCGGCATCTACCTTATATCGACGGGGCGCTTTGGGAAGACGGCCCTGAGCGGGTCCGGAAAGCTCGCGACGTTCCTCGGCCTCTGCAAGTTCGGCGTCATCGTTGCGTGCGCGGCACTCGTGCTCTTCGTCATCCTGCTCCTTGGAGGCTTTGCTCCCACCTCGGGCGAGATATTCTGCGCCGTCGTTGACCTTGCCCTGTGTGGAGCCGGCCTCATCAACGGCGGAAGGCTTCAGGCCGCCATCTCGTAATCGCGCGATCCTAGGGACGCGTAGCCGTTACCGTGGACTCCACCTCATGGATCGAGTAGCCGGCCGCGTCGTAGGGGATCGCGCCGTCGTCGGCAAGCGCCCCGTTGCCCCCGGCCCCCATGGCCCGGGCGCGATCGCAGGCGACCACCAGTCGCTCGAGGTCACGCGCCCGAGAGAGCCTCTCCCCCGCACCCCCGCCGGACATGGCCATGCGGGGAGGGCGCGCGCCGCAGGCGGCAGGCGGCATCGCGGGGGCGGCGCATCGCGGCGGGCTGCCGCCGAGGGCAGGCCCATCGCAAAGGCCCCGTGGCCATGGGGGCTCGGCGGGGCCACGGGCGCCGCCGCCCCGGCCATGGGGGGCGCGGCGGAAACCGACGGTCAGGCGAGCGGGTGGATCCCCGGGCCAGCTCCCCTACCGGGTCGCGCCGCAGCCGGTGCAGCGCTGCCCCGTCACGACGGTCTTGGTGCCGGTCTGGACCCGCTTGGTCCCGGTCTGGACGGTCTCGTAGTGGCCCTGATCTTCGGAGGTGCTATAGCTAGTGTTAATTGCTGAAGCACCATTTGGATGTGAAGCATCTCCGTATGTTGAATGAATGTGAGAGGACATTTCCCCCTTTGAACCAAAAGTGGCCCCACATGCTGAGCACTGCCACCTTTCGTGATCCGTATATACGACGTTCGACACCCACTTCTGCTCGTAGACGGGCTGATCCTCGTACACCGGCTCCTCGCGGGTCACGTCTACCCACGTGTGCTGGTGCGCCTGCTGCGCGCCGCCCGAGCCAGACCCGGACGACTGGCCGCCCGACGACGCCGCGGCCTGGTGCTGCTGCCCGGAGCTGGTGGCGCTGCCCGCCTGGCTGCCGCTCTCGCCGGCCGCCCCGGCCGCGTCCGTGACGCCCCGCGACGGCGCGACCGTGTTGCCGCCGGCGTCCGTCACCGGCTCGCCGCCCGTGGCGGGAAGCTCGGCGGGAAGGCCCGCCGCGTCGTGCGCGGCGTCGGACATGGTCCAGCCCTTGGAGCCGGAGATGACCGTCGATGTGTCACCGCTGGCGGGGGCCTTCGAGGGATCGTTGGAGACGCCGCACGTGACGCTGCCGTCGGGGTCGGTCGTGACCCACGTGACCTCCGAGACCGCCACGTCGCCGGAGGGACCCGAGACGCTTGCGTCCCTCAGCTCGCCCGCGAGCGCGGCCGAGCGCATGGCCGTCGAGCTCACCACGGTCGCCGCGTCGTCGGTGCTGGCGTTGGTGACGACCACGTTGCCGGTGTCTGAGACGCCCACGGTCACGAGGTCGGGCGAGATCGAGACGTCCTGGCCGTCGAAGGAGAGGCTGGGGAGCATGGCCGCCACGTCGGACGCCGTGAGGGCGCCCGGGGCCGCCTCGGTCGTCGCGGCCTGCGTGCTCGCGGCCGCGGGGGCCTCCTGCGCCGGCGCGCCGTGGGAGAGCGCGAGGCCCGCGCCCAGCCCGGCCGCCAGCACGGCGGCCACGCAGCCCGCGATCACGTGGTTGCGACCGCTCTTATTCTTTGCGGTTTTAGGGGTCTTCTCTTCTTCCATAGCTTGTCCTTCCACAGGGACCGTGAGTGATCCTATCCTCGAAGATCATCATGACCCCCCGAAAGACTTAGTCAAGCCGAAGTGTGGGCATGGCAAGAGCATCTTGATAGACGTAAAATATTTGGGGGGATGAGCTTGGCTCCTCGAAGGTCTAAACCTTCAAATTAGAGCCCTTTTGCATTTGCTGCATGGCTCGTATTGGCCTGATACGAGCGAAACGTCGCGAAAAACTAAACTGATTTCTTATACTGTCCCGTTGTCCTGATAAGCCAATGACACAAACCGCCCACCGCCAAAACGTACGCCGGGCGTGCGCCCAACTGACTCGCAATTTCATAGCTGCCAGCCAATTACGAGGGATCGCGAATTGGACAGGGTGCCAAGATTCTGCAATCACCAGCGTTTCATATCGACATCCTTACTCGCGAATAGTTGATTCAGTTGTCAAACAGCGTTTATAAAGCCGCAGCTAGACATACTAATCCCAATTTCTTCCAAATTTCTTCTTGCGTCAGTTTAAATTGCTGTGGTAAATTACTCCTCGCTGCGCACGACGGCAGCTCGAAGTGGGCGATTGGCTCAGGGGTAGAGCACATCCTTCACACGGATGGGGTCGCTGGTTCGAATCCAGCATCGCCCACCACTTCGGGGATATAGCTCAGTTGGGAGAGCGCGTGACTGGCAGTCACGAGGTCAGGGGTTCGAACCCCCTTATCTCCACCATAATCGAGGAGGCCGGGACATTGGTTCCGGCCTTTTTTGTTACGTAGCGGCCTCAACCAAGGAGAGAGCCATGAGCGAGCAGATCGAGAACCCCGTCAAGGCATTTGGCCTGCACGTTGCCCACGTGGGTATCAACGCCGCAAGCCCCGAGGAGGCCCAGCAGGTCGCCGAGCTCTTCCAGGCCCTCATGGGCCTCGAGCCCAACGTCACGCCCGTCTCGGTCTTTGCCGACACGCTCGTCGAGGTCATGAGCGGTCACGGCAGGGGAGAGAAGGGCCACATCGGCTTTGGCGTGAACGACATCGTCGCCGCCGAGAAGTGGTTCTCGGACCGTGGCTTCGAGATCAACGAGGAGTCCCGCGCGCTCAACCCGGACGGCTCGACCAAGCTCGTCTACTTCAAGCGCCAGATCGCCGGCTTTGCCATCCACCTCTGCCAGGACTAGGACACAAGCCGAGTCATAAGCCAATGTCCCACGGACACAGCCTGTGTCCCCCCAACAAACGCCTCTTCAACCCACCATTCCAGGAGCTCCCTTGATTCTTCTCGCAGACAAGGTTTCCAAGTCCTTCGGCGGCCGCACACTCTATGAGGGCGCCACGCTGCAGCTCAACGCCGGCCAGCGCTGGGCCCTCGTGGGCCCCAACGGCGCCGGCAAGACGACGCTGCTCAAGATCATCATGGGCGTCGAGTCCCCCGACGAGGGCACCGTCAGCTTCCAGAAGGGCACCACGGTGGGCTACCTCGAACAGGAGGCCAAGCTCGCCGGCCACGCAAGCGCGCTGGAGGAGGTCAAGTCATCCGCAACCGAGATTCGCCGGCTCGGAGAGCGGATCTCCGAGCTCGAGGCCGCAATCGCCAACACCCCGGAGGGAGACGAGCTCAACACCTTGCTCGAGGAGTACGGTCATGCCCAGGACCGCTTCGAGCGACTCGGCGGCTACGAGCTGGACAGTCGCGCCCGCGCCATCCTATGCGGCCTCGGCTTTCCCGTCGATGACCTCGACAAGCCCGCAGAGGACTTCTCGGGCGGCTGGCAGATGCGCATCGCCCTGTCCAAGCTGCTCTTGCGCCACCCGGACCTGCTGCTGCTCGACGAGCCCACGAACCACCTCGACCTCGAGAGCGTTCAGTGGCTCGAGCAGTTCCTCTCCGGCTACGACGGCGCCGTCCTTCTCGTGAGCCACGACCGCGCCTTCATGGACGCGTGCGTCTCCCACGTGGCGGCGCTCGAGAACCGTCGTCTCACCACCTACACCGGCAACTACTCCGCCTATCTGCGCCAGCGCGAGGATAACCTCGAGCAGCTGCGCGCCAAGCGTGCCGCGCAGGAACGTGAGATCGCCCACATGCAGGTGTTCGTGGACAAGTTCCGCTACAAGCCCACGAAGGCCGCCCAGGCCCAGGAGCGCATGAAGCGCATCGAGCAGATCAAGAGCGAGCTCGTCGTGCTTCCCGAGTCCTCCCGCAAGGTGAGCTTCCAGTTCCCCGAGCCGCCGCGCACCGGCGACATGGTGGTCTCGCTCGAGCACATCCGCAAGGCGTTCGGCGACAACCTCGTCTACGCAGATGCCAACGCCACGTTCTACCGCGGCGACCACGTGGCCCTCGTGGGCCCCAACGGCGCCGGCAAGTCCACGCTCATGAAGCTCGCTCTCGGCTTCGAGAAGCCAGACGCAGGCACCGTCGAGCTTGGCCAGAACGTCACGAGCGCCTACTACGCGCAGCACCAGCTCGAGACCCTCAACGAGTCAAACACGGTCATGGGCGAGATGGACAAGGCGGCCCCCGGCTGGACGAGCTCCGAGGAGCGCCGTCTGCTCGGCGCCTTCCTCTTCTCCGGAGACGACGTGGACAAGCACGTGGGCGTGCTCTCCGGAGGCGAGCGCGCGCGTCTCGCACTTGCGAAGATGCTCGTGGCCCCAGATCCGCTGCTGTGCCTGGACGAGCCCACGAACCACCTCGACATCGACTCCGTCGACGTGCTCGAGCGCGCCCTCGTGGACTTCAAGGGAACCATCATGCTCATCAGCCACGACGAGCACCTCGTGCGCGCGGTGGCAAACAAGGTCGTGGACGTTCGCGGCGGCCGCGTGACCATCTACGACGGCGACTACGACTACTACCTCTACAAGCGCGCCGAGCTCGAGGCGGCCGCCCAGGAGCAGCAGGGCGCCGACGTCTCCCAGTCCTCGAAGGGGCAGGGGGCAAAGCCCGCCGCCGCGCCCGAGCCCGCCGGCCGCAACGTCAAGACCAAGGAGCAGCGCCGCGCCGAGGCCGAGGCGAGAAACGCCCTCAACAAGGCGCTGCGCTCCACAAAGAAGCGCCTTAAGGAAGTCGAGGACGCCCTGGAGCCGGCACGCAAGCGCTATGACGAGCTCATGGAGCTCATGGCCTCCGAGGAGCTCTACGCGGATGCCAAGAAGTTCGATGCGGCGCTCGCGGAGTACAACGCGCTCAAGAAGAAAATCCCGGCCCTCGAGGAGGAGTGGCTCGAGCTGTCCGAGAAGCTCGAGGAGGCCAAGCAGAATGCCTAGCGGCCCCGGCACCGCCCTGCGTGTCCTTGGCATTTGCCTGCGCGCGGGCGCCGCTCTGCTCGTTGCCTCGGCGGCGTTTTTGCTTGTACCCATCCCCGAGCTACGTGCCGCCCAGATCGACCTCACGCTGGCCATCCAGGCCGTTGAGCCCAGCTCCCTCAGGGGTCTTCTCGTCATAGGCACGAACGCGGGGTGCGTCGTGAGGGGAGACTTTCTGCTCTGCGCGGTGGCCCTGCTTCTCCTAGACTGGGTAGTTGGACGCGCCTCTCGCACAACGCGGGGGCTCTGACCTGCCGGGAGGCGACGTGTACTCGCTCGACAACATCGCTCGCATCGTGCTCACCGTGGCACTGCTGCTCGTTGCCGCCATCGTCCACGAGGTGGCCCACGGCTACGTGGCACACCTGTGCGGGGACGACACGGCCAGGGAGGCAGGCAGGCTCACGCTGAACCCCGCCAAACACCTCGACCCGTTTGGCTCGGTGGTGCTGCCGCTCATCATGGCCGTCGCGGGTGGGTTCGTGTTCTCCTATGCAAAGCCCGTGCCCTACAACCCCTACCGGCTCAAGCACCGCAAGCGTGACGAGGTACTCGTGGCACTTGCAGGCCCGGCGTCGAACCTGCTGCAGGCCGTCGTTTGCGCACTGTGCTTCAACGGCGCCTGGGCGCTCGTCGAGGCCAACAACGAGCTCTACTTTGCCGGGCCGATGCTCCTGGGCATGTCGGGCATGCAGTGGCTGCTCACGGCACTGTCCACCTACGTGTGGGTGAACCTCATGCTTGCGTTCTTCAACCTCATCCCGCTGCCGCCGCTCGACGGCTCCAAGGTTGTCTGCTACTTCCTCGAGGGCGAGGCGCTCCAGCGCTACTACCAAGTGCAGCACTACGCCATGCCCATCCTCATCGCCGTGCTCTACCTGCTTCCGCGCCTGGGCCTCGACCCGCTCGGCGCCTACCTCGACTTCTTTGCGGGCAACCTCTACGACCTGCTCCTGGGGATGTGATCGTGTGAGCTACCGCGTACAGACGCAGGCATACTCGGGGCCGTTCGACCTGCTGCTGCAGCTCGTGAGCCGCCAGCGCGTCGACATCGGCGCCATCTCCATCTCCGAAGTCGCGGACCAGTACCTCGCCGAGGTCGAGCGCATGGGCGAACTCGACCTGGACGTCGCGAGCGACTTCGTGCTCGTGGCCTCCACCCTGCTCGACATCAAGGCGGCCTCACTCGTGCCAGACGACGAGCCCGTGCGCCATGACGACCAGGACGAGGAAGACGAGCTCGCGGACCTCTCCGCAGACGAGGCGCGCGAGGTGCTCATCGCCAGGCTCATCGCCTACAAGCAGTTCAGGAACGCCGCCGCAGCCCTGGGCAGCCGCATGGAGGCCCAGGCACGGATGCACCCAAGGACCGCAGGGCCAGACCCGGAGTTCCTGGGCACGATGCCCGACTACCTCGAGGGCATCACGCTGCGAGGGCTTGCCGTCATCTGCGCGGACCTCGACAGCAGGCGCGAGGGCTTCCTGCTCGAGGCCGAGCACATCGCACCCAAGCGCCTGCCCGTGGCGCTCACCGTGGCCTCCGTGGACCGCGTGACGATGTCCAGGCCTCACATGACGTTTGACGAGCTGCTCGACGGAGACTCTACGCCCGAACAGGTCGTCGTGACGTTTCTGGCGATACTTCAGCTCTACAAGCTCGGAAGCGTGAGGCTCACGCAGCACGAGAACTTCGAGACGATCGAGATCGACCGCGTGGAGGGGGCACCCGCCTACGAGGTGGACGCCACGGCGCTGGCCGAGCTGGAAGGAGAGTACTGATGCAGGAGCTCGACAAGCTCGACGCCGCATCCATCAAGGGGGCGCTCGAGGCCATGCTGCTTGCCTCCTCGGACCCGGTGAGCGCCACGGACCTCGCCGGCATCCTCGGCGTGGCCCCGGGCGAGGCCTCCTCGGCGCTCGCAGACCTCGCCGCCGAGTACTCTGACGCCAACCGCGGATTCCAACTTCGCGAGGTGGCGGGGGGATGGCGAATGTTCACTCACCCGGCCTTCCATGACCAGGTGGAGGCGCTCGTCATGAGCTGGGACACGCGGCGCCTCTCCCAGGCGGCCCTGGAGACCCTCGCCGTCATCGCCTACCACCAGCCCGTGACGAGAGAGGGCGTCAAGGCAATCCGCGGCGTCAACTCGGACGGCGTCATCTCCTCTCTCGTTGACAAGGGGCTCGTGCGCGAGGCCGGCAGAGACCCGCAGCGCGCCCAGGCCATCCGCTATGCCACCACGCAGGCATTTCTCGAGCGCTTTGGCCTCAAGAGCCTGCGCGAGCTGCCCGACCTCGAGCAGTTTGCCCCAGACGAGCAATCCCGCGAGTTCATCCGCGAGCGTCTCTCGGGCCGCTCCATCGAGTCCACGCTCGAGGAGGCCGCGGCAGACGTGGACGAGGAGCGCGAGCTGCTCGATGACACCACCGAGACGTCCGGGACCACCGATGAGTAGCGGCGACACAGAGAGCCAGGAGCGCATCGTCCCCATGCGCGTGCAGAAGTTCCTCGCGCGCGCCGGCGTGGCCAGCAGGCGCGGCTCGGAGAACCTCATGACGGCCGGGCGCGTGCGCGTCAACGGCGTCGTCGTGACCGAGCTTGGCAGCAAGGTAGACCCCCGCGTGGACACCGTCACGGTGGACGGCCGCGAGGTGCGCCTCGCGGACGGTTCCGTCTACCTCATGCTCAACAAGCCCGCCGGCTACGTCACCACGATGAGGGACCCCGGCGGCCGCCCTTGCGTGGCCGAGCTCGTACCCACGGCCAAATACCCCGGCCTCTTTCCCGTGGGCAGGCTCGACCGCGACACGACGGGCCTTCTGCTGTTCACGACGGACGGCGAGGCGGCTCAGAGGCTCCTGCACCCCTCGTTCGAGAAGGACAAGCACTACGTGGCGCTCGTCGAGGGCACGTTGAGCCTTGACGAGATACGGACGCTCGAGCACGGCATCACGCTTGACGATGGTCCGTGCGCTCCGGCAAAAGTCGAGCTCATCAGCACTGATGACCCGCGCGCGTGCGATGTGGCGAGAGGCGGGCGCGCCGGCGCGTCCATCGTGGGACTCACGATCCACGAGGGGCGAAAGCACCAAGTCAAGCGCATGCTCTCTGCCGTGGGGCACGAGGTCATCGCCCTCCACAGGGACACGTTCGGCCCGCTTGTGCTCAGCGGCGTGAGACCCGGACGGTGGCGTATGCTCACAGAGAGCGAGAGACGGGCGCTGCTGGGCGCCACGAGAGGGGAGAGGTAGCTTATGGCGGAGTTTGGCCGCGTGCTTTTCATGCGCCACCCCAGGACGGTGTTCAACGACACGGGCCTGCTGTCCGGCCACATCGACGTGGGGCTCTCCGAGGCGGGCGTCTCGCAGGCGCGTCGTGCCGCCGCTGCCGTTGCCGCGTGGAGGCCAGATCGCATCCTGTGCTCGCCGCTCAAGCGCTGTCGCGCCATCGCGGACGAGGCGGCCGAGGCCCTGGGCCAGGACGTCATCGTGGACGAGAGGCTCATCGAGCTCGACTTTGGCCCGCTCGAGGGCATCGCGAAGGCCGAGCTGGAGCGGCAGGGCTACTCGTTTCCCTGGGACATCGTCGACGGCCGCTCGGTGGCGCCGGATGGCGCCGAGACGTTCGAGCGCCTCATCGAGCGCGCCGGCGGCTTCGTGGACTACGTGGCCACGCTTCCCGGAAAAACCGCCTGCATCACGCACGGAGGCTTCTCTCGCGCCGTCTTCGCCGCCGTCTACCACGAGCCTGTCGAGCTGTTCTGGGACCGAGTTGTCCCCAACGTGTCCTCGCAGGTGTTCGTCTCGAACGGTACGAGGCTCGCGTTGCAGACCGCCGGCCTTACGCCCGAGGAGCTCCACCGCAGGGCAGATGCCAACTTTGTCCCGCACGACTCCGTGAGCTCCGCCTTCTCGGAGCCCACGGATGACCTCTCGAGAAACTAACGCCGCAGGATGCGGTCTCACGGAAAGGAAGCGCACATGATCGTCGCCATCGACGGACCCGCCGGGTCCGGCAAGTCAACCGTCGCCAGGGCCATGGCCGCCCGAGAGGGGCTCACGTACCTCGACACCGGGGCGATGTATCGCGCCGTGACTGACGCCGCCCTCACGCGTGGCGTCGACGTCGCAGACGCCAATGCGGTCGCCGCTCTCGCGCGGGCTCTCGACATCGTCCTGGACAACGGCGAGACAGGCCCCACCGTCACCGTCGACGGCCTGGATCGCACGGCCGCCATCCGCACGCCCGAGGTGGACGCGAACGTCTCCGCCGTGGCGGCCGTGCCTGCCGTGCGCGAGGCCATGGTGGCGCTCCAGCGCAAGGCCGCCGAGTGCGCGGACGTCGTCGCAGAGGGCCGCGACATCGGAACCGTCGTGTTCCCCGCGGCCGAGGTCAAGGTGTTCCTCTCCGCAGACCCCGCGGCGCGCGCCCGTCGCCGCGCCGTCCAGCGCCATGGCGGCGACACCGCAAAGGACGTCAACGCCCAAGCCAACGCCGAGGAGCAGGCAAAGATCGAAGCCGAGCTCATCGCCCGCGACAAGGCCGACTCCACCCGCAAGACCGCTCCGCTCAAGCCCGCGGAAGACGCCGTCCGCATCGACTCCACCGACCTCACGGTCGACGAGGTCTGCGACGCCATCAGCGAGCTCATCGCCAAGGCGCGCGCATGACGGAGAAGAAGCAGCCGAGGAGCGCAGGGGACAAGGCGCGCAAGGAGCGCGATGGACGCGGCTTTGACTTCGTCCGCAACGGAATCGACGACTACCCGCTGCCCACCCGCTTCGTCTACAACTTCGTGGCTGTCGTTCTGTGGATCTTCTCGAGCATCGTGTGGCCCACGAAGTTCGAGGGGCTCGATGAGCTCGTCGAGCACGCGGGCAAGCGCGGCTCGGTCATCGTCATGAACCACACGTCGATGGTGGAGCCCGTCGTGTTCATCGTGGGACTGTGGCGCCGCCACGTGCGCGTGCGCCCCATCTACAAGGCCGAGTTCGAGAAGATCGGACCCGCCAAGTGGCTGTTCCGACGCATGGGCGGCATTCCGGTGGACAGGGGCTCGGCAGACCTCAAGGCCCTCAAGGCCGCGCGCGACGCCCTCGGCCGCGGCGAGTGCGTCCTCATCTACCCCGAGGGCACCCGCATCAAAAACGACGAGCAGCCCATAGAGATCCACGGCGGATTTGCCATGATCGCGCAGATGGGGAAGAGCGACGTCACGCCTACGGCCGTCGTGGGAGCAGCAGACCCCTACAAGACCCGCCCCACGCGTCGCCGCAAGCCGCGCGTGCGCTGTGGCAAGGCCATCTCGTTTGACGAGCTTGCGGGGACGTCTCGCAAGGAGAAGCTCGCCGAGATGGAGCGTGTTGCCATGGAGCGCGTCTACGCCCTGAGAGACGGGCTGCGTGCCGAGAACCCGGGGCTTTGGTAGGACTGCTTTCAGACGCACCCCCATAGGAGGTTTACGACAGATGCCAACGATCACCGTCGCCGACCACGCGGGCGCCTGCTACGGCGTCCAGCGCGCGCTCGACCTTGTGCAGAAGGTCGCCCGCAAGGCTTCCGGGCCCGTCCACACGCTGGGGCCGCTCATCCACAACCCGCAGGTCGTCGAGGGGCTGGCTCGGGAGGGTGTCACCGTTGTCGAGGACGTTCCCGAGCGCGCGGGGTCCACGCTCGTGCTGCGCACCCATGGCGTCGTGCCCCAGGTGGAGGCCTGCGCGCGCGAGCGCGGCCTTACCGTGGTGGACGCCACGTGCCCCTACGTCAAGCGCGTCCACCACGCAGCCGAGCGGCTGCAGGAGCGGGGCTACCAGGTGATCGTCGTGGGCGAGGCAGGGCACCCCGAGGTGGAGGCGATTCTCGGCCACGCCCCCGGTGCCGTGGCGGTCGCCGGCGTGAGCGAGCTCGAGAGCCTTGAGCTCGCCAAGCGCGTAGGGGTGGTCGTCCAGACCACCCAGGCAAAGACCACGCTCGACGCGGTCGTGAGCGAGCTCACGGCGCGTGCCTCGGAGGTCTGCGTGGTGAACACCATCTGCGCGGCCACGAGCGAGCGCCAGCAGGCGGCGCGCGAGCTCGCCTCGGACTCGGACGTCATGGTGGTGATAGGCGGCCGAAACTCGGCAAACACGACGCGCCTCGCCACGATCTGCCAGGCGTGCTGCGCAAAGACCCACCACATCGAGACGTGCGACGAGCTCGAGGAGAGCTGGTTCTCCGGCGCCTCCAGGATAGGCGTCACCGCGGGAGCCAGCACGCCCACCGCACAGATAGACGAGCTCGTCGGACGCATAGAGAGCCTCTGTGCTTCCCGGTCTTAGCACGCGCCGCCCCCAAACAATTGCAACGCGCATGCTAAGATTCTGCGTTTAGGTACAACCGAGCAAGGAGCATGTATGTCCAAGCCCATCGTCGCCATCGTCGGACGCCCAAACGTGGGCAAGTCGACCCTGGTGAACCGCATAGCACAGAAGAAGGAAGCCATCGTCCACGAGAGCCGCGGAGTCACGCGAGATCGCAGCTACCACGATGCGGACTGGAACGGCGTGGACTTCACGCTCGTAGACACTGGCGGCATCGAGACGGGCCGCTCGGACGACGCCTTCTCCGGGCGCATCCGCGAGCAGGCCGAGGCCGCCTGCGTCGAGGCCGACGTCATCGTGTTCGTCGTTGACGCCACCACCGGCGTCACGGACGAGGACGAGACGGTCGCCCGCATCCTGCGCCGCGCAGGCAAGCCGGTCTTTCTCGTGGCGAACAAGCTCGACAACCCCTCTGACGAGAAGACCCTCTGGGACTTCTACTCCCTAGGCCTCGGCGAGCCCAGGCCCATCTCCGCGGCACATGGCCACGGAACGGGAGACCTGCTCGACGAGGTCGTCGCCGCCCTGCCCGAGCAGCCCGAGGAACCCGAGTATCCCGAGGACGCCCTGCGCGTCGCCATCATCGGGCGCCCGAACGTGGGCAAGTCGTCCATCACCAACCGATTCGCCGGCAAGAACCGCTCGATCGTGAGCGACGTCGCCGGCACCACGCGAGACGCCCTTGACGTCGTTGTCGAGAGGGACGGCAAGCGCTACCGCCTCGTCGACACGGCCGGCATGCGCAAGCGCAACCTTGTCCACGAGGACGTCGAGTACTACAGCCTCGTCCGCGGCCTGCGCGCCATCGACGAGGCGGACGTCTGCCTGCTCGTGGTCGACGCCTCCGAGGGCGTCACCGAGCAGGACCAGAAGGTCGCTGGCCTCGCCATCGAGCGCGGCTGCGCGCTCGTCATCCTGCTCAACAAGTGGGACCTCGTGAAGACCGACGAGCAGCGCGAGGACGTCATGATGAGCGTCGCGCGCCGTATGACGTTTGCTCCCTGGGCGCCAGTCATGCGGGTGTCCGCCCTCACGGGCCGCTCTCTGGACAAGGTCTGGGCCGTCGTCGACCGCGTGGGCGCGGCTCACGCGGGCAAGATCCCCACGAACGCCCTCAACAACCTGCTCGCCTCTATGCGCGAGAGCGGTCACACGGTCACGAAGGGCGCCAAGCGCCTGCGCATCCAGTACGCCAACCAGACGGGCAACTGTCCGCCGGCCCTGACGTTCTTCTGCAACTTCCCCGAGCTCATCGACGACAACTTCAAGCGCTTCCTCGAGAACCGCCTGCGCGAGAACTTCAACCTCGAGGGGACGCCCGTCCGCCTGCGCTTCCGCAAGAAGCAGCAGGCCTAGGGACGGCCAGGTACCGGAGGGCATTCTCTGCATGAACATCAACCTAGTTGCGCTCGTCGCCTACCTTGCCGCGACGTTTCTCGTCTGCGGCATCCCGTTTGGCAAGATCATCGCCCGTGCCAAGGGCGTCGACATCCAGCATGTTGGCTCGGGCAACATCGGCACCACAAACGTGGCGCGAGAGATCGGTAAGGGAGCCGCAGCTCTCACGCTTCTGTTCGATGCCGGCAAGGGTGCGCTCGCCACGGGTCTGGCAGGCGTCGTGTTCCCCCTGTGCGTAACCGGAGGCGCCCCGGTCGACCCGCTGTCTCCCGCGGCCGGGCTCGTGGGGCTCGTCATGCTCGCGGCGGTCTGCGGCCACATCTTCTCACCGTTCCTGGGCTTCCATGGCGGCAAGGGCATAGCCGTGGGCGTGGGGTCGCTGCTGGGATTCGCCTGGCCGGTGGGCCTCATCGAGCTCGGCATCTTCTTCGTCATCGCCTATGCCACCAAGCGCGTCTCCGCCGGTTCGGTGACGGTGGCCGGCATCGTGGGTCTCGTGCTGGCGCTCTTCTATGGCCCCAACCTGGGGCAGGACCTCATCGTGGAGGCGGCCGGCCTCGTCGTGGTGTGGGCGCACCGCACCAACATCAAGAAGCTCGTCCACGGCCAGGAGAAGCCCTTCTCGTTCCACAAGAAGGGGGAGGCGCCCACCCCCGACGACGCCACCGTGGGCGGCGCCAAGTGACGCGCGTATCTGTCATAGGGGCCGGCTCCTGGGGCACGGCCGTGAGCGCGCTCGTGGCAAGCAATGCCGACGAGGTCTCGCTATGGAGCCACGGAGGGGGAAGCGCCGAGGCCATCAACAAGACGCACCACAATCCCCGCTATCTCCCCGACGTCGAGCTGCCAGCAAACGTCGTGGCCACGTCCGAGCTTTCGCGCGCGGCCACCGATGCCGAGGCCGTCATTCTCGGCACGCCCTCGACCCACCTGCGCTCCGTGAGCCACGAGCTCGCGGGTCTCGTGGGAGCCGACGTTCCCGTCATCGTGCTCACGAAGGGCATCGAGGCGGGAAGCGGCCTGCTCATGAGCGAGGTCGTGGCAAGCGAGCTTGGCGGCGAGAGCCGCGTGCTTGCCCTCAGTGGCCCCAACCACGCCGAGGAGGTCAGCCGTGGCATGTTCTCCTGCGCCGTGCTCGCCTCGCCAGACAAGGCGCTCGCCGAGCGCGCCCGCACGCTCGTTGCAACGCCGGCCTTCCGCGTCTACGTCTCCGACGACATCCGCGGCGTGGAGACCTGCGGCGCCGTGAAGAACGTGATCGCGATTGCCTGCGGGGTATGTGCGGGCCTCGGGCTTGGCGACAACACGCTCGCGGCCGTCATGACGCGGGGCATCGCGGAGATCGGACGCGTCGTTGCCGCAACGGGAGGCCAGCCCATGACCTGCATGGGCCTTGCCGGCATGGGAGACCTCGTGGCCACCTGCACCTCCGAACACTCGCGCAACCGTCGCTTTGGCGAGGCCTTCGTGCGCGGCACCGCGCTCGAGCAGTTCGAGCGCGAGACGCACATGGTCGTGGAGGGGGCGCGCGCCGCCACGAGCGTGCGCGAGCTCGCGCGCGCCAAGGGGGTCGAGGTGCCGCTCGTCGAGGGCGTCTGGAGTCTCATCCACGGGGGCGTCTCCATCGAGGAGGTCATCTCGTCCCTCAGCGGGCGAGCCCCAAACATCGAGTTCTACGGCATGGGCGAGGGCCCGGCCGACATATAAGCCATCAATCAGCAAAAGCCAGACAGAAAGGCACACCATGCTCGAAGACGTCATGATCGCCCCGTCCATCCTCTCGGCGGACATCGCCAACCTCGCCGCCGACCTCGATGCCATCTCCACGGCAGACTACGTGCACGTCGACGTCATGGACGGCCACTTCGTGCCCAACCTCACGTTCGGCGTGAACGTCGTCAAGGCCGTAAAGGCCAACACGACCGTTCCGGCCGACGTCCACCTCATGATCTCCAACCCCGACGAGATGGCCGTCGAGTACGCGAAGGCCGGCGCCGACATCGTGAGCTTCCACATCGAGGCCGCCACGCATGCGCACCGCATCGTCTCGGCCATTCACGAGGCGGGCGCCAAGGCCGGCATCGTCATCAACCCCGCCACGCCGGTGAGCTCGCTCGAGGCCATCATCGACGACCTCGACCTCGTGCTCGTCATGTCGGTGAACCCCGGCTTTGGCGGCCAGAAGTTCATCCCGAACTCCCTGCGCAAGGTCGCCCAGGTGCGCGCCCTCGCCAAGGAGCACGGCGTGAGCCCCATCATCGAGGTCGACGGCGGCTGCTCCGCTGCCAACGCAGCCGAGCTCGTCGAGGCCGGCGCCACGATGCTCGTCGCCGGCAGCGCCGTGTATGGCAAGGCCGACCGCGCCGCCGCCATCTCCGAGATTCGCGAGGCCGGTCGCGCCGGCATCGCTAAGAGGGCGTAGGTAGATGGCCGAGAAGAGCTACGTCTACCTCGACTACGCAGCCTCGGCGCCGCTGCGTCCCTGTGCGCTGAACGCCTGGGTCGACTATCACGAGAAGCCCCATTCCGTGGCAAACGCCAACTCGCTCCACACGCTCGGGCGCACGGCGGCACGCGATCTCGAGGCAGCACACCGGACGTTGGCACGCTGCATCGGCTGCGGCTTTCGCCCCAACGAGATCGTTCTCACGAGCGGCGGCACCGAGTCGAACAACCTTGCCGTTCTTGGCATGGCCGAGGGCGCGCGCCGCAAGAGCTCAAACAAGCGAACGCGCGTCGTGCTCTCGGCCATCGAGCACGACTCCGTTCTCGACGTCGCGTCCATCCTGCGCTCCAGGGGCTTCGAGGTCGCGCTGGCCAAGCCCGCGCGAGACGGCGTTGTGAGCGCAGATGAGGTGGCCAGGCTCGCGGACGAGTCCACGGCCCTCGTGAGCGTCATGGCTGCGAACAACGAGACGGGCGTCATTCAGCCCACCGAGGCCATCATCAAGGCGGCTCATGCCGCGGGCGCCCTCGCGCACGTGGATGCCGTCCAGGCGTTCGGCCGCATCGACCTCGACTGCGCGCGCGCCGACGCCATCTCGGTGGCCGCCCACAAGATCGGCGGCCCGCTTGGCGTGGGTGCCCTGGCCGTGCGCACCCGCTGCCCCTTCGAGGCCCAGTCCCTTGGCGGGGGACAGGAGATGGGCAGAAGGCCCGGCACGCAAGACGTTGCCGGGGCCGTCGCCTTCGCGGCGGCGGCCGAGCAGGTCTGCCGCGAGCTGCCCTCCGTGAGGCCACGGGTCGAGGCGCTTGCCAACCACGTCTACGAGCGCATCTGCGCCCCCGGCACCGGCATCATCCCAACCACGGTGGCCCACGTCGACCAGACGCGACTGCCCGGCATGGTGAGCGTCATGGTACCGAGCATGGACTCCGAGTCGCTCGTGCTCAAACTTGATGACGCGGGCTTCGAGGTCTCGGCGGGCTCGGCCTGCTCGTCGGGCTCGCTCGACCCGAGCCACGTGCTCTCTGCCATGGGGATTGCACGCAACGAGGCGCTGGGGTCGCTGCGCGTGAGCTTCGACGAGCGCGTCACGCCAGACGAGCTCGACGCGTTCTGCGATTGCCTGATCGCGATCGTCTCAGGTCGCTAGACCTACGCCACACCACGCGGCGGGCGCAGACAAGACGTCTGGCCCGCCGCTTCGCATGAGAGGGACGTTAATGCTCGTAGAAGAACTGCAGGACGCTCTGTTCGCCCGCTTCCCAAGGGAGCATGCCGAGCAGTGGGACAGGCCCGGCCTTTCCGTGGGAGACCCCCTGGCCCAGGTGGGGACCGTGGCCTGCGCGCTAGACCCGACGCCCACCAACGTCCGGGCCGCCGCGGATCTGGGGGCCAACGTCCTCGTCACGCACCACCCGGTCTTCCTCGAGCCGCCCGCCGTTCTCACGCCGCAGGCCTCCACAAGCTCCCAGGGAGGTGCGGCCGTCTTTGAGGCAGCCCGCCTCGGCGTCTCTCTCGTTGCCATGCACACGAACCTCGACAGGTCGGAGGAGGCGCTTGATCTCGCAGCCGAGCTGCTGGGCCTCAAGAGGATCGGCAGGCTTGTCGAGCCAGACGGCTACGGCGCCCTGCTCGAGGCCAACGAGCTGACGCTCGGCGACCTTGCCTCCCGCGCCCGGCATGCGTTCGGCTCCGCGCCGACCGTCTGGGGAGACGAGGGTCGCAGCGTCAGCCGAGTGGCGTTCTGCTCGGGCTCCCTCGGATCGCTGGGCACGGTCGCGCGGGAGCGCGGCGCAGATTGCGTGATTGCTGGGGAGGCGGGATATCACCGGGCGTTGGAGCTTACCGAATGCGGCGTTGCCGTTATACTCGTAGGGCACGACGCGTCGGAGCTGCCCTACGCGGGCCTTCTTGCCCGGGTGGTTCGAGACGCCTGTCCTGATACGCGCATACACATCTTGGACGAGGGCCTGCGCTGGCACGCGCACGTCACGAAGGAGTGATCACATGTCTGAGGCATCCGCACTGCTGAGACTGCAGGAAATCGACCTAGAGCTCATGAGGGCCAAGAAGAACGCCGAGGCCCTGCCGCAGCGTCAGAAGGTGGCCGCCGCAAGGGCAGCTGCCAAGAAGGTCGCCGGCGAGCTCACCAAGATCGTGGGCCAGCGCAAGGACCTGGAGATCGAGCTCGCAGACCTCGAGGATTCCAAGAAGTTCTTCTCCGAGAAGGTCACCGAGATTCAGAGCGGCTCCTATGACCAGGACTTCCGCTCCGCGCAGGACATGGAGTTCAACCTGGCCACGCTCGCCAAGAAGCTCGAGAAGTGCGACTACGACACCGAGCACCTCCTTCCCAGGCTCGAGACCGTCGAGCGCGCCGAGAAGAACGCCCGCGCCCTCGCCGACAAGCTCGAGCGCGAGGAGGCCGCCCAGCTGGCTTCGTTCAAGCAGGCCATGGATGAGATCACTGCGCAGGTGAAGTCGCTTGCCGCCGAGCGCGAGCGCATCGTGGCGAGCCTTCCGGGCTCGCTCGTTGCGAGCTACGAGGCCGCGCGCAAGCGCTTTGGCGGCGTTGCCGTTGAGACGCTCGTGGGCAACCGCCCCTCCGCATGCCGTGTGGCCCTGCAGCCCAGCTCGTTCACCGACATCCGTCGCAGCGGCTCCGAGGTCACGACGTGCCCCTACTGCAAGCGAATCCTCGTCGTTTCGAATGAGGAGGCGTAAGGCGCATGGCAGAGACGCTCGTTGACGGTCACGCCGCTCGCGTCGCGCTGTTCGTGACCGGCGGCATTGCCGCGTACAAGGCCTGCGAGGTTCTTCGCGGACTGCAGAAGCAGGGCTGTGAGGTCCGCGTGGCCATGACATCGCACGCGTGCGAGCTCGTGGGGCCCAAGACGTTCGAGGCGCTCTCGGGCCACCACGTCACGCTCGACCTCTTTGACGACGAAACCTCGCCGATCCCGCACATCGAGCTCGCCGAGTGGGCAGACCTCGCGCTCGTATGCCCCGCCACCGCAAACGTCATCGCAAAGATGGCTCACGGCATCGCAGACGACGCCGTGAGCACCACGCTGCTCGCGTGCCCGTGCCCGGTCGTCGTGGCGCCCGCCATGAACGTCCACATGTGGCAGAACCTCGCCACGGTCGCCAACGTGGAGACCCTCAAGAGCCGCAACTACCTCATCGTGGGCCCCGAGAGCGGCAGGCTAGCCTGTGGGGAGACCGGCGCCGGCAAGCTCGCGTCCGTGGAGCAGATCGTCTCGGCCACGCTCTACCGCCTCCGCGCCCGCGGAGACCTCGCCGGGCGCCGCGTCGTCATAACGGCCGGACCCACGCACGAGCCGGTTGACCCCGTGCGCTACCTCTCCAACGCCTCCTCGGGCAAGATGGGCTACGCCATCGCCGCGGCAGCCGCGGCCCACGGCGCGCACGTCACGCTCGTCTCCGGTCCCGTCTCGCTGCCCGAGCCCGCCGGCGTCGGCGTCATCCACGTGACCACGGCCGCGCAGATGCTCGAGGCCACACAGGACGCGTTCGCCACGGCCGACGCCGCGATACTCGCCGCCGCCGTCTCCGACTACCGACCCGAGCAGGCGGCCGACCACAAGCTCAAGAAGGCAGCCGAGCCGCTCGAGAACATCACGCTTGCCGAGAATCCCGACATCCTCGCCACGCTCTCGGAGAGCCGCGGCGACCGCATCGTCATCGGCTTCGCCGCCGAGACGGACAACGTGCTCGAGAACGCGCGCAAGAAGCTGGCGAGCAAGGGCTGCGACCTCATCGTGGCAAACGACGTCTCGCGCGAGGACTCCACGTTTGGCTCCGACACCAACCGCGTGACGCTCGTGGGCCCGCATGACGAGCTCGAGCTCGACTGCATGCCCAAGGAGCAGGTCGCCGAGGCCATCATCGACCGCCTGCACGACATGCTCGAGCCCGGCGAGGCCGGCCTGGACGTGGCCGCGGCGGACCAGACGCTGCTCATGCCGAGGACGGACGCCACGTGCTAGCCATCGGATGTCACATCTCCAGCTCAGGCGGGTTCGAGGCCATGGGCAAGCGGGCTCTGGCGCTTGGGGCCACGACGTTTGCCTACTTCACGAGAAACCCCCGGGGAGGCGCCGCCAAGGCGGCTGACCCTGCCGACGTCGCCAGGCTTCGCGAGCTCATGGCCGAGCACGGCTTTGGCCGCCTGGTAGCGCACGCCCCCTACACGCTCAACCTCTGCTCGGCAAAGCCGGACGTCCGCCAGTTCGCGCGCAGGGCCATGGCCGAGGACCTTGAGACCATGGAGCTCGTGCCCGGCAACTACTACAACTTCCACCCCGGTTCTCACGTGGGCCAGGGAGCCGATGAGGGCATCAGGCTCATCGCGGAGGGGCTCAACGAGGCGCTCGAGCCCGGCCAGTCCACCTGCGTGCTGCTCGAGACCATGGCAGGCAAGGGCACCGAGGTGGGGCGCTCGTTCGAGGAGCTCGCACGAATCATCGAGCTCGTCGACCACGACGAGCTCCTCGGCGTATGCCTCGACACGTGCCACGTGAGCGACGCTGGCTACGACGTCTCCGCAAGCCTCGACGAGGTGCTGGCCCAGTTCGACCAGGTCATTGGCCTTCCCCGGCTCAAGGCGCTTCACCTCAACGACTCCAAGAACCCCGTGGGTGCCCACAAGGACCGCCACGAGCGGCTGGGCCTCGGACATCTCGGCCTGGGGTGTTTCTCGGCCATCGTGCGAGACGAGCGCACGAGGAAGCTTCCGATGATCCTGGAGACGCCCAACGAGGCTTCCGGCTACGCGGCGGAGATTTCCGCGCTGCGGGCACTGGCAGACGGGGCGGACACGAAAGAGACGATGGCTCGCCTCGCGCACGAGCGAGACGAGTAGACAAGGCAAGGAATCACGTGGGTATTCTCATAGGATGCGAGCATGTCGGCCACGAATGGCCGGGAAAGCCCGTTTTGGACGACGTCACCATCGGCGTGAACGAGGGTGACCGCATCGGCATCGTGGGCAAGAACGGCGACGGCAAATCCACGCTGTTGCAGCTCGTCGCGCACACGCTCGAGCCCGACCGCGGCTCCATCACCTGGAAGGGCGGCATCACGGTGGGCATGCTCGGCCAGTCCGACGCTCTCGATGACGAGCAGAGCGTGGGACACGAGGTCGTGGGCGACATCCCCGAGTACGAGTGGGCCTCGAACCCCGAGACGCGCCGCATCATCGCCGAGCTCATCGGCGACGTGGACTGGAACGCCAAGGTGGGCACGCTCTCCGGAGGGCAGCGCCGCCGCGTTGACCTCACGAGGCTGCTCATCGGCACCTACGATGTGCTGCTTCTCGACGAGCCCACGAACCACCTCGACATGGGCGCCATCACCTGGCTGGCGGGGCACCTCCGCCACCGCTGGCAGCGCGGGAGCGGCGCCATGCTCGTCATCACGCACGACCGCTGGTTTTTGGACGAGACGTGCGAGAGCATGTGGGAGGTCCACGACCGCGTGGTCGAGCCCTTCGAGGGCGGCTACTCCGCCTACATCCAGCAGCGCGCCGAGCGCGAGCGCATGGCGCAGGCCAGCGAGGAGCGCCGACAGAACATCCTGCGCAAGGAGCTCGCCTGGCTCTCACGCGGGGCCCAGGCGCGCTCGAGCAAGCCGAAGTTCCGCATCGAGGCGGCCCGCGCGCTCGTGGCAGACGTGCCGCCCATGAGAAACCCGCTCGAGCTCAAGCGCCTGGCCGTGAGCAGGCTCGGCAAGCAGGTCTTCGAGCTCAAGGGCGCCACGGTCTCCTATGACGGCCGGACGGTCCTCGACCACCTCGACTGGCTCATCGGTCCCGGAGACCGCTACGGCATCCTCGGCGAGAACGGGGCGGGCAAGACGACGCTGCTGCGCCTGCTCGACGGCAAGCTCGCACCCACGAGCGGCCGCGTGAAGATCGGCAAGTCCGTGAGGCTCGGGATCCTCTCCCAGCACATCGACCTGCTCGCCGACAAGCTCGACTGGCGCGTCCGCGAGCTTCTCGGCACCTACAAGAAGAGCTACGTCATCGGCGGCAAGGAGTACACGCCCACGAAGCTCCTCGAGAGCCTCGGGTTCGACAAGCGCGAGCTCGACACGCCTATCGCCGACCTCTCCGGCGGCCAGTCAAGGCGCCTCGCGCTCATGTGCGTGCTGCTCGACGAGCCCAACGTGCTCATCCTCGACGAGCCAGGCAACGACCTTGATACCGACATGCTCGCCGTCATGGAGGACCTGCTCGACACCTGGCCGGGAACGCTTCTGCTCGTCTCGCACGACCGCTACCTCATGGAGCGTGTGACGGACGACCAGTACGCGCTCATCGACGGGAGGCTGCGCCACGTGCCCGGCGGCGTCGACGAGTACCTGGGGCTCATCGGCAACCGCCATGGGGACGGCAACGTCTCCGGCAAGGGCCCCGCACCCAAGGCACCCGTCTCGGCATCCGCCGCGCGCGCCCAGGCGCCCGCAACCGGCCAGGGGCAAGCCGCGGGCTCGGGCCTCTCGAGCTCCGAGGAGTGGCGCCTCAAGAAGCAGGTCGCGAGCCTCGAGCGCAAGATGGAGACCCAGCGCGGCCGCATAGAGCAGCTCGAGCGGGCGATGGGGGAGGTTGACCCCACGGACTACGTGGCGCTCGAGAGGGCACAGGCAGACGTGGACGCCGCCAAGGAGTCATTGGACGGGCTCGAGTCCGAGTGGCTCGAGCTCGAGGAGACCCTCGAAGGGTAACGAACAGAAAGGGAACCAAACCAGCATGAACTACCTCGTACTTCTGGGCATCGCGATCGTGATCGTGGGCTTTGCCCTCAAGCTCGACTCGATTCTCATCATCGCCGTGGCCTCGGTCGCCACGGCCCTCATCGGCGGCATCTCGCCCGTGGACTTTCTCTCCACGCTCGGGACGTCATTCGTCTCGAACCGCAGCATGGCCATCTTCATCATCGTCGTGCTCGTGACCGGCACGCTCGAGCGCAACGGCCTCAAGACCGCAGCGGCCGAGCTCATCGGCAAGGTCAAGAACGCAACGCCCGGCCTCATCATCGCCCTGTACGGCCTCATGCGCGTCGTGTTCGCCGCGTTCAACGTGAGCTTTGGCGGCGTCGCCGGCTTCGTGCGCCCCGTCATCATGCCGATGACGATCGGCGCCATCGAGGCCGCAGGCCTCGAGCCCAACGACGACTACGTCGAGGAGCTCAAGGGCATGGCCTCGGGCATGGAGAACGTCGCGTGGTTCTTCGGCCAGGTGCTGTTCGTGGGCACCTCGGGCGCGCTTCTCGTCCAGTCCACGATGGACACGCTCGGCTACGAGGTCGACCTCCTGCGCATGGCCCTCGTCGAGGTGCCCGTCGCCATCGTCGCCGTCGGCGTCGCCGCCGTGTACTACATCGTCAAGGACAGGCGCCTGCGCGCCGCGTACTATCCGGGCGCGTTCGCCAAGAAGGAGGCCTAGCCATGGAGTTCTTCCTCGACCCCACCATCACCTTTGGCACGAAGCTCCTCGAGGTCTTCTACGTGCTCATGGGCCTCATGTCCATCTACGCGGGCGTTCGCAACCTGCGCGACAAGACCAACCCCGCCCGTGTGGGCACCTTCGTGTTCTGGTGCGCCCTCGGCGTGGTCATCGCGTTCGGCCGCTGGATTCCCGCGGCCATCGACGGCGTCCTCGTCATCGTCATGGTCATCCCGGCCCTCCTCAAGCAGGTGCAGAAGGGCAAGGCTTCCGACGCCGACGCCCCGAGCGCCGAGGAGGTCGAGGCCAACTACCGTGGCATCGGCATGAAGATCTTCGTGCCCGCCCTCTGCCTCGGCGTCTTCGCCATCATCGGCGCGCTTGTGAAGGAGATCGGCGCACTGACGGGCTGCTGCGTGGGCGTCATGGTGGCCTGCGCGATCCTCGCGTGCTTCTCGCGCAAGAACAAGCCCCTCGTGTTCCTCAACGACTCCGAGCGCATGCTCTCGTCCATGGGAGCCCTGTGCATGCTACCCATGCTGCTCGCGAGCCTCGGCGCCATCTTCACGGCCGTGGGCATGGGCGACGTCATCGCGCAGATCGTGGGCGGCGTGATCCCGTCGGGCAACATGACGATCGGAATCATCGTCTTCTGCGTGGGAATGATGCTGTTCACGATGGTCATGGGCAACGCGTTCGCGGCCATCACCGTCATGACCGTCGGCATCGGCGCGCCGTTCGTCCTCTCGCTGGGGGCCGACCCCAACCTCGTGGGCATCGTGGCTCTCACCTGTGGCTACTGTGGCACGCTGCTCACGCCCATGGCCGCCAACTTCAACATCGTCCCCGTGGCGATGCTCGAGATGAGAGACCGCATGGGCGTCATCAAGAACCAGGTGCTTCCCGCACTTGTCATGATCGTGTTCCAGATCATCTACCTGCTTGTTCTTTGCTAAAGGCGTGCCCGTACGCACGCACGTGAGAAGGAGTCTGCCATGTCAAAGATTCTCGTCACTGGGTTCGACCCGTTCGGCGGAGAGCCCGTCAACCCCGCCTTCGAGGCCGTGAAGCTGCTGCCCGAGCAAATCTGCGGCACCGAGGTTGTCAAGCTCGAGATCCCCACGGTCTTCACGAGGAGCGCAAAGGTGGTCGAGCAGGCCATCGAGCGCGAGAGGCCCGACTACGTGCTGTGCGTGGGTCAGGCCGGCGGCCGTGCGTCCGTGACGGTGGAAAAGGTCGCCATCAACCTCGCGGAGGCCCGCATCCCCGACAACGACGGCGAGCAGCCCTTTGACGAGCCGCTGCGCGCCGATGGCGAGACAGCCTACTTTGCCACGCTGCCCGTGAAGGCCATGGTGGCCGCCATCCGCGAGGCTGGCATCCCGGCCAACATGAGCTACACGGCAGGCACCTACGTGTGCAACTCCATCATGTACAACGTGCTCTACCTGCTCGACCGCAAGTTCCCCGGCGTCCGCGGCGGCTTCGTCCACGTACCGTACGCGTGCGAGCAGGGCGTGGGCAAGCCCGCCGACACGCCCACGATGCCGCTTGCCACCATGGCCAAGGCCCTCGAGGCCGCCATTGGCGCCATCGTGACCCACGACGAGGACATCACGGGCAACCTCGGCACCACGCACTAGCGAACGACCCGGCCGCCAGCAAAGACCGGAGAGAGGGGAGACAACCTTGGGTTCCATCTGCAAGATCATGGCCGACTCCACGTGCGACTTCACCGCGGAGATGGCGCGAAAGCTCGACGTGACCATCCTGCCGTTTCACTACGTGGAGGCTGGCAAGCCTGACGGCGGACTCTCCGGAGACGACGACCTGTTCCAGACGAGGAGCGCCCACGAGTTCTACGACGCCATCCGCCATGGTGCCATGCCCATGACCTCCCAGCCCTCCCAGCTCGAGTACGACGAGGCCTTCCAGGCGGCCTACGAGAGCGGCGTGCCCACGGTGATGTTCTGCATCTCAAGCGGCCTGTCGGGCGGTTACGAGGGCGCGCGGATGTCACTCGAGCGCCTGCGCGAGCAGCACCCGGACGAGGAGGTGCGCATCTACGTCGTCGACACGCTCGTAGCCTCGACGCCGCTCACGTTGCTCGTCCAGGAGGCGTGCAGAAAGAGGGACGCCGGACTCAACGCCGAGCAGATCGTGAGCTGGGCCGAGGAGGCGCGCTACAACCTGCACACCATCTTCATGGTGGACAACCTCGATGCGCTCCATCGCGGCGGACGTCTTCCCAAGGGGGTGGCTGTCCTTGGCGACGCGCTCGACGTCAAGGCCCTGCTTCACTTCAACCTCGACGGCACGCTCGGGATTCGCGGCGTGGCGCGCGGACGCAAGAAGGGCCTTCGCAAGATCGTTGACTTCTTCGAGAAGACGCGCGAGCTCGAGCCCTATGGCCACGTGTGCTGCGTTGGAGACGCGGACGCCCCCGATGACGGCTACGCCATCGCCTCCGAGCTCCACGAGTTCGACCCGGAGCTCGTCGTGACAAGGCCCACGATTGGTCCGACCATCGGCTCTCACGTGGGGCCCGGCATGGTCTCCTGCTGCTTCTGGGGCAAGGACCGTCGCCACGACAAGCAGATCACGAAGGTCAAGGGAGTTCGCACTACAAAGTAGCTGCTCAACGCAGCAGTATGGGACAAATTCCAAATTGATTGAAATTTGTCCTTGCATGGATTCCAGGTAGCTGTTATTCTCTTTTCTGCTGCGAGTGAGCGGCAGCGGGTGGTGGCGCAGTTTGGTAGCGCACTTGACTGGGGGTCAAGGGGTCGCTGGTTCGAATCCAGTCCACCCGACCAGAATTTGATGAGCCTGGGGCGAAAGTCCCAGGCTTTTTTGCTATCAAAGCATCATCGGAAGGTCATCCGTAATGCTCAAGCTCGTCAGATACCTCAGGGGGTACGGCAAGGAGTGCGCGCTTGCGCCCCTGTTCAAGTGCCTCGAGGCCGCGTTCCAGATACTCGTGCCACTCGTCATGGCAAGCGTCGTCGACGAGGGCATAGCAAACGGCGACACGCACCACGTCATGCTCTGCGCGGCCCTGCTCATTGGCATGGGAGTCGTGGGATGGGTCTGCGCGGTCGCGGCGCAGTACTTCTCCGCAAAGCTCGGCGCCGGGTTTGGCACGGCACTGCGAGACGACCTCTTCTCGCACGTCATGGCCCTCTCGCGCGCAGACGTCGACGTGCTGGGTGCCTCGACGCTCATCACGCGTCTCACGAACGACACGAACCAGGTCCAAGACGGCGTGAACCTGTTCTTCCGTCTCGTCCTTCGCTGCCCCATCGCCATTCTCGGCTCCATCGGCGCCGCCTACCTCGTGGACGGAGCGGAGGGCGCGCTGTTCGTCATCGCGTCCGCCCTCGTGTTCCTGCTCGTGTGGCTCGTCATGCGCGTGGCCATCCGCGGTTATCGAGAGGTCCAACGGGGCCTCGACGGCGTCCTGCTCTCCACGACCGAGCAGCTCGAGGGCGTCCGCGTGCTTCGCGCCTTTGGACGCGAGAAGGCCGAATGCGAGGAGTTCGACGAGCGTCTCGACGACCTCTGGCGGCGCCAGGTACGCGTGGGCGACGTCTCCGGCCTCATGAACCCGCTCACCTACGCCGCCGTGAACCTGGGGCTCGTCGTGGTGCTCTACGTCGGCGGCGTGAGCATCCAGGCGGGCGCGCTCACGCAAGGCGCGCTCGTGGCCCTCGTCAACTACATGAGCCAGATGCTCGTGGAGCTGCTCAAGCTCGCGAACCTCGTGAACACCCTCTCGAAGGCCGAGGCGTGCGCCCGCCGCGTGAACGAGGTCTTCGACCGCAAGCCAACCATGGCGGACGGCACGACGGGCGCCGACGGGCTGCCCGGCTCGATCGAGTTCAGGGACGTCACGTTCAGCTACCCGGGAAGCGCGGCGCCCTCGCTCTCCCACGTGAGCTTTGCCGCCGGGCCAGGGCAGGTCGTGGGCATCATCGGCGGCACGGGCTCGGGAAAGTCCACGCTCGCGAGCCTTCTCATGCGCTTCTACGACGCCACGGACGGCACCGTGCTCGTGGGCGGACGCGACGTCCGCACGCTCACGATCGAGAGCCTACACAGGCTCGTGAGCCTTGTCGATCAGCGCCCGAGGCTGTTCTCGGGCACCATCGAGAGCAACATGAGGCTCGCCGCGGCAGATGCCACGCAGGAGCAGCTCGAGCACGCCATCGACGCCGCCCAAGCCTCAGACGTGGTCAAGGCAAAGGAAGGGCTGTCTGGCACGGTCGAGCAGCTGGGCAGGAACCTCTCGGGCGGCCAGCGCCAGCGCATCTCCATCGCGCGGACGCTCGCGAGAGATCCGCGCATCCTCGTGCTCGATGACGCAAGCTCCGCGCTCGACCTCGCGACGGACGCGCACCTGCGCCACGCGCTCGCCTCGGAGTTCCCCGGCGTCACCCAGGTCGTCATCTCGCAGCGCATCTCGGCCATACGCCATGCGGACCTCATACTCGTGCTCGATGCCGGCCGCGTCGTGGGCCAGGGAACCCACGACGAGCTCAGGAGGACCTGCGGCGTCTACGAGGAGATTTGCGCGTCACAGCTCGAGGGTCAGGAGGTGGGCCATGAGTAGGGAGTCAGCCAACACGTCCGTGCCCCGCGGCACCGTCGCAAGGACCGTCAAGCAACTCGGCACCCATATCCCGGGGATCATCGGCTCGCTCGTGCTCGCCGGCATCGTCGTCGTCTCGACGCTGCTTGTCCCCGTCTACTCGGGGCGCGCCGTCGACTGCGTCGTGTCGGCGGGAGACGCGGACATCACCGCACTCGTCGCAAACCTCAGGGTGCTCGCCGCGGCCGTTCTCGCGACGGTCGCCTCGCAATGGCTGCTCACGGCGCTCACAAACCGCATCGCCATCTCGATCGTGAGGGAGATGCGCCAGAAGGCCTTCGCGAAGCTTCAGGTGCTCCCCATCTCCTACATCGACTCGCATCGCCATGGAGACATCGTGAACCGCGTCGTGACGGACGTCGAGCAGTTCTCCAACGGCCTCACCATGACGTTCCAGCAACTGTTCAGCGGCGTGCTCACCATCGTCCTCACGCTCGCGTTCATGTTCAGGCTCAACGCGGGCGTGACGCTCGTCGTCGTCTGCGTGACACCCGTCTCCATCTTTATGGCAAAGTTCATCGCGCAGCGAGGATTTGCCTACTTCCACGACCAGTCCGTGCGACGCGGCGAGCTCACGGGCGTCGTCGAGGAGCTCGTGGGCGGCAGGGGAGTCATCGAGACGTTCGATGGGCAGAGGGAGGCATGCGAGCGATTCCGTGACGTCGACGCGCGCCTCGGCGAGTCAAGCTTCAAGGCCGTGTTCTACTCGTCGCTCGTGAACCCCACAACGAGGTTCGTGAACTCGCTCGTCTACGCGGGCGTCGGCATCTTTGGCGCCCTGGCGGCCATTTCGGGCTCGCTCACCGTGGGCGGCCTCACCGCGTTTCTCAGCTACGCCAACCAGTACACGAAGCCCTTCAACGACATCTCAGAGGTGGTGACGGAGCTCCAGAACTCCTTTGCCTGCGCATCGCGCCTGTTCGAGCTGCTTGACGAGCCGGAGCAGCAGCCCGACAGGCCCGATGCGCTCGAGCTTTCCCGAGTCAGCGGAGCGGTGAGACTCGATGACGTCTGCTTCTCCTACGCTGCCGACCGCCCGCTCATCCGCAACTTCACGCTCGATGTGAGGCCGGGCATGCGCGCGGCCATCGTTGGCCCCACCGGCTGCGGCAAGACGACGATGATCAACCTGCTCATGCGCTTCTACGACGTGGACTGCGGCTCCATCACCGTGGACGGCCACGACATCCGCGACGTCACGAGAGCGAGCCTGAGGGCGAGCTTCGGCATGGTGCTCCAGGAGACCTGGGTCAAGAGCGCAACGGTGGGGGAGAACCTCAGGCTGGGACGCCCGGAGGCGACCGACGCCGAGGTGAGGCAGGCCGCGCGCGCGGCGTTCGCAGACGAGTTCATCGAGCGGCTCCCGCACGGCTACGACACGCTGCTCAACGGCGAGGAGGCCTCCATCTCCGCAGGCCAGAGGCAGCTGCTCTGCATCGCCCGCGCCATGCTCGCAGACGCCCCGATGCTCATCCTCGACGAGGCCACGAGCAACATCGACACCCGCACCGAGGCCAAGGTGCAGGCGGCGTTCGAGAGGCTCATGGAGGGGCGCACGTCCTTCATCGTGGCGCACCGTCTGTCGACCATCGTGGGCGCAGACGTCATCGTCGCCATGAGGGACGGCAAGATCGTCGAGACGGGCACGCACGCCGAGCTGCTCGCTCGCGGCGGCTTCTACGCCTCGCTCTACGAGAGTCAGTTCAGCTAGGCCCGTCACCGCCCGTCATTCGAACGGTTTTGTCACTCGTCTGCGGAGCGCCCCACAAGCGACGGGAAACGCGGGCGATGGGGTATCATCCCTTAAGCGCTTTGCATCGGCAAAGCCGCCGCACGCAAACAAGGAGCAGCTTTGACGTTCAAGGATTGGCTAGAGAAGAAGGTAAGCCAGGGTTTCGAGCCCGACATGAGCGCCCCCGTGGGCAGCTCTGACAACCCATCGAGCAAGATCCTCACGCTCGCGAACGCCTTCACCGTCATGCGCATGCTCCTCACCTGCCTGTTCCTCGTGCTCTTCATCCAGGGCATCTGCCGCCCCCTCGCCATCGCCACCTACGCGATCGCCGCGTGCACGGACTGGGCGGACGGCCAGATTGCCCGACGCACGCAGACCGTCAGCTGGTTCGGAAAGCTGCTCGATCCCGTCTGCGACCGATTCCTGCTGTTCACGGGCGTGCTTGGCCTCGTCATCGTAGGCGAGCTACCCGCTTGGGTGGCGGTCCTCGTCATCGCAAGGGACTGCTACCTAGCGCTAGGTGCCCTCATCGTGAGGAGGTATCGGGAGCGCCCGGTGGACGTGGTCTACATCGGCAAGATCACGACGGCACTCCTCATGTTCGGCTTCTGCGACCTGCTCCTGGGCCTGCCCGTCATCGACGGTCTTGGCATCTGCAAGGCCTCATGGCTTCCGGGTCTCAATGCCGTGGGCGGGCCGGTAGGTCTGCTGTTCGTCTACGCGGGATGCGTGACGTCCGTCATCACGGCGATCGTCTACACGGCGGAAGGCGCCGCGATCGTCAAGGAGTCCATCAGAAGGGGACGCTGCAACTAGCATGAGAACGAGGAATTCACGAGCAATCATCCGGGTGTGCGCTTTTGTGTACGCCGTCCTTGCCGTCCTCGCGCTCGCACCCTGCCAGGCCCACGCCGCGGCCTCCGAGCCCCAGCTCAGCGAGGCTCAGGCCGCCATCGTCGTCGACTCCACCGGCAACGTCCTGTACGAGAAGAACCCGGACGACCAAATCAACATGGCCTCCGTCACCAAAGTCATGACGGCGGTCGTGGCGCTCGAGAGCGGTACGCCGCTCGACAAGGTCTGCACCCTCTCGAAGCCCGAGCTTGCCGAGAACGCGATGGTCGCCGGCTACGAGATGGGAAGCACCTCCACGTTCGAGGATCTGCTTCACGTCATGCTCGTCTACTCGGCAAACGACGCCGCCTACGAGGTGGCCGTTGCCGTCGCAGGCTCCGAGGACGCCTTCGTCCAGATGATGAACGACAAGGCCGCCGAGCTCGGCATGGACGACACCCATTTCGAGAACCCCCATGGCCTCGATGCGGACGGGCATCACTCGACCGTCCATGACCTTGCGATTCTCGCGCGCTATGCGATGACGACGCAACCGTTCATCGCAGACACGGTGCGCATGCAGTCCACGACCGTCAACGTCAACGGCGTGGAGACGACCTTCCCCACGGTGGATCACCTGCTTGGGAACTACGACGGCCTCATTGGCATCAAGACGGGTGCCGGCAACAACGTCACCGCGTTCATGGGCTGTGCGAGGCGCCACGGCACCACGCTCTACACCGTCGTTCTTGGCTGCCAGACGCGCGAGGGCCGCTTTACGGACACCGAGGCGCTGCTCGACTGGGCGTTTGGCACCTACGACAGCTACACCCTGGCAAGCTCCAAGGCAAGCATGGGGGAGCGGCCGTTTGCCTACAACCTCGCGCTTCGCTGCCAGGTCCGCGCCCAAGCGACCACGACGGGGCTCGTGTGGCCCGACGGAGGCCCCACGACCTACACGAGAACCATGTCGTTTGCCGGGCAGCTCCTCGAGCCGGGAGACGCGGCCGGCATCTGCACGTGGAAGCAAGACGGCCGCACCGTGGGGGCATGCACCTACATCGCCACCGACAGGCTCTCCTATGCTAGGAGCGGCTTTGGGCTTGTTGACGAGCTAAGCCCAGACCTCATGGATGCATCAGCTGCTTAAGGAACGGTAGGTTTGTCATGTATGCCATCTCCGCAAGCAAGGCGCCTCGTACCTCGGCCCCCTTCTCGGAAGGGACGAGCGCAGGCCGTTACGTGTTCGTCTCCGCACAGCCGCCGGTAGACCCCACGACGGGAGCCGTCGTCGGTGGGTCCCTGCAGGATATGGCCTCGCAATGCATCTCCAACGTCGAGGCCGTGCTCTGCGAGCTTGACCTCACGCTCGCAGAGGTCACGAAGGTGACGGTGCTGCTCGCCGGCACGGACGACTTCGCCGCGGCTGACGCCGCATGCGAGGAGCGCTTTCCCAGGCCAATGCCTGCATGCTCGCGCATGCAGGTGACGTCGCTTCCAGGTGGCGCGCCCATCGCCATCGAGGCCATCGCCTGCCGATAGGCCCAAGAGCGCTACAATTGAACTTCGAACGAGCCATCTAGAGAGGGATCCTATGCCCGACGAGAACATCAAGAACGCCGCGGATGCCACGGCCATTTTCTGCATGCCTTCAGCGGATGCCACCGTGCCCGACCTCATGGGTTCGACGCGTCCCGGGTATCCCACCCTCTCCATTCTCAAGGGCCCCCAGACGGGAGCGTCGTTTGTCCTCGATGCCCCGGAGATCACGATTGGCCGCGACCCCTCGTCATCCGTCTTCCTCAATGACATGACGGTCTCGCGTCGTCATGCCGTGCTGCGCATCGACGGCAGCTCCGCACGCATCGAGGACCTCGGCTCGCTCAATGGCACGTGGGTGGACGGCGCCATCGTCAAGAGCGCCCCGATCGTGGACGGCTCGACGATTCAGGTGGGCACGTTCCGCATGGTCTACCACACGACGCGCCCCCAGCGCATCGCCACGGGCGAGTAGCGCACATGGCCGACGCCGGCTACCTCACCATAGGCAAGGTCGTTCGCAAGCTCCAGGACCAGTATCCGGACCTCTCCATCTCCAAGGTGCGCTACCTTGAGGACGAGGGTCTTCTCACGCCCTCGCGCACTCCCGGTGGCTATCGCCTGTACTCATCGAGAGACATCCAGCGGCTCGAGACGATCCTGTACCTGCAAAAGACGAAGTTCCTTCCGCTGAGCGTCATAAAAGACGAGCTTGACGGCAAGACGACGGCGGGGGAGACGAAGCTCGAGAACGGGTTTGAGGAGGCGCGTGAGCACGTCTCGCGCGTGAGCCCCGAGCTTGAGGCGGAGATGCATCCCATCGACCGCATCCCCGAGCTTCTGGGCGTGAGCATGTCCGTCGTCCGCAAGATGGCAGACTGCGGCCTCATCAGGCTCGTTCGCTCGCCTGCAGGCAGGGACCTCGTCCGTGGCCAAGACCTCGAGCTCATCGTCACCTGCTCCGAGCTCACGCACTTTGGAATCGAGCCCAAGAACCTGCGCCAGTACGTAGCCGCGGCAAATCGAGAGATACCGATGTTCGAGCAGGCGCTCGCGTCCATCTCCCGGCACCAGGGAGAGAGCGAGGGCGAGCGAGCGCTCAGGCGCGAGATGACGCTCGACCGCATGCTCGAGCTCACGAGCACGGTAAGGCGATCCCTTATCAGAAGAGAGCTGCTCGAAGACTAGTGGCCACGCAGCTGATTCAGCAGCGCACTGACGGGGAACAAGCAAAGTAACGCCGCAATCCTGGCGGCATAGCGATGAAACAGGGGGCATCACATGGACGGCGCAAACGAGAAGCCATTCCCGTACGAGAACCTCGTGGTTGACATCCCGGACTATCCCGAGCCCGGCGTGGTCTTCAAGGACATCACGCCGCTCATTGCCGACGAGCAGGGCTTTTCTGCCTGCGTCGACGCCATGACGCAGCACTTTCTCGGCAAGGGCGTCACGAAGGTCGTGGGGTCCGAGGCCCGCGGCTTCCTCATTGGCGCTCCCGTTGCCTACCGCCTGGGAGCCGGCTTTGTCCCGGCGCGAAAGCCCGGCAAGCTTCCCCGCGAGGTCTACTCGCAGAGCTACGCCCTCGAGTACGGAACCGACGAGCTCCAGATTCACAAGGACGCACTCACGCCGGACGATCGCGTGATCATTGTGGACGACCTCGTGGCCACGGCAGGCACGGCCCTAGCCACCGCAAAGCTCGTGGAGCAGTCTGGCGCAAAGATCCTTGGCTTCTCGTTCATTCTCGAGCTCGCATTTCTCAAGCCGCGCGAGGCCATCGCCAAGGAGTACTCGCAGGAGATCTACTCGCTCATCAAGGTCGACTAGCCCTGTTTTTCGGCATTGTCGGGCAGAGGCGTACAATCACAGCCGGTCGTGGCCATATGCTGCGGCCGGCTTTTCCGTACATGTGAGGCAAGAGGGGATTGACGTGCGGCATACCAATAATCCAATACGCAGGCGCCTCTCGCGAAGGTTTCAGGTGAGCCTCGTCTGGGAGGGGGCGTTGGTCGGTCTGTTCGCCGGTGCGCTCGTGACGCTCTACCGCCTCGCCCTCACCTGGGGCGAGCATACGCTGAGAGAGGTCGTCTCTGGCTTCTCGGCGTCCCCTATGCGCGTGTTGCTTTGGTTCGTGGCACTGCTGGCAATGGCTGTTGTCGTGGCCGCGCTCGTCCGCTGGGAGCCCGCCACGTCTGGATCTGGAATACCGCAGGTGGATGCCGAGGTCATGGGTGCCATGGAGGCCCCCTGGCACCGTGTCATCGCAGCAAAGTTCGCAGAGGGCACGCTCGGGGCGCTCGGCGGCCTCTCGCTGGGACGAGAGGGCCCGTCTGTGCAGCTGGGTGGCATGGCCGGCAAGGGAGTCTCGCGGCTCCTCAAGCGCGGAAGGGGAGAGGAGCGGCTTCTCGTCACCTGCGGCGCGGGCGCCGGCATGGCAGCTGCTTTCCATGCGCCGCTCACAGGCGTGATGTTCGCCCTCGAGGAGATTCATAAGACGTTCAACGCGCCGCTCATCATCTCGGTCATGATGAGCGCTGTCATGAGCGACTACGTCACGAGCCAGGTGCTTGGGCTCAAACCCGTCATCAGCTTCAAGCTCACGGAGGTCATCCCTCACGAGGCATATGCCCTGCTCATCGTCTTTGGCATCGTTATGGGAGTGATCGGTGCCCTGCATAACGTGGGAATGTTTGGGCTTCAGAATCTCCTTTCCAAGATCAGATACAGGTCGCCCTATCTTCGCTACCTGATTCCGTTTGCACTCGCGGGCGTTGTGGCGCTCCTCGCACCGGAGCTCATGTGCGGTGGTGACGCGATTCTAGAGATGCTCATGCGCCCGCAGGGAATCGGCCTGACGGCCCTCGCCATCATCCTGTTGGGAAAGTACCTGTTTACCGGCGTCTGCTTTGGCGCTGGCACGCCGGGAGGAACGCTCTTTCCGCTCGTCATCATGGGTGCGCTGGCAGGTGCGATATTTGGCACGACTGTCACGCGAGTTCTCGGGATGAGCCCAGACTTCATCATGAACTTCATGGTGCTGGGCATCGCGGGCATGTTCGCCGGAGCCATAAGGGCCCCTGTCACGGCGGTGGTGCTCGCTTTCGAGCTCACGGGCAGCCTCGAGCAGCTCCTCTCGCTTGCCATCGTCAGCGTCATCTCCTATGTGACGGCCAACCTTATGCAGGTTGACGCCTACTACGAGCACCTGCTGGCACGCCAACTTGGCACGTCTGCGGACGAGGCACACGAGCACTGGGGAAGCCATGGGCGACAGCTCCACTCTTATGTGATCGAGGCAGGATGCAACGCCGCGGACAAGCTCATATCGCAAATCGACTGGCCCGAAAGAATGCTTGTGGTCTCGGTTCGCCGTTGCGGAAGGGAGCTCGTTCCGAGTGGCGCCACGAAGCTCCTCGAGGGTGACAGGATCCTTGTGCTTCTTGACGAGCACGAAGACGATGACAACGAACGAACCGTCAGACGAATCTGCCACGGAACGTTTGCGCCGCCTGAGCAGACGGCTGAGTAGGATTCACGAGCCGCACTTAGCGCCGGCTCAATTCCATCCGACAGGAACATCCAATGGGAAAGTGGGGGCGTTGACGGCGCGTACTCAACGCACGATCAATGCCCGCATTTCCGTTTATTGCTCTACTTTACATAAGATATATTATCGCAGTTAATTCGAGTCGGTTGATAGGAGAGAGGCCGAGACGACAGCCTTAGCCCTCGTAGCGCGAGGATAAAGTCGCTCAAGCAGGTTGGCGTCGAGCAAGAAATCCAGACGCGCTCACACCCGCAATCGCGCCATCAGATGCCGCGGTGACGACCTGGCGCAGCGGCTTTGACCTGACGTCACCAGCGCAGTACAGGCCAGGCGTAGAGGTCTCCATCAACTCGTTGGTGAGCACGTAGCCAGCAGAGTCAAGATCGACGAGACCGTCAACGAGCGTGGAGCGGGGTTCGCGCCCAACGGCGACAAACACGCCAAAGGAGCCCGGATCAAACTCAAGCTCCTCCGTCCGAGGGTTTTCGCCGTCTGCAATCGACAGTACGAGAGAGGTCGGAAGCGCAATTCCCGCGTCTTGGTCTCCCCTTAGCTCGAGAATTGTAGTTAGGTACCTAATTACAATTCTCGAATTCGTCATGACCGAATCGACGAGCGAAGACATCGCCCTCAGACGGTCCTTGCGAACGACAAGCGTAACCTCCTCGGCCAACCCCGCCAGATAGAGCGCCTCCTCGCAGGCCGTGTTGCCTCCGCCGACAACGAACACCCTCTTGCCACGATAGAACATCCCGTCACACGTGGCGCAATAGGAAACGCCCCTGCCAAGGAACTCATCTTCCCCAACAAAGCCAGCCTTCCTTGGAGAAGCCCCTGCCGCATAGATGACCGATGACGCCTCGTAGTCCTCATCGCCATGCAAATGAAAAGTCTTGCTAACAGGGTCGTACCCAATCGACTCGATGGAGTCATAGGAGAAATCGGTCCCCAGCCGCTCTGCCTGCGCGCGCATGCGTTCGCCAAGCTCCATGCCCCCGACAGCATCGATGCCAGGGTAGTTGTCAACGATGTCTGTGGAAGAAATCTGGCCTCCGAAGGAGGCCGGCTCGATGACAAGCGGAGACAGGCCCGCGCGAGTGGCATAGATGGCGGCGGTGAGGCCGGCTGGTCCCCCTCCCACAATCAGGGGTTCGTGAGCTTGTCTCCGAGTCATGGGACCTCCGTCTTTCGAAGAGCCTTATGTTCTAATTGACGCCGCTCGAGCCAAAGCCACCGCTGCCCCTGTCGGTCTTGTCCAGCTCATCAACCTCGCAGAGATGAACGGTCGGCACCCTCTGAATGACAAGCTGTGCGATTCTCTCGCCACGCTCCACGTGAATGGAATGCTTGGGGTCAAGGTTGACGGCACAGACCTTAAGCTCGCCACGATAATGAGCGTCGATCAAGCCGGGCGTATTGGCCATGGACAATCCCTCGCGAAGGGCGAGCCCACTTCTCGGCTGAACAAAGCCAGCGTATCCATCGGGAATCGCAATGGCGAGGCCAGTTGAGATGAGACGCCTCTCGAGCGGAGCCAACACAACGTCCTCGTTCGAGCGAAGATCGAGACCAGCATCGCCCTCATAGGCGTATGCGGGGAGCTCTACCTCGGAATCGAGGCGCTTGATGGGAAGATTGACGATGTCGCTATTCACCAGAGAGCCTCCTCAGCTCGGCAGAGAACTCCTCGATGTCCTTGAAGTCTCGATACACCGAGGCAAAGCGGACGTAGGCAACCTTATCGATATCCGCGAGACGGTGAAGGACCATCTCGCCCAACGCGCTCGAATCAACCTCGGTCGTTCCGTGATCCCTGAGTTCGCTCTCGATGTCTCCGATGAGCTTGTCGAGCACATCGATGGGTATGTCGCGCTTGACGGTTGCACGGACAAGGCCACGCATGAGCTTCTCGCGGTCAAAAGGCTCCTTTGACCCGTCGTGTTTGAGCACGACAAGGGGAAGCTCCTCCCTACGCTCGTACGTGGTAAATCTAAAGCCACAGGCAACGCACTCGCGGCGGCGCCTGATCGAGTCATTGTTCTCGGCGGGTCTTGAATCCACGACCTTGGACTCCTCGCACCCACATTTGGGACAGCGCATGGCTTCCTCCGTATCGCTGAAACACTGGCGATACATACCATACGCTGCAGCTATGGATTCGTCCAGATAGCAGCCAAAACGCCCAAATTACGTCACGACAGAAGAATCCATCCGATAACGACAATGGCGGTGACGAGAAGAAATCCGAGCTCGCCCGCAAGCTGCTGGTGATCGCAAATTGCGGCGGCGACGCAGGTGGAAGGGTTCGTCTCCCTGTTCCAACGAACGGCCTCGGAAATGGCATGAGAGACGAGCTGGTTGCGAGCGGTAGCACGATCGCAATCTGAAGACGGCCTACGACCATCTATGACATGAAGGCGCGGATTGGAATAGGTGGGCTGAAGTGCGGAAGATCCAACAACGTCAAAGGTCATGTCACAATTCCTCATAGACTCATCCTCTCTCTCGCAATAACTACAGCTACTGTTATATAAAGGCTAACGGACAATAATTATCTGCATTCATCAGGCAAACAGTTGTTCTCTATCTAGTATCTACGTACAGTTGTTCGTGTCAAGTAGAAATAGAACAAATGTTTGAATCTTGGGGCGAACGCGTGTATGATACGTTCAAGGCAAAAAGGAGGAGCCATGTCTGAGGTAAAGATTTCCGCACGTCAGCAGCAAGCCTATGACTACATTTGCAGCTTCACGGCAACGCACGGCTATCCGCCCTCAGTTCGCGAGATTGGGGCGGCCATTGGACTCTCGTCCCCCTCGACGGTCCACTCCCACCTTCACAAGCTCGAGAAGGCCGGCTACATCCGCAGGGATCCCAACAAGCCTCGAACGATTGAGATCACCGGCCCTGGTAGCGAGCAATTCCAGCAGAGCGGAAAACTAGCAGACGTCTCCCAAAACGTTGATGACGGGACGGTCACCCTGCCCGTCGTGGGCAGGGTGGCAGCTGGAACCCCCATCCTCGCCGAGCAGAACGTCGAAGAGGTCATGACGCTCCCCACCTCGCTCATCGGCGACTCAAGCTCGTTCATACTCCGCGTGCGCGGCGAGTCAATGATCAACGCCGGCATCTTTGACGGCGACTACATCGTTGTCAAGGAGCAGCAGGACGCGCACAACGGAGAGATTGTCGTTGCCCTCATCGACGACTCCGCCACGGTGAAGACGTTCTACCGAGAGAAGAACCGCATTCGTCTTCAGCCTGAGAATGACACGATGGAGCCAATCTATGCGGATAACCCGACCATTCTTGGAAGGGTGACCGGCCTTCTTAGGTCCCTTTAGCATGAAGTCAAAGCAGGAATGCCAGCCCAAAGCCAGGGTCCATGGATACGACGCAATACGAGGCTTCTCGGTCATCTCGATGATCGGGTTCCACCTTTGCTATGACCTCTCCTCTATCTATGGAGTGAGGCTGGATTGGTTCGCCTCTCCCCTCCAGGATGTCTGGCGCGCCTCCATATCATGGGTCTTTCTCCTGCTAGCCGGAATTATGGCGACCTATTCGCGAAGCAATCTAAAGAGAGGATGCAAGTACCTGGCCGTGGCTGCCGCGATATGGGTTGCCACGACGGTCGTCGCCGTTGACACCCCCATTAGCTTCGGGATCATCTACTGCATGGGCGTAAGCACGCTTGTTGCCGCAGCCATCCGGCGACAGCTCCGCGAGGACATCTCGGCCAGAGCCTCCGTTGCCCTCGCCATAGCGCTGTTGATCCTGTTCCTGCTTTGTCTTGGCATTCCCACGGGAACATTTGGGCTCAAGGCTCTTGGCGGTCCATATCTCAGAATTCCATCCGCTCCCTACGAAAGCGGATTGCTGAGCTGGCTCGGGTTTCCCGGGCCAAACTTCGCGTCGGGAGACTACTACACGCCTCTCCCCTTCACGCTGCTCTACCTTGTCGGTTTTGCCCTTGGAGGACCCATAAGAAGCAGCGCACGCATAACCGATGCGTTAAGAAGGCTCAGGTGCAAGCCCCTTGAGTTCGTGGGGAGACACGCGCTAGAGCTCTACGTGGTCCACCAACCCTTGGTGCTCGTGACCCTCATGGTCGTCATGGGCCGCTGAAGCTACTCCTCGACCTCATATGGTCTCAATGTTGCCGCCATACGCTCACCGGCCTTAAGCGTCACGAGGAGACCGTTGTCCTGATACTGCTCGCGTATGACCTGGCAGCGCTCGTGGACCATCTTGACGAGCATCCCCTTCTCATAGGGAACAAGAGCCGTGAGCGTCACATCGCCAGCACTGGCCTCAGACGCCACTCTGTGCATCAGACCAACAAGACCGGTCTGGCGCCCTGCGGAAACGAACTCCGCAGAGGGGTTTTGAGCACGGAGCTCGTCAAGCACCGCAGGCTCAAGCAGGTCGCACTTGTTGAAGACGACAACGCGACGAATTCCCCCGGCATCAATCTGGCCGAGGATCTCGTTAACAGCCTTGACCTTCTGCTCCCAATTGGCATCGTGGGCATCAACAACCTCAAGAACGAGGTCTGCAGCACGAACCTCCGAGAGCGTCGACTTGAAGCTCTCGACGAGTGTCGTCGGAAGCTTCTGGATGAAGCCGACCGTATCCGTAAGCGTGATCTTTCGGCCCTCTGCAAGGTCAATGGAGCGCGTTGTGGGATCGAGCGTGGCAAACAGCTCGTCTCTTGCATACACCTTAGAGTCCGTAAGGGCATTGAGCAGGGTCGACTTGCCTGCGTTCGTATAACCGGCAAGGGCCACGCGATAGATGCCGGAATCCCAGCGCGCCTTGCTTTGAGTATTGCGGCGCGTCTCAAGACGGGCAAGCTCGCGCCTGAGCGAGGCGATGCGATCGCGCACGAGCCTGCGGTCAACCTCGAGCTGGCTCTCGCCTTGGCCAAATCGACTGCCGATGCCACCACGGGTCTGCTCGCCCATAAGGTGGCTCCACATGCCACGCAGGCGCGGCAAGACGTACTGGAGCTGGGCGAGCTGCACCTGGAGGGCGCCCTCGCGCGTCGTGGCATGCCGCCCAAAGATGTCAAGGATGAGGGCGGTCCTGTCTATCACCTTGACGGGGTCGCCAAAGATCCTCTCGAGGTTGGCCTGCTGGGAGGGGGACAGCTGGTCGTCGAAGGCCACGACGTCCACGTCCATGCGCTTCACGAGCTCCGCAAGCTCCTTGGCCTTGCCAGAGCCAACAAACGTCTTGGGGATGGGCGAGTCAAGCCTCTGGGTCTCGCGAGCCACGACGATGCCGCCAGCCGTCTCGACAAGGCGCTCGAGCTCGTCGAGGGACTCCTTCATTGGCCAATCAGTCCTGCCCGTGTCCACGCCCACGACGAGCGTA
Source organism: uncultured Parolsenella sp. (assembly GCA_934668375.1). Taxonomy (GTDB): domain Bacteria; phylum Actinomycetota; class Coriobacteriia; order Coriobacteriales; family Atopobiaceae; genus Parolsenella. The sequence goes on along the minus strand of CAKUNF010000001.1, from coordinate 176,138 downwards.
CGCTCCGGAACGGGGGCTGTGGACATTTGCTTAAAGCGACCCGTGGCTCTCTCCTCCTCGGTCTCATGCGCTAGCGCGCTGCTGCCTCGTACGCCTCGACGATACCTTCGGCGGCGCCCATGGTGTCAAGGACATCCATATCCAGCCAGCGCACGCGCCCGTCCCTTCGAAGCCAGGATAGTTGCCGCTTCGCATACCGGCGAGACCTGCGCTTGATGAGCTCGACGCACTCGTCGAGCTCGCATTCATCGGCAAGATACGCCAGGACCTCCTTGTAGCCAATGGCCTGGCGCGCCGTGAGGTCCTCGCCAAATCCATTCGCGACGAGCCGCCTCACCTCATCGACAAGGCCTTCTCGCATCATGGCGTCAACGCGAGAATCGATGCGGCTGTACAGGCGCTTCCGGTCCATCGTGATGCCCCACATCTGGATGGGATAGTACGGCTGGCGCGACTTGAGCCCTAAGAGTTGCTCGGCATAGCTCTTTCCCTCGTCATGCATCTCAAGAGCTCTGATGACACGACGCGAGTTGTTTGGATGAATGGCGGCCGCGCTGTCATGGTCGCGAGCGTCAAGCAGCGCCCAGAGGGCGTCCACGCCGTGTGCCTCGAGATAGTCCTCATACTGCGACCGCGACTCGCCGTGAGTCTCGCCCGAGGGAAACTCCATCACGTCGATGACACCATCAAGGTAGAGGCCCGTGCCGCCACAGAGGATCGCAGGCCGTCCCTCTTCCCTGCGCGCGTCGACGAGGCACCGAGCCTCGGCCTGGAACATCGCCACGGAATAATCCTGTGTGATGTCTGCGACATCCACCATTTGCAGGGGTACGCGGCGCTCCCCCACCGGCGTCTTGGCCGTGCCGATGTCCATACCACGGTATACCTGCATGGAGTCCACGGAGATGACGTCAGTTCCGAGACGGACGGCCACCTCATCGGCAAGGGCGCTCTTGCCCGATGCCGTAGGCCCCACGATGCAGATGACGGGTGCGCCAGGACGAACCGGAGCCTCGCGAGACTCGATCACCTTGGGTCGCCAACCATGGGGCCTCGGAGATACCAGGTACGAGCCTCCTCGACGCGCACGTCCACGAACTTGCCAACGAACTCGCTTGCCTCCCGACCGTCGGGAAGCTCAAAGTGGACCGTCTTGTTCTTGGGGCTGTGGCCCACGAGGATGCCGCCATCCCTCTTGGACGGGCCCTCGACGAGCGCCTCGACCGTATGACCAAGCTCAGCCTGGTTGGCCTCGTGCGCAAGGTCGGCAACGAGAGCGGCAAGTCTGTCAAAGCGCTCCTGGATGACCTCACGCGGCGTGGGGTCAACAATCTTTGCGGCGGGCGTACCGGGGCGCTTGGAATAGATGAACGTGAACGCCGAGGAGAACCCAACCTCGCGCACAAGGCTCAGGGTCTGCTCGAAGTCCTCCTCGGTCTCGCCCGGGAAGCCCACAATGATGTCGGTCGAGAGGGCGATTCCCGGGTTGGCCCTCTTGATGCGCTCAGCAAGCGAGAGGTAGTCCTCTCGCGAATAGTGTCTGTTCATAGCCTTGAGAACGCGCGTGGAGCCACTCTGGACGGCCAAGTGAAGCTGCGGCATCACGGCAGGGGTCTCGGCCATGGCGGCAATCGTCTCGTCAGAGAGGTCCTTGGGGTGAGAGCTCGTGAAACGAATCCGCTCGATACCCGTCTCGCCCACCGCACGCAGAAGCTCGGCGAAGCGCGGAGAGCCATAGCGCTGGCGACCGAACGAGTTCACGTTCTGGCCGAGTAGGCACACCTCGCGAACGCCGTCCTCGTGAAGCTTCCGCACCTCGTCGACGACGCTCTCGAAGGCACGGTCACGCTCGCGACCGCGAACGTAGGGCACGATGCAGTAGCTGCAGAAGTTGTTGCAGCCCGTCATGATGGGCACCCAGGCATGCCAGGTGTCCTCGCGCCTGCTGGGAAGGTCGGAGGAAAAACCGGGGTCATCCTCGCTCGTGTCCGCAAAGACATTCTTCTTGGAGCCGTTGAGGGCATCGACGATGAGCTCGGGCAGGCTTGCGATGGCCCGCGTGCCAAAGACGACGTCGACGTTGCGCATGTGCTCTCGGATGCCAGAGCCGTCACGCTGGGCTATGCAGCCGCCAATGCAGACGACCCTGCGACCATGTGGAGGCTCCGGGGCGCTGACCATGGCAGAGACCTGGCCGTAGAGGTGAGTGTCGGCCTTCTCTCGCACGCAGCACGTCATGAAGACGACTATGTCGGCCTCCTCGGGAGTGGCAACCTCAAGGCAGCCACAAGAGCCGAGAAGACCCGAGACGCGCTCAGAGTCATGAAGATTCATCTGGCAGCCGAATGTCTTCACGTGATACGTGAGGCCGGCGAGAGACGAGACGTTGCTCACTTAGATTGCCACCTTTCCGGCACCCTGCTCAAGGGTAGTAGCGTCGGACGGCGCCAGCCTATGCACATACACCGCGATGCGGATGGCCGTGCGGCTCTGGCCGTCAATGTCGATGTCCGAGAACGTGGGGGCGCACGAGATGTCGACCCCTGTGGGAATGAGGAAGCCGCGAGCAATGGCCACCGCCTTGATGGCCTGGTTGACGGCCCCGGCGCCCACCGATTGAATGTTGACGGGAACCCCGTCCTTGACCATGCCGGCGATGGCACCGGCCACAGAAGCAGGCGAGGACTTGCTCGAGACCTTCAGGTAGTCCATGTATGTTGCTCCTAGCTGCATTTCTGGTACAAAAGCTGCTGCGTTTTAGTATGTGAGTATGGGCCGGTCGCTGGCACCCAGGCCCTAGTCTTCCTTCTCAAGGTCAAATGTAACGGTTATCTTGTCGCGCGTCACGCTCACCCTCGGCTCGCCGGAAAGCCCCACATAGTAGCGCTCAGCGATGAGATCAAAGGCCCGCTCCATCGTGCGAGAGAACTCGTCGATGTCATCCTGGGCGATCTTGAGCCCGCGACGGTCCCTCGAGAGGTCAACCTGCTGAGGCCCCGGCGTGCCGGCATGGTGGAGCAGCCGAGCCGCAACGGGTCGAAGGGGCTTGATCTGCCCAGCGAGGATTCGATGAGCCGTTCGCTCGGAGATGGGAAGCCCCAAGTCCTGCGCGATAGCCGCAAGCTCATGGGCATCTCCAGCGACGGCGGGCCGCTCGATGACAGCAACCTCGGAGGGATCGTCGACGAAGAGCAGGCGCGAGCGATCCGGGCTCTGATCCACGAGCGCACGAGCCGTGGCGAGGACATCTGCCGCAGACCCAAGGTAGACGTCGCAGTTCGGCCGCTCCTCGAGTGCAAACTCGCAGCACGTGCGAATGATGTTGTGGGGACCCTTGAGCTGACTCTGTCCCTCGTCGCCCTTGCCAACCGTCGGCCATGTGCTCTGGTCCTTGCGCTCGGGAAGCTCCGCGGCATCGGCCTCGATTCGAATGGACGAACCGAGCCCCTTGCCGGAGGCCATGACCTGAGCCGAGCGCGTGTTCTCGCGAATCGAGAAGAGCGCCATGCCACGACCGTGAACGCCCCAGCGATCCATGTGGACCGTGTCAAGCTTGGAGGTGACGCGTGCGTCAAAGATGCGCTCGCGCATCGAGTCGGGAACACCAGAGCCATCATCGAGCATGACGAGGGAACGAGCATCACCCTCACGAGAGGTGGCAACGAGGATGCGATGGGCACCGGCATCTCTCGAGTTGCGAAGCATCTCGATGACGACGTCCTCGATGCAACGGATGTCATGCTTGGCCTGGCGCCTCTCGGCCTCGCCCACCCGAAGGCGAACGAAGCCGTCACCGAGGGACTCCTCGACGCGCACGGCCGTGTCGCCAGAAACCGCGGCGACAAAGTCGACAAGCGAGGGCATGGCAGAAGCCGTGCCCTCGCCAGTTGGAGTGTGAGATGAATCGTTCATCGTCAGACGTAGGCCCGAAGGCTACTTGGCAACGTCAACGGCACGGGACTCGCGGATGACCACGACGCGCACCTGGCCCGGATACTCCATCTCGTCCTCAATCTGCTTGGCGATGTCGTGGGCCAGGACCGTGGCCTCGGCATCGGAGATCTTCTCGGGCTGGACCATGACGTGAAGTTCGCGACCCGCCTGCATGGCGTAGGTGCGCTCCACACCCTCGTGGGCGTTGGAGATCTCCTCGAGCTTCTGAAGTCGCTTGATGTAGGTCTCGGCACTCTCGCGACGAGCACCGGGGCGCGCCGCAGAGATGGCGTCGGCAGCCATGACGAGCTGGTCGAGAATCGTGTTGGGCTCAACGTCGGCGTGGTGCGCCTCGATGGCATGAACGATTTCCGGACGCTCGCCATAACGACGCGCGAGATCGGCGCCGATGACCGCGTGGGGGCCCTCGACCGTGTGGTCAATGGCCTTGCCAAGGTCGTGGAGAAGGCCGGCACGCTTGGCTGCCGTGGGATCAAGTCCAAGCTCGGAGGCCATCACGCCGCAGAGCTCGGAGACCTGCTTGGAGTGCTGAAGGACGTTCTGTCCAAAAGACGTGCGATAGCGAAGGGCGCCAAGCGTCTTGACGATCTCCGGGTGCAGGTCGTGAATGCCCGCATCGAAGGCGGCCTGCTCGCCAGCCTCCTGAACGCGCTGGTTAACGAGCGTCTCGGCCTTCTTGTACATCTCCTCGATGCGCGCGGGATGAATTCGACCGTCCGCAATGAGGTTCTCGAGCGCAACACGGGCAGTCTCGCGACGAACGGGCTCGAAACTCGAAAGAAGCACCGTCTCGGGCGTGTCGTCAATGACGAGGGAGACACCGGAGACCTGCTCGAACGTACGAATGTTGCGGCCCTCGCGACCGATGATGCGTCCCTTGAGGTCATCGGACGGAATGTGCACGGACGTAACCGTGACCTCGCCGGCCTGGTCCGCAGCACAACGCTGGATGGCCGTCGTCACGATCTCGCGCGCCGTCTTGTCGGCCTGGGCGCGCGTACGCTGCTCGCTCTCACGCAGAATCTGGGCCTCCTCGCGGACCGTATCCTTGCGGACGCGGTCGAGAAGCTCCTTGTGGGCCTCGTCCTGGGAAAGAGAGGCGATGCGCTCAAGCTCGCTCGTCTGCTTCTTGACGAGGCCCTCGAGGTCGCTCTGGCGACGGTCCAGCTGACCAGCCTGGCTGGAGAGCTGGTGCTCGCGGCGATCGAGGGCGTCGTTGCGACGGTCGAGGGACTCCTCGCGCTGCATGATGCGGCTCTCAAGGGAACGAAGCTCGTTCTTGCGCTGCTTCTCCTCGGCCTCAGCGGCCTGACGCTGCTTGAGGATGTCCTCCTTGGCGGCCAGCACCGCCTCCTTCTTGGTGGTCTCCGCCTGGCGCTCGGCGTCCGAGCAGATCTGCTCAGCCCTCTGCTGGGCCTCGCTCACCTGGCGGTTGGCCTCCTGGACCTTGGCCGAGTTCTGACCGTTCACGACAAAGTGCGAGAAGGCAAATCCCGCCGCAAGCGCAATAAGCGCCGCAATGATGACTGGCAACATGCTGACTCCTAGGATCACTAATCTGCAAGAGATGTTCAGGAGACTGCCAACAAGGGCAGAACCCACCATCCGAGTGGCTCCCGGCGTCTATGTGCGTCTGATCGCAGCTAAACGAACAAAAAGGACGTTCGCCATGGTCAACACGGCGGACGAGAGATACCCAAATGGTTATCCCATTTTATGTGTAGCCACACCTTGCGTCAACGTAACGAACGGCTGGACAAAAATGAAGCACATCACGAGGGGCCACCGGAATCCTCGTCTGCCAAAGACAGCCGTTCTCGAACGGCATCCTTGGCAACCGTGAGCGAGAAGCCCCGTGACGCGAGGAACCTCACGAGTCTTGCATAGGCATTAGTTCGAGGAATGGGCTTGCGCTCGAGCAGCTCGCGAGCCCTCTGCGCGGGCCCCTCGTCTCCGAAGAAGTCGTCCGGCCAGCCACATACATCCTCTACGGAAATGCCCCTGCGAGAAAGCTCACGCTCGATGCGCAGCGGGCCCCAGCCCGCGGAGACCTTGGCGCGCACGAAGTACTCGGCAAAGCGGGCGTCGTTCACGATGCGGGCCGCAACGCCCCTCTCAACGGCGCGTTCCGAGCAATCCCTCGAGAAACCCTCGCGAACAAGCCGCTCAACGGACTCCTGTTTTGAGTAATCCCTACGAGAGACGAGCTCCACGAGCTTGGCCCACGCGCATTCGTCCGAGAGCGCCCGGATGTCATACAGGAGCTCGGCGCGGCTGCCGGGATCGTAGGCGTCCGCGGCATCGAGCCTTCTGGCGACGCAAACCGGAACGTGGATGGGATCGGTCCCGGGAACCTCTATGAGGCACCGTGGCTTTCTCGCACCCATGGGAGCGGTAGAACGTTCAGGAAAATGGAGCGTCCACGTAAAGCCAGAGGGGCCCTCGTGCACGCGAGGGCCCCTCGAGGACTTGCGACAGGAGGCTCCTGAGCCCCTACTCGCCATCGTTCTCTGCGCCGGCCTCAGAGACGGGCTCAACGCCATCGAGCGGCTCGAGCCCCACGACCTCGCGGACGCGAGACTCTATCTCATCCCTGAGGTCCGGGTTGGAGCGCAGGAACTCCTTGGCCGCCTCCCTGCCCTGTCCGAGGCGCTCGCCCTCGTAGGTGTACCAGGCACCGGACTTGTTGACGACCTCGTTCTCGACGCCGAGGTCGAGGATCGAGCCCTCCTTGGAGATACCCGTCCCATACATGATGTCGAACTCGGCCGTCTTGAAGGGAGGCGCCACCTTGTTCTTGACGACCTTGACGCGAACGCGGCTGCCCACGATGTCACCGCTCTGCTTGATCGTGTCGATGCGGCGAATGTCCATGCGAACGGAAGAGAAGAACTTGAGCGCACGGCCGCCGGGGGTGGTCTCCGGGTTGCCGAACATGATGCCAATCTTCTCGCGAAGCTGGTTGATGAAGATGCAGGTGGTGTTCGACTTGGAGAGGGAGCCCGCAAGCTTGCGGAGCGCCTGGCTCATGAGGCGGGCCTGAAGGCCCACCGTGGTGTCGCCAATCTCTCCCTCAATCTCGGCGCGAGGGACGAGGGCGGCAACAGAGTCGATGACCACAACGTCGATGGCGCCGGAGCGAACGAGCATGTCGCAAATCTCGAGCGCCTGCTCGCCCGTGTCCGGCTGCGAGATGAGGACCTCGTCGATATCGACACCGATACGAGCGGCATAGCCGGGGTCGAGCGCATGTTCCGCATCGATGAAGGCAACGACGCCGCCCATGGCCTGGGCCTCCGCGAGGATCTCAAGCGAGAGCGTGGTCTTGCCCGAGGACTCGGGGCCATAGATCTCCACTATGCGGCCCCTGGGAACGCCGCCAATGCCGAGCGCGACGTCAAGCGCAAGCGAGCCAGTGGGAATGGCCTCGACGTGAAGGTCCGGACCGCCCTCGCCGTACTTCATGATCGCGCCCTTGCCGAACTTCTTCTCAATCTCGGCCGTCGTGGACTCGATCATCTTCGTGCGCTCTTCGCCCGTGGTGGGCGCGTGAATCTCTCGCGAAACCGCGTTGGACTTAGCCATCTCGTTCCCTTCCATTGCTTCCTCCCGACATGATACGCGAACAATCGTTCGTGGTCAAACACTTGAGAGGAGCTTAGGACACAGGACCTGACAAAAACCTGACGGGCATCTAACTGAGGTCTAACACCGCAGCTAGATGCCCGAAAAACGCCAAAAGGTAATATTGAGCGAAACTGCCGAGCGACGCGTGTCTAGCCGTGAGCGGCTGACTCGTCGCACATGTCCTTAAGCATTCCAAGGGCGTGCATGACGGACCGGAGCCTGACCTCGGCGCGGTCGCCGGGAAACACCACAGACTCGGTGCGCGTCTCGGAGCCGTTGCTCACGCCAAACCAGACGAGGCCGACGGGCTTGCCCGGAACGGCGCCGCCGGGGCCCGCGATGCCCGTGACGCTCACGGCGACATCGCAGCCAAGGGCGCCACGCGCGCCACGCGCCATCTCGCTTGCGCACTCGGAAGAGACCGCGCCCACGCTCTCAAGCGTGGCGTGTTCGACGCCAAGCAGCGCCTCCTTCACTGAGCACGCATAGGAGCCAACGGCGCCCATCACGACGTCAGAAGAACCCGGAACGGCCGTGAGCGACGCCTCGACGAGGCCACCCGTGCAGCTCTCGGCCGTACCCACGCTCAGGCCGCTCTTCCGGGCGTCATCCAGGACCTGCGCGGCAAGCGTGACGGCATCCTCCCACGTAGGCACCGCGTCGCCGCGCTTCGCGCCTGCGGGCTCCTCGTCCAAGAGCGCTCCCCAGGACTTCACGAAGTAGTCGACGCCGCTCCAGATCGTGAGCAGCACGGCAACGGCGAGCAGGGCGTAGGAGACGGACATGAGAAGATAGCTGTCACACGCCATGGCTAGAAGCGCGCCGCAGATGGAGACCATCGTCGTGGCCGTCTTCCACTTGCCGAGGTTGCCCGCCGCGATGACGACGCCCTTCGTGGCCACCACCATGCGCAGCCCGCTCACGAGAAACTCGCGCGACACGATGACGAGCAGAGCCCACGTCACGGGTGCGCCGGTCTCAAGCAGGTAGCACAGCGCCACGATGACGACGAGCTTGTCGGCGATCGGGTCGAGGAACTTGCCGAACGTGGTCACCTCGTTACGGCTGCGCGCAAGATAGCCGTCGAGCTTGTCGGTAAGCGAAAGCAGGCAGAACGCGACGAATACCACCATGCCGCCCACGCCGATGCCGCCGAGGAGCTGCGCCATGAGCAGCCACACGGGCACGAACACGACGCGGATGCACGTGACGATGTTTGCCGGCGTCCACATGCCGGAAGATGACTTCTTCTCGCTCACGACCTATACCTCCTCGTCCTCGGGGCCAACGATCTCTCCCTCAAGCTCATAGCAGAACGACTCCGTGAGCCTCACGCGAACGACGTCGCCCACGGACGCCTCACCCTCGGGGATGTGGACGGCACCGTCGCAGTCGGGCGCCTGGAACCAGGCGTGGCCAATGAGCTCGGGGGTGTCGCCGTCGGTGTCGATGCCGTCGATGATGACGTCAACGACCTCGCCGACGTGCTTTGCCGTGGCGGAGAAGCCAAGCTCCTCGGCGATGTCGATGAGTCCCTGGGCGCGCTCGAGCTTCACGTCCTCGTCGATCTGACCGTCCATCTCGGCGCCGCGCGTACCCTCCTCGCGCGAGTAGGAGAAGACGCTCGTGTAGTCGAACTCCTCGCCCTGAATAAAGTCGAGGAGCTCCTCGTACTCCTCTTCGGTCTCGCCCGGAAAGCCCACGAGACCCGTGGTGCGCAGCACCATGCCGGGGATCTCGGAGCGCAGGCGCGCAAACAGCTCTGAGAACTCCTCGGCACTGCCGGAGCGGTTCATGCTCTTGAGCACGCGGGCGTTGCAGTGCTGGATGGGAATGTCGATATAGGGAAGCACCTCGGGCGTGTCGCGGATAGCGGCAACGAGCTCGTCGGTCATGCCCTCGGGCTGAAGGTAGAGCACGCGCAGCCACGCGCCATAGGGTCGAACGACCTCGGCGAGGCGCACAAGCAGGCTCGCGAGCGTGTCACCCTCGCCCAGGTCCTTGCCCCAGATGCCCGTGTCCTGACCGATGAGCACGAACTCGCGCACACCCTGCTTGGCAAGAGCGAGAACCTCGGACTCGATCTCGGCATAGGGGCGCGAGGCATAGCGACCGCGGATGTAGGGAATCGCGCAGAACGAGCAGAAGCGATCGCAGCCGTCAGAGATCTTGACGTAGGCGCTCGCACCCTCGACCGTTCGGAGGGGCTCCACGAGAGGTCCCGCAGAGGAGCCCTCGGCACTCGGCACCACGGACTCGCGACCGAGAACGCCGTCCATGACCGACACGATGCCGTCCTCGGCGTCGGTGCGCACGAATGCCGCCACCTCGGGAAGCTCGGCGGGCAGGTCGTCGCCGTAGCGCGAGGGCACGCAGCCGCACATGACGATGGGACGGCTTCGAACGCCCTCGGCGTTGGCCTCGGCGAGCTCAAGCGTGCGCTCGATGCTCTCGGAGGTGGCGCTCGCGAGGAACGAGCACGTGTTCACGATGACGGCGTCGGCCTCGTCGGCCTCGGAGGCCTCGGCGTACCCCGCACGAAGCAGCAGGCTGCGCATGCGGTCGGTGTCGACCTCGTTCTTGGCGCAGCCAAGCGTGACAAACAGGACCGACGGGGACTCGGCGACTCTCTCTTGCTCGAGTGACATTGACAACCTTTCTCAAAAAGGTGAGACGTACATGGCAAGCCCCGGGCCCGTCGCGGGTTGTCCGGGGCTCGAGGCTAGCGGTAGTTGTTGAACTGCAGCGGAATGCCGTAGTCCTGGGAACGGAGGTGCGTTATGACCTGCTGCAGCGCGTCCTTGGAAGCGCTTGTGACGCGCAGCTTGTCATCGTCGATCTGGGCCTTGACCTTGAGCTTGAGGTCGCGGATGTCCTTGGAGATCTTCTTGGCGCACTCCTTGTCGATGCCCTGGACAACATGCCCGATGACGCGCACGGAGTCACCCGAGGCGGCGACGGGCTTGTCCCAGCGCACGCTCTTGAGGTCGACCTGGCGCTTGACGAGCCTGCCGTTCAGGATGTCGATGACCTGGTTGGCAACGAACTCGGCAGGGGCGCAGACCGTGATCGTTGCCTCGGCCTTTGCGAGCTCGATGCTCGAGCCAGACCCCTTGAGGTCATAGCGCTGCGTGAGCTCGCGAGCCGTCTGCTGGACCGCGTTGTCGACCTCCTGCATGTCAACCGTGGAGACGACATCGAAGCTCGAGTCCTTGGCCATGTCTCATCCTTTCCGGGAAATGCCCGATAGCTAGAACGTTCGCAGTTGCCTACTCGGAGTCCTCGTCCTCATCAGACGAGTCACTCGAGCTCGAGGCCGACGTCGTGGACGCGGTAGTTGCGGCCTCGGGGTCGGTCCCCTCGATGGTGAGCGTGGAGGTGCCGGCGGACTTGCCGGAGAACGTCTGGCGCTCGCCGTTCTTCTCGACGGTCACGACGCTCGGGTCCCCCACCCTGATCTCCAGGGACTTCTTGGGCGTGTACTCCTGGGACCACGCGCCCGTGATGGACTCGGCGACCTGCTGCTCGCCGTCACACGTGATCTCAACCCACGTGGTGGCGCCGTCCGCCACGCTCACGGTGACCTTCGTCTCCTGCGTCGCGGCGGCGGCTGCAGACGCAGCCTTCTTGGCGGCTGCCTCGGAGAGTGCCTGCTGCTCGGCGGCAGACGTCGTGGTTGCAGACGTGGAGGAGGCCTCGCTCGTCACGGCGGTCACGACGTTGACCTTGCTATTGTCCACCTTGGAGGACGCGCAGGACCTGATCGAGAACGTCAATATGACCACGAGCAGGATGACAAGCAGAAGCGATATGAGCACGGTGGCGCGCCTGGGGTCAGACGCGATGGCGTCGAGAATGCCGGCGATGCCCGTGCGGCGAGGCTCGTTGCGACGGCCGCGGTTACGCGGGTCGCGGTTGCGATCCCTCGCGGAGGACTGCCTGCGCACGTTGGGGCGGACCGGGGCGGACATGTTCCTGCTACCCTCGCGTCCGGCACGCGTGGAGGAGGGGCGGTACGGTCGGGCGTCCGAGCCAAAGCGCAGGTCGTCGCGGTACTGACCGGAATCGACGCGACGCGTCTGGATGTCATCGCCATAGCGAGAGCCCTCACGGCCGGACCTTGCGCGAGAGGAGCCCTGACGAGACGAGCCTCGGCCATCCCCGCGTCCGCGCACGTACTCGTCCCCGTAGGGGTCGCGAGCACGGCGGGCGCGTCCCGCCTGCTGCTGGCGACGCGCGCGGTCGTCGGAGTCGTTGGGGTTTCTCGTGGTGTAGCGCCTGTCGGAGGCGGAGCCATAGGAGCTCGAGTAGCTCGTGCCATACGAGCCACGCGGATTGTAGGCACCCTGGCCAGAGTAGCCAGACGAGGATCCGTAGCCAGAGCCGCCCGTGCGCGCCAGGGCGAGGCCCGTCGTCGTGGAACGAGCCTGGCTCGTGGCGGAGGCGGGACCGTCGTGGCCCGGCTCGTCGGACAGGCGCGCGAGGCCCGTGGGGGCCCTTCCGGTGACGCCAGCGACGTACTCGGCGTGCTCGCGCTCATAGAGCTCGGTGATGCGGCGCGGGTCGAGCCCGAGGTAGCGGGCATAGCTCGCGACCATGCCCTGCGCATAGCCCAGGGCCGGCAGGTGGTCGAAGTCACCGATCTCAAAGGCCTCAAGCACGCTCTCGCGCATCCTGAGCACGCGGGCCGCCTGAGGGATGGAGAGCCTCAGCTGACGACGCCTGTCTGCGAGAAGCTCGGCGAACTGCGGACGTTGCATGTGGGCTACACCTCCCTAAACGCGGCCTCGGCCGCACGAAGCTCCTCGAGCCCATCGGCGTCGAGAAGCACCTCTCTTGGCTTGGAGCCGTCGGGCGGTCCAACGACGCCCTTGCGCTCCAAGTTGTCCATGATCCTTCCAGCCCTAGCGTACCCCACCTTGAGGCGACGCTGGAGCCCGGACGTGGAACCAAGCTGAGAGTCCACAACCACCTGTGCGGCCTCCCAGACGAGCGGGTCGTCCTCGTCCATGTCGTCTGCCGTGGCGGCACTGCCAGGCTGGGCCGGAGCCACGGCGGAGAGAATCTCGTCGTGGTAGTCGGGCTCGCGCTGGTCGCGGATGAACGAGACGACGCTCTCGATCTCATCGTCGCTCGCATAGGCACCGAGAACGCGGCGCAATACGCCGCCGGCCTTGCGGAAGAGCATGTCTCCCCTGCCCATGAGGCGCTCGGCGCCGGTCTGGTCGAGAATGACGCGCGAGTCGATGGACGAGGAGACCTTGAGCGCAACGCGCGTGTCGACGTTTGACTTGATGAGGCCCGTGACGACGTCTGCGGAAGGGCGCTGGGTGGCAAGCACGAGGTGGATGCCGGCCGCTCGCGCGAGCTGGGCGATGCGCACGATCGACGCCTCGACGTCCTTGCCGGCGACCATCATGAGGTCGCTGAGCTCGTCGATGACGATGACGAGGTAGGGCATAGGCTTGGGAGGGTTCTCCATGTCGGCGAACTTGCCGTCCTCCACCATCTTGTTGTAGACCTTGACGTCGCGAGCGCCCGCACGCTCGAAGACCTTGAGTCGACGGTCCATCTCGGTGACGGCCCACTGCAGCGCGCTTGCGGCCTGGCGCGGCTCCGTCACGACGGGCACGTACAGGTGCGGCAGCCCCGCATAGCAGGAGAACTCGACGCGCTTGGGGTCAACGAGGATGAGACGCACCTGCTCGGGCGTCGTGCGCATGATGAGCGACATGATGATGGCGTTGATGAGCACCGACTTGCCCGAGCCCGTCGTGCCGGCAACGAGCATGTGCGGCATGCGCGCGAGGTCCGCCACGACAGGCGTGCCCTCGGAGTCTCGGCCGATGGCGAACTCGAGCGGTCCGCCCTGAGCATAGGGCAGAACGTCGCCCAGGCAGACGTTCTGGCGCTTCTTGTTGGGAATCTCGATGCCAACGAGCGAGGTCCCCGGGATAGGCGCGAAGATTCGGACCGACTCCGAGGCAAGCGACAGCTGGATGTCGTCCTGCAGGTTCGTGATCTTGTTGACGCGCTCGCCCTCGCCCATCTCGATCTTGAACGTCGTGACGAGAGGGCCCGCCGTCCATCCGGAGACGCGGCTCGTGAGGCCAAACTCCTCGAGTGTGGACTGCAGGCGCTGGGCCGTGCGCTCGAGCTCCGAATCCGTGCTCGCGGAGCTCGCCGAGTTCGGGTTGCTGCTGAGCAGGCTGAGCGGAGGCAGCGTGAAGTCGTCCGAGTCGTCGCCGGGACGAACCGGCGCGCCTGGCGCGGCCTGCTGCTTGGCACGGCTTCCGCGACCAGGACGGGGCTTGTCGGATTGTTCCTTCGCGGCGACACCGTTCTTGGCGGCAGCCGCAAGGAGAAAGTCGGGGACGGCTGGGTCGGCGGGCGACTCGCCCTGCGCGGCATGCTCCCGCGTGGCAGGTGCCGGATCCGCAGCCTTCTTGGGCGTGCCTTCCGCCTTGGAGGCGGCGGGCGCCGCGCGGGGCTCGAACGGCGTGTCCCACAAGGAGGGGTTCGTGTCGGCGGCGGCGAGGGTCGCATCGGCATCAAAGGGCTGCGAAGGATCGTCGGCGCCCTTGTCCTTCTTGCGACGCTTGCGGCCAAGCAGCTTCGTCTTGGGCTCGGAGGCGGCCTCGTCGTCGAGTCCGTCGAGCTCGCGGGTGCCGGTGGCGTGGTCCATGCGCGTGGTCTTGTTGGAGCCACGGCGCAAGACGCTCGTCTTTCTCGACCCAATGAAGCTCGTCTCGGGCTCATCCATGACGGCGGTCTCGGGCTCGGTGGTCTCCGGCTCGTCCCAGGGAACGGGCTCGGCGGCCGCGCGAGCCTCGCGACGCCGCGTGCTGTGCGTCTCGTGGGCCGCAGCTATGTGCTCGGCGGCCAGCCCCAGGGAGTTCCTGATGCGCAGGACGAGGTTGGAGATGGAGAAGCCACACACAACGATGCCGCACACCGCCATGCCGATGAGCAGCACCATGCCCACGAGCTGACCGACGTAGGTGAGCAGGAGCCACGCCACGCCGGACCCCACGTAGCCGCCGTAAGATGCGGCCGCGTCGGCCTCAAGCACGAGCGCGGGCTGGGCGTCTGCACCCGGCACGAGGATGGAAAGCATCGAGAGCGCGGAGAGGACGATGAGCGCAAGGCCAACCGCGACCCTGGCCACGAGGGCGGAGTCGGTGGGCAGAAACATCGTGATGGCAAACAAGATGAGCGCAAAGGGCACGAGCATGGCCCCCTCGCCAAAGCCCAGCCTCAGCCCCTCGGCCATCGCGTGGGTCACGATGGCCGATGAGGGCGAGACAAGCGAGACGATCATGGCCATGGCCACGACGATGATGCCGACCCCGATGAGGTCGTGCGCGATGCCCGAGCTCGCAGCGGAGGCTGCGGGCTTCTTACGTTGTGCGTTTGAGCTGCGTTTGGCTGGCACGAGGCTAGACCTCCATGACGACCGGGATGATCATCGGGCGCGTGCGGGTCTTGGACCACAGATAGTTGGACAGGGAGTTGCGGACGGCCTTGCGCAGGACGTCCACGGAAGGCGATCCCTGGTTGTTCTTGTCGATGGCGGCGCGGCACGTGTCCTCGATGCCGGCGAGCAGCTCGTCATCGCTCGAGAAGGAGACGCCACGGCTTGAGACGTCGACGTCCGCCACCTTGTGCGAGCGGCTCCTGAGCGTGACGACGCACGTGACGATGCCGTCCTGGGACAGCTTCTGACGGTCGCGCAGGACGACCGGGTCGGTGTCGCCGATGCGAAGGCCGTCGACGTAGATGATGCCGGAGTCATAGCTCGGGCCAAGCGAGACCTTGCCGTCGCGCATCTGGAGGGAGTCGCCGTTGTCGAGGATGAAGATGCGGTCGCGGGGGATGCCCATGCTCTCGGCGAGCTTGGCGTGCGCGCGCAGGTGCACTGCCTCGCCGTGAACGGGCATGAAGTTCCTCGGGTGCACCATGGCGAGCATGAGCTTGAGCTCCTCCTGGCGACCGTGACCCGAGACGTGAACCGTGGCGTTGGACTTGTCATACACGTCGCAGCCGATCTTGGACAGCGAGTTGATGATGCCCTGGACGCTCTTCTCGTTGCCGGGAACGGGCGTCGCGGAGATGATGACCGTGTCGCCCTCGCAGATGGAGAGGCTCTTGTGCTCGCCATTTGCCATGCGAGCGAGTGCGGAGAGCGGCTCTCCCTGGCTGCCGGTGCACAGCACGACAATCTTGTCCTCGGGGATGTCGTTGATCTCGAATGCGTCGACGATGTCCTCGTCGGCGATCTTGAGGTAGCCGAGCTCGCGGGCAATCTTGGTGTTCGTAACCATGGAACGACCCGTCACGACCACCTTGCGGCCCACCGCCGTGGCAGCGTCGCAGACCTGCTGCAGACGGTGGATGTGGCTCGAGAAGCTCGCCACGAACACGCGACCCGGGGCGTTCTTGATGATGTGGCGAAGCGATGCGCCCACGGTGGCCTCGCTCGGCGTGAAGCCGGGAATGTTGGCGTTCGTCGAGTCGGAGAGCATGAGGTCAACGCCCTGCTTGCCAAAGCGGTTGATGGCGTTGTAGTTGGGGCGCACGCCGTCGATGGGCGTCTGATCGAGCTTGAAGTCGCCCGTGTGGAGCACCGTGCCCGCCGGCGTCTTGAGGAAGATGCCGAGCGCGCCGGGGATGGAGTGCGTCATGGAGAAGAACTGCAGCGAGAAGCAGCCGAGGTTGACGCTCGAGCCATCCGTGACCTCACGGAACTTGGGGCTCTTGATGTTGTGCTCGGCCAGCTTGCCCTCGATCATGCCGAGGGTGAGCTTGCTCGAGAAGATGGGAACCTTGTGCGTGAGGTCCATGAGCAGGTACGGAAGGGCTCCGGTGTGGTCCTCGTGACCGTGGGTGATCACGATGCCACGGAGCTTCTCCTCGTTCTCGAGCACATAGGTGTAGTCGGGAAGCACGAGGTCGATGCCGGGCTGGTCGTCATCGGGGAACATGAGACCGGCGTCGACGAGCACCATGTCGTCGCCGCACTCGAAGGCCGTCATGTTCTTACCGATGCCGTCGAGACCACCCAGCGGGATGATCCTGAGGGTCGGGGTCTTTGCCATATGTGGGGTATTCCTCCTTGGTTGTGGCCTATGGGTCAAGCGGGCAAGCCCGCGTCTACTTGGGTCGGGTGAGCGCCCTTAGACGCTCAGGCGCGCTGAGGGGCATCTTGCCAACAGCACGCGACACTCCATTATGCAGCAAGGGGAGGACTCCGTGGAGCCCTCCCCCATGCGTTCTACCTAAATCCCATGCCTAGTGCAAGGCGTGCGCTGCCTTAGCCCTCGTGGTGGCGACGCGGCGCACGACCGGAGCCGGCGTTGCCGTTGTCACCGGGGTGACGGCGCGGCTTGCGCTCGCCGCGACGCTCGCCACGCGGCTCGTGGTGGTCGCCGTGGCCACCCTTGGAGCCGCCGGGAACCTCGGGCTTGTCGAGACGGTCGAGGCTGATCTTGCCCTTCTCGTCGACCTCGAGGACCTTGACCTTGACCTCGTCGCCGATGGCCAGGACGTCCTCGACCTTGTCAACGCGGCCCTGGGCGACGCGGCTGATGTGCAGCAGGCCGTCCTTGCCGGGGAGCAGCTCGACGAAGGCGCCGAAGGGCTGGATGCCCACAACGCGGCCGGTGTACTCCTCGCCCACCTCGGGAACCTTGACGATGGCCTTGATGCGGGCGGCCGCATCCTGGGCGGCGCCGTCCGTGCCGGCGATGAAGACGTTGCCGTCCTCCTGGATGTCAATCGTGGCGCCCGTGTCGTCCTGGATGCCGCGGATGACCTTGCCGCCGCTGCCGATGACGTCGCGGATCTTGTCCGTGGGGATCTGGATCGTGATGATCTGCGGAGCGGTGTCCTTGGGCGTCTCGCGAGGCGCAGGGATCGCGTCAAGCATCGTCTTGAGGATAAACGCGCGACCCTCGTGCGCCTGGTGCAGCGCCTGGGAGAGGATCTCGGGCGTGAGGCCGGTGGCCTTGTTGTCCATCTGCATGGCGGTGATGCCGCGCTCGGTACCCGTCACCTTGAAGTCCATGTCGCCGAGGAAGTCCTCGAGGCCCTGGATGTCGGACAGGACGACGGTCTTGCCCTCCTCCTGGATGAGGCCCATGGCGATGCCGGAGACGGGGCGCTTCAGGGGCACGCCGGCGTCCATGAGAGCGAGCGTGGAGCCGCACGTGGAGGCCATCGAGGAGGAGCCGTTGGACTCCATGACCTCGGAGACCACGCGAATCGTGTAGGGGAACTCCTCCTCGGAGGGAATCACCGGGAGCAGCGCGCGCTCAGCGAGGTTGCCGTGGCCGATCTCTCGACGCTTCGGCGAGCCCATGCGGCCCGTCTCGCCGGTGCAGTACGGCGGGAAGTTGTAGTGGTGGATGTAGCGCTTGCCGTCGACCGGCTCGATGGTGTCGAGGCGCTGCCACTCGTTGAGCATGCCGAGGGTGCAGACGGACAGGACCTGGGTCTGGCCGCGCTGGAACAGGCCAGAGCCGTGGACGAGCGGCAGGTAGTCGGGCTTGACCATGAGCGGGCGGATCTCGTCGGCGGCACGGCCGTCAACGCGCTCGCCGGTCTCCACGACCATGCAGCGCATGGCGTGCTTCTCGAGGCTCTTGAGCTCCACGGGGATCTCGCGGCTGTACTGAGCCTGCTCCTCCTCGCTGAACTCGGCCTTGATGGCGGCCTTGAGCAGCTCGACCTTACCGATGCGGGAGAGCTTGTCGGCGTCCTTGAGGGCGGCGCTCATCTCGTCATAGTGAGCGAAGACCTTGTCGTGGACGTAGGGAACGGGCTCGTCGTAGACGTACTCGCGCTGCTGGATCGGGCCGTTGACCTGCTCGAACTTCGCGAAGAACTTCTTCTGCTCCTCGCAGAAGGCGGCGATGGCCTCCTGGCCGAACGCCATGGCCGCAAGCATGTCCTCCTCGGAGATCTCGTCAGCGGAGGCCTCGAGCATGGAGATGAACGAGTCGGAGCCGGCGAGCTCGAGGTCGAGGTCGGAGGCGTCGCGCTCCTCGTAGGTCGGGTTCACGATGAACTCGCCCGTCTCGGGGTCGCGGCCGATGCGCACGCAGGCAAGCGGGCCCTCGAAGGGCACGCCGCCCACGGTGAAGGCGGACGATGCCGCCATGACGCACATCGTGTCCACGGGGTTGACCTGGTCGGCGACGAGCGAGGTGGCGACGACCTGAACCTCGTTGCGGAAGCCGGCCGGGAAGCTCGGGCGCAGCGGGCGGTCGATCATGCGGGCCGTGAGCGTGGCCTTCTCGGACGGACGGGCCTCACGCTTGAGGTAGCCGCCGGGGATGCGGCCCACGGCGTACATCTTCTCGATGAAGTCGACCGTCAGCGGGAAGAAGTCGTAGTCCTTGCGCTCCTTGGAGACCACGGCGGTGACGAGCACCGTGGAGTCGCCCTGCTTGACGAGGACGGCACCGGTGGCCTGCTTGGCCAGCTCGCCGGTCTCGAGCACGTAGTGCTTGCCGTAGAGGTCGAACTCGTGTGTAACCTTTGTCATTTCTTTCCCTTATCTCCGCCTGCCCCATTGCAGGCGGGCCGTCTGCGGGCCCCGATGCGCGGAAGTCCCCGCGACCGCTTGGTCTGGCCCGAAAGTCCGGGCAGGCCCGCTGTGCCCAGACCCTTGGGCACGCAATATGAAAAGGGGCGCCAGAAGGCGCCCCGTAGGTCCACTTACTGGATGTTGTCGCGAATGCCGAGCTTGGCGATGAGCTCACGGTACTCGTTGATGTCGTTGCTCTTGATGTAGGAGAGCAGGCGACGACGCTTGCCGACGAGCATGAGCAGGCCGCGACGGGTGTGGAAGTCCTTCTTGTGGGACTTCATGTGCTCGGTGAGCTCCTTGATGCGGTCGGTGAGGATGGCGACCTGAACGGGGGCGGAACCGGAGTCGTGCTCGTTCTTGCCGTAGGTCTTGATGAGCTCGGCCTTGCGCTCCTTGGTGATGGTCATGATGACACCTTTCTTCTCTGTTCGCCCCAGACTGGGAGGGCCGCTGGTGTGGGCGTGCCTCCAAGTGAGGGGTACTGACAAACCTGTAAGAGATTAGCACAAGGTTTCCCAGCCGGAGCCGGCAACACAAGACCGCCACGAGAGGGGCACCGGAAACGCGAGCGACCACGTCCCTGGCCAGGTCGTGGATAATAGTGTGCATGAGAGACGAGAGAGACAAGCGAAAGCTTCCCAAGACGGTGGCCTACGTCGAGTTCGGCGACAGGGCGAGTGCCCTGCCGGGTCTGCTCCTCGATGACTTCGAGGATGCGCTGGGGGCATATGCTCGCCTCGGAGGGGTGCCCGCCCCTCGGCGCGCGAGGAGCAGCCGCAACGCAGACACGCTCGTCATCGCCACCCACGCGCGCGACGCGAGCGAGCTCAAGTTCCTCGCCTATTCTCCCGATGCGCTTGTCTATGCGCTCATCGCATGCGACGGGCCCGAGACGAGCGAGGCCCAGGCCGCCATGGAGCAGCTTCGGGCGCAGCTTGAGCGCAAAGGCGCCCTGCTGGCGGGCTGCGCGCTGATACCTCTTGCCAACGAGCTCGAGCGCCACATGCGAGGCCCGCGCATGGGACACGCCCGCAGAAACGTCTCGGAGGCCATCGACGAGCTTGTCTTGGCTCTACGATGCGCGAACGAGTCAGGCGTCATCGACGTGCGACCGCCTTGGCCACGCGTCCTCTATAGGCTCGCGGCGGGGCCGTCTCGCCACTAGAGACCGAGCGCGAGCATGGCGAGGCCGGCGCAGACGCCAAGGGCGTACACGATGGCCACGATAGCGGCATTCTCCCGCGCGTCCCCGTTCATGCGGAACAGCACGAGGTAGCCGGCGCCACCGGCAACGAGCGTACCGGCCATCATGGGTGCAAAGCCAAGGACACCATCGATGTAGAGCTGCGTGAGGACCACGGAGGCCGCGCAGTTGGGCACAAGGCCCACGAGCGCCGAGGCAAAGGTGGCCGCCACCGCGTTGCCCGAGAGGAACGCGGCGAGGGCATCCTCCCCCACGAGCTCGATGAGACCGTTCAGCACGAGCGATACCACGAAGATGAAGACGATGACCTGCAGCGTCCTGTAGGCGGAGTTGACCACGACCCACCACGCGGTCTGGGCGCGCGTGAGAGGCTCGCCGCACCCGCAATCGCAGGAGTAGGCGCTCGGGTCAAAGTCCTGCTCGTCGCCCTCGGGCCCATCGGCGGCATCCGCACCAAGCTCCGCGGGGGCGGCAATCGAGGTGCGACCGAGAAGGGCTCGCAGGACAAGGTCAACGCCAAAGCCCAGGACCACGCCGAGGACGGCCTTCGTCACGAGGATGCGGGCAAGCAGGCTCACGTCCACGCGCTCCGCAAGCAGCAGCGGAAGCATCTCGTCCGAAGTGGAGAGGATGACGGCAACGAGCGTGCCCAGCGAGACGATGCGGTCGGCATAGAGCGAGGCCCCCATGGCAGAGAAGCCGCACTGGGGAACCACCCCGAGAATGCCGCCGATGAGCGGGCCGGCATGGCCCGCCCTCTGGATGGCGCCCGTCGTCTTGTCCGAGGCGAACAGGTCAAGCAGGCTGATCACGACATACGTCGCAAACAGGAAGGGCACGAGCTCCGCCGTGTCCTTGAGGGCGTCGATGACGACGTCGAGCACAAACTCCATGAAAGCTATCTCCCACCGATACGGTATGTTCAACGGGTAGGGATGATAGCCAGCATGACGTCTGAATGACTGCTCACATCCTCACCGTGAAGACGCCTTCACAGTCCGGGCCCGGCAGGGGCGGCAATGGTGCCGCGGTCATCTATCGCCGCTACACGCTCAGCGCGAACTCGAAAGCCCTCAGGCGAGAGTCGAGGTGCGTCGCCGCCCAGGTGTGGGCCATCGCCAGAAGCAGGCCCGCCGTGGGCGCTTCAACGGTCACGGAGAGAAGCTCGTCGAACGTCAGGGCCACGAGCGCGGACACCCAGGCAAGCGTCGAGGCGTCGACGGGCTCGGCGCCCTCGACCTCGCGAGAGCAGCTCTCGCACAGCGCGCCACCCGCAAGCGCGGAGAATCTCGAGACGGAGGGCTCGCCACAGGCCACACACGAGTCCGTGACGGGCCGCCAACCCTCATGGGACAGCACCTTGAACGCATAGGCGGCAACGACGAGGTCGAGGTGCGGCTGGTCCGTCGCCTGCTCGCAGGCAAGCAGGGCACGAGAGCAGATGGGGCGCAGGAACGCGTCCGGCGCGTCCTCGAAGCTCGTGAGGCGAGCGACCTCGCACACGACGCTCGCCGCGCTCACACGCGAGAGGTCACCCCTCAGCGCCGCATGCGGACACGTGAGCTGGGCCTCTGCCACCACGTCGAGATTTCTCCCGAGCGCAAGCAGGAGGTCGAGCTCGCAGAAGAGCTGCACGCGCGCCGCGAGCTTGCCGCCGGGCTTTCTCGCGCCCTTCGCCACGGCACGCCCCTGGCTGCCGTCAGCCTCGAGGAGCGTGAGGATGAGGTCGCTCTCCCCCAGCTTCGTGCGGTCGATGACGATCGCGGAGGTATGGCGCGTGCGTCCGCGGGGCATGCCTACTCGCTCGCCTCGTAGCCAAGGCGACGGATCTCGTTCTGGTCACGGCGCCACTGTGGGCGCACCTGAACGCGGAGCTCAAGGAAGACCTTCGCGCCAAGTAGGCGCTCGATGTCGGGGCGCGCGGCCACGCCGATCTTCTTGATCATGGAGCCGCCCTTGCCCACGATGATGCCCTTCTGGCCGTCTCTCTCCACGTAGATCGTGGCGCTCACGCTGGCGTGGCCGTCCTTCTTCCACGTGATGTCGTTGCAGACCACCGCCACGGAGTGCGGCACCTCGTCGCGACAGTTGAGCAGGACCTTCTCGCGCACGAACTCGGCCACGAGGTCCTCCTCGGTGGCGTCTGAGTCCATGTCGTCGGGGAACCACTTGGGACCCTCGGGGAGCTTCTCGCTCACGAGGGCGAGGAAGGCGTCCACGTTGAAGCCCTCCGTGGCGCTCGTGACGATGACATCGTCAAAGTGGGCGAGCTTGCCAGCAGCCTCGACCTGAGCCTGCATCTGGTCCGGCTTGGCGATGTCGGCCTTGGTGAGCACGAGGATCTTGGGCGCGCGGGCGCGGTCCACATGGGCACCCACCCACTCGTCGCCCGTCCCCACGGGCTTCGTGGCGTCGACGAGCATGGCCACGACGTCGACGTCTGACAGCTCGGCGAGCGCCGCGCGGTTGAGCTCCTTGCCAAGCGCGTCCTTGGGCTTGTGGAGGCCCGGCGTATCCACGATGACGATCTGGCTGCCGGGCGTGTTCACGACGGCGCGAAGGCGCTTGCGCGTGGTCTGCGCGACGGGGCTCGTGATGGCGATGCGCTGGCCGCACGCGGCGTTGAGAAGCGTTGACTTGCCGGCGTTCGGTCGGCCCACGAGGGCCACAAAACCACTCTTGAAGGGTGTATCAGACATGAGCTCTCCTAAAGGAACTTCTCTGCGAGGGCAGAGCCTATCGTGATGATTCCCGCGGCGGCGACGAAGACGCACAGCACCCACACGGCCGCGGCCGCGATGTCCTTGGCGCGGCCCGCAAGCGGGTGGTACTCGGGCGAGACGAGGTCGACGACCGTCTCGATCGCGGTGTTGAGCAGCTCGGCGCACAACACGACGCCACAGCACACAAGAACGATGCCCCAGCGCACGGCGTCAAGGCCCGCAACAAGGCCGAGGATAACGGCAAGCACGAACCCGGCGAGCATGACCTTGATGTTGCGCTCGCTTTCAATGGCGAACCTAAACCCCTGGAAGGCAAAGCCGAAGCTCTTGCGAAACGAGGGGTGGTTCTCCTTGGAGCCAGGTATCATGCGTCCTCACCACCCGAGGTGGAGGCATCTGCAGCATCGAGCGGGGTGTCGTCGGCGTGGCGCGTCGTTGCCACGTGCACGACCTCGCGCCCGCAGGCAAGCGCGAGCAGCTCGTCCTCCCTCGCCTCCATGACCCGGGCGTCGTCCTCCTCGATATGGTCGTAGCCGAGCAGGTGGAGCAGCGAGTGAATGGCCATGAGGCGCGTCTCGTCGGCAGGCGTCGTCCCGAAGCGGACGGACTGCGCGGCAAGGACCTCGGGGGCCATGGCGATGTCCCCGAGCTCGCAGGGCTCGCCGGGGGCGAGGTCTGGGTCGTCGGGACGCTCGCACTCCAGCGAAATGACGTCTGTGGGCGCCTCGACGCCGCGCCACTGACCGTTGAGCTGCTGCATGGACTGCTCTCCAAGCACGCTCACGGACACGCAGCACCCGCGCTCGACGCCCTCCTCGGACAAGACGAGGTCAAAGACGCGCGTCAGCTCCTGCTCGTCGATGGCAAGCTGGACGCCGTCCTCACAATACAGGTTCATGCTCACGCTCATGAGCCGATCCTCCCGTCTCGCTCCTCGGCACGCTCGTAGGCCTCAACGATGCGCGCAACGAGCGGGTGACGGACGATGTCCGCCTTTCCAAGCTCGACGAACGCGATGTCCTCGGTGCCCTCGAGTGCGCGGCGGGCCGTCGTGAGGCCCGAGGGGCCGTTGAGGTCTCGTTGGGAGGAGTCGCCGGTCACGACGAAGCGGCTCCTGAAGCCCAGGCGCGTGAGAAACATCTTCATCTGCTCGGGCGTCGTGTTCTGGGCCTCGTCAAGGATGACGAAGGCGTCGTTGAGCGTGCGGCCGCGCATGTAGGCAAGCGGCGCGATCTCGATGACACCCTGCTCGATGAGGGCGTTGCCCTTCTCCATGTCAGTCATGTCGAAAAGGGCGTCGTACAGCGGGCGCACGTAGGGGTCGAGCTTCTCCTGGAGCGTGCCAGGAAGGTATCCGAGCGACTCGCCCGCCTCAACCACGGGGCGGCACAGCACGATGCGGCCCACCTCGTGGCGCTTGAGGGCGGCCACGGCCATCGCCATGGCGAGGTAGGTCTTGCCCGTTCCGGCAGGGCCAAGCGCAAACGTCAGCGTATGTGCGCGAACGGCCTCCACATAACGCCGCTGCCCAACTGTCTTGGGGCGCAGAGCGCGTCCGCGATACGTGAGGATGATCTCGTCGGGAATCCGCGCCTCTGGCGCCGTGTCGCCCTGGGACTGCGCAAGAAGGAGGTCCACATCGTCTGTCGTGGGCGTATCGCCTCGCGAGACGAGCTGCATGAGACGGGAGAACACGGAGACGATGCGATTGGCCTCCAGGGTGTCCCCCAAGATGGCCACCTGGTTGCCGCGGACCGCAATGCTCGCGTCCGTGGCCGCCTCGATACGCCTGAGCAGCGAGTCTGCCGGGCCCATGAGCCTCGTGAGGTCTAGTGAGTCCGGGATGGTGAGTCGAACCTGAGCTGGCTCCATGCTCCTCCAAGGAAGACGTTTCGTTACCTGCTAGATGATACGACAGCCCCGCGCATCGAGCACGCCGGCGAGGTCCACGTCCTCGGGGGCGAGCGTCACGAGACGGCCGAGAAGCCCCTCGTCCACGCGCACGCGAACGCCGCCACCCGTCGTGCCCATCCCGCCGTGCTCGCACAAAACGAGCTGCGCTGTCCCCACGAGGGACCTGGCATAGTCCAGCTCGAGGCGATCCGAAAGCTCGCGCATCGCCCGCGAGCGAGCGGCCTTCGTAGCCTCAGCGACCTGGCAGGGCATGGATGCCGCCGGCGTCCCCGGACGTCTCGAGTAGCGAAACACGTGGAGCCTGGAGAATGCAAGGCGCTCGCAAGCGGCGAGACTCTCGGAAAACTCGGCGTTCGTCTCACCGGGAAAGCCCACGATGACGTCAGTTGAGATGGAAACGGAGGGCACGAGCTCTCGCGCGCGATCGATGGTGCGCTCGTACTGGGCCATCTCGTAGGGGCGCAGCATCCGTGACAGCGTGGAGTCGCAGCCGCTCTGGAGGGGAACGTGGAGAAACGGCGCCACTCGTCCACGCGAGCCCGCCATGACGCCGAGAAGCTCCCTGGTGACGCCAGCAGGCTCGACAGACGAGAGGCGAACGCGCCCCACGCTCGTCTCGCACAGGATGCGATCGACGAGGCGCGCAAGCGACGTTCCGTCCGCCTCGTAGCGTCCGAGGTCGATGCCCGTGAGCACGACCTCGGACGCGCCGTCTGCCATGAGCTCGCGTACGGATGACAGCACGTCGTCGGCGCCCATCGAGCGCGCGGGACCGCGCGCCTTCCACACGATGCAGTACGCGCACCTTCGGTCGCAGCCGTCCTGGATCTTGAGACCGGGGCGCATGCGACCCGTGGGCGTAACGGAACCGGACTTCGGCCGGACGTCGGCGACGGCCATGGCGCTCGCGTCGGTGCCGCGACGCATGGGCCCAGCTTCGCGATCGGTCCGCACGAGCTCGCGCACGCGCTCGCAGACGCGCGTCTTATCGGGCTCGACGACGACGCTAGGTCCCATGGCTGCGAGCTCCGCCCCAAACAGCGATGCCGCGCATCCCGTGGCGACGACGCCGCTCCCCGCGACCTCGCACGCCTGGCGCACGGCATGCCTTGCCTTTGCCTGGGCCTCTCCCGTGACGGCACAGGTGTTCACGACGATGACGTCCGCAGGCGCCGCGCAAACGAGCTCGCAGCCGGCCGCCACGAGGCCCCTGCCCATGGCGTCGAGCTCGGCCCTGTTCACACGGCACCCAAGGTTCTCGAGAAGGACGCGAGGAGCCCTCATCACTTCCTGCGCTTGGCCTTGGCCGACGCGGCGCGGCCGTGCCTATGGCCGAACAGGCCGCCGTCCTCGGGCTTCTCGTCTGCCTCGTCGCCATCGTCCACGCGCTCTCCTCGAGCAAGGGCGATGCTCCTGATCGCCTCCATGTCCTCGGCGGAGAGGTCGGCGGGAATGGTGACGTTGAGCACCACGACGAGCTTGCCGCGGGCATGGCTGCCCTGGCGCGGCATGCCAAAGCCCTCCGCCTCGATGTGCTGGGCGTTCTGGCTGCCCGCAGGAACGCGCACGCTCACGCGCTCGCCCGCAAGCACGCCCTCGACATCGAGCGTGCAGCCACACATGGCCTCGAGCGCCGTGATGTCCTCCATGCAGTACAGGTCATCGCCCTCGCGCTGGAAGCGGTCGCCCTCCTGCACGTCGATGCGCACGATGAGGTCGCCGGAACGGTCTCCGCGGATGCCCGCCTCGCCAAAGCCCTCGACCTTGAGGGACTGGCCGGAGTGGACGCCCGCAGGGATGTCCACCTTGACGGTCTCGTGGTTGGGCGTACGGCCCTGGCCACCGCACGTCTCGCAGGGATGGTCGATGGAGTGGCCGGTGCCGTGGCAGACGGGGCACTCGGACTGCGTCTGCATCTGGCCCAGAATCGTGCGTTGAACCGTGACGACGCGACCCGTGCCATGACAGCGCGGGCACGTGGTCACGTGTCCGCCCTCGGCGCAGCCGCTGCCGTTGCAGTCGTCGCAGGGCGCCAGGCGGTCATACGCAACCGTCTTGGTGCACCCGGCGGCCGCCTCGGCAAGCGAGATGCGCAGCGTGATGCCCATGTCACGGCCGGCCGTGCGAGCGGCGCGGCCGCCCGAGGCGCCGCCGCCGAAGAACGAGGAGAAGATGTCGTCCATGCCGAAGCCGCCGAAGATGTCTGAGACGTCCACGCCGGCACCGCCAAAGCCGGCGGGGCCGTCCGGGTCGCCATAGCGGTCGTAGTTGGCGCGCTTCTGCTCGTCGGAGAGCACCGAGTACGCCTCGTTGACCTCCTTGAACTTCTCCTCCGCGTCCGGAGCCTTGTTCACGTCCGGGTGAAGGGTCCTGGCCTTCTTGAGAAACGCACGCTTGATGGTCCTGGCGTCCGCGTCGCGATCGACGCCAAGCACCTCGTAGTAGTCGACCTTAGCTTCCACGCTCGTAGTACTCGCTTCCCTCTTGAGTCCAACAACGAAAGGGGCGGCAACGCCGCCCGATATCCACCTAGTAGAGCCGGCCTCGATACCCCGCCGTGCCAAAGCCCGACATGCAGGAGACCATGAGCGCCATGAAGACGGCGATCGTCGCGGCGTTCATGAAGCCGTTCACGAAGTAGCGCCAGGCATTCTTCCACCACACGCCCCCGTGGTGAAGCACGCCGCCTCCCCTGCCCACGAGCACGAGGCCCACGACGAGCGGGATGCCCACGATGATGGAGAGCTGGGCGAGCACGTCGAGCAGCACCCCCATGATGAGGAACGGCACGGCAAAGCCGATCATCTGGAAACCCTGCGCGGCCTGGGGCTGCAGGCGCTCGCTGGGAACGCCCACGCGACAGACGAAGTCGCCCGTGGACGAGCCGTTCGTGCCGGCGTTGCCCATGCCGGGCACGCGCACCGTGTCGCCGTCGTGGCTTCCGGCGGGGATGTCCACGACGACCTCGCTCGCAGAGAGAACGCGACCGGAGCCCCCGCACGCCTCGCACGGGTCAACGACCACGCGACCGGACCCCTCGCACTCGGGGCACACCATGTTCATGACGCCCAGGCCGAGAAGGCTCGCGAGGTCGACGGAGATGTGGCCCGTGCCGCCACACGTGGGGCACGTGCGCGCGTGGTCCGCATGCACCGAGCCCGCGCCATGGCAGACGTCGCAGGCAACGTAGCGCTGGTACGTGACGCCGCGACGCACGCCCTCCTTGGCCTGCTTGTCATCGATGTCGAGCTGGTAGACCACGTCCCCGCCCGCCTTGGGATTGTAGGCGCGACTGCGGCGCGAGCCCGAGCGTGGGGCCGAGCCGGCGGCGCCGAACGGCCAGCCCCAGAAGCCTCCCATGCCACCAAAGGGGTCTCCCTGAGGCTGGCTCGACGAGCCATAGGAAGCGCCGGCAAACGGGTTGCCAGACTGCATGGCGTCATACCGACGGCGCTTGTCCGGATCGGAGAGCACGGCGTATGCCTCGGAGATCTCCTTGAACTTCTCCTCGGCACCGGGCTCCTTGTTGATGTCTGGGTGGTACTTGCGCGCAAGCTTCTGGAACGCCTTGCGAATCGCCGCGTCATCCGCGTCGTGGTCGACGCCGAGAATGGCGTAGTAGTCCTTGTCGTTCATGGATGCCATGCTCAGATGGGCTCCCGTCTTGAGTCGAATTGCCCGGGCAAGCACCCAAGGCGCACGTATGCTCGACATTCTACCCAAACACACGCGCGGCTCACATGTGCCCCACCACTTATCTGATACGCTTTTGGATTGCGCAAGCGCCCTCGCTGCGCATGAGCACCCAAGAGCCACCGCTACCAGGAGGTATCCAGATGGCAGAATTCATCTACCAGATGTTCGAGGCCCGCAAGAGCCATGGCGACAAGGTCATCCTCGACGACGTCACGCTCAGCTTCTTCCCCGGCGCCAAGATCGGCGTCGTCGGCCCCAACGGCATGGGCAAGTCCACGCTGCTCAAGATCATGGCCGGCAAGGAGGAGGTCACGAACGGCGACGCGCGCCTCACGCCTGGCTACACCGTGGGCCTGCTTGAGCAGGAACCCCCGCTCGACGACGACAAGACCGTCATCGAGAACGTGCGCATGGCGTTTGGCGACCTCGTGGCAAAGATCGAGCGCTTCAACCAGATCGGCAACGAGATGGCCGACCCGGACGCAGACTTTGACGCACTCATGGCCGAGATGGGCAGGCTCCAGGACGAAATTGACGCCGCGAACGGCTGGGACCTGGACTCCCAGCTCACCCAGGCGATGGACGCCCTTCAGTGCCCCGACCCCGACGAGCGTGTCGACCACCTGTCCGGAGGCGAGCGCCGCCGCGTGGCCCTGTGCCGCCTGCTTCTCGAGGCCCCGGACCTGCTGCTGCTCGACGAGCCCACGAACCACCTCGACGCCGAGAGCGTGCTGTGGCTCGAGCAGTTCCTGCACAACTACCCCGGCGCCGTGCTCGCCGTGACGCACGACCGCTACTTCCTCGACAACGTGGCCGAGTGGATCTGCGAGGTCGACCGCGGCCACCTCTACCCCTACAAGGGCAACTACTCCACCTATCTCGAGACCAAGGCGGCCCGCCTCGAGGCTCAGGGTCAGAAGGAGGCCAAGCTCGCCACGCGCCTCAAGAACGAGCTCGAGTGGGTGCGCAGCAGCCCCAAGGCGCGCCAGGCCAAGAACAAGGCGCGCCTCGAGCGCTACGAGCAGATGGAAGCCGAGGCCCAGGCGGGCCGCTCCGTCGCCGTCACCGACATCCGCATCCCCACCGGCCCTCGCCTGGGCACGAAAGTCCTCGTGGCCGAGCACCTCTCCAAGAGCTTCGGCGACCGCGTGCTCATCGACGACCTGTCGTTCGAACTGCCGAGAAACGGCATCGTGGGCGTCATCGGCCCCAACGGCGTGGGCAAGTCCACGCTGTTCAAGATGATCGTGGGCGCCGCCGTCGAGGCCGGCGACCAGACGCTCGCCTCCTCTGCGACCGAGCAGCCCACGAGCGGCTCCATCACGCTCGGTGAGACGGTCAAGCTCTCCTACGTGGACCAGATGCGCGCAGGGATCGACGCCGACAAGAACGTCTGGGAGGTCGTCTCTGACGGCAACGACTTCATCGTCGTGGGCAAGGACGAGATCAACTCCCGCGCCTACGTCTCCGCGTTCGGCTTCAAGGGCACCGACCAGCAGAAGCCCGCCGGTGTGCTTTCCGGCGGTGAGCGCAACCGTCTCAACCTCGCGCTCACGCTCAAGCAGGGCGGAAACCTCCTGCTTCTCGACGAGCCCACGAACGACCTGGACACCGAGACGCTCGAGAGCCTCGAGGAGGCGCTTCTCGCCTTCCCGGGCTGCTCGGTCATCACCTCGCACGACCGCTGGTTCCTCGACCGCGTGGCCACCCACATCCTCGCGTGGGAGGGAACGGACGAGAATCCCGGCACCTGGCATTGGTTCGAGGGCAATTTCGACGACTACCAGCGCGACCGCGTGCGTCGCCTGGGCGAAGAGGCGTCAAAGCCCCACCGCATCCACCGCAAGCTCACGAGGGACTAGGCCACATGGCTCGGGAAGGAGACGTAGGCATTGAACCCGACTAGGCAGAAGAACGAGAATGCCGCAAGCAACACGAGCCTTAACTGGTTTTTCGTGCTTGGGGTCGTACTCGTAAGCGCGCTCTGCGGCCTAGGGTTTGTCGCCTCGCTGCTTCTGACGGCCTCGCCGTCTCTGGCCCCCTTGAGCGAGCACGTGACGATCTGGCACCTCTTTGCGCCGGGCAGGACGCTCATGACCTGCCTGGCGCTTGTCGCTGGCGTTGTCTACGCCCTGCTCGCCTTTCTCGTCTGCCACAGGTCCGCCTCGATCCCCGAGCGCAGGTTCGTCGCGGGGCTTGCCGCCACCGCGCTCGCGTTCTGTCTCTGCTGGATCTGGGCGAATGCTACCGAGCACAACGGGTTCTCGGACTCCGCACAGCTGCTTGCTTACGCAAGGCAGCTCGCCCAAGGGGACCTGAGCTCGTTTCTTCCCCACAGCGAGTCGTTCCGTGGCAAGCTCCCCGGAGACATGTACCTGTCGAACTATCCATACCAAGGCGGGATTCTGCTGCTGCTCGAGTCATGCTCGCGCCTGTTTGGGGACCGAGACGTCCAGGCGTTCCAGACACTCAGCGCCCTGTGCTGCGTCGGGACGTCTCTTGCGCTCACGAGGATGACCGCCGTCATCGGGCGCCCCAAGCCGGAGAGGCTCCTCACCGCGTTTCTGTCGATGACGCTCTTAGCCCCGCTGCTGTTCGCAGTGTTTCCCTACGGCAACACGATTGGCTTGTTCCTGGCCCTCCTGGCCATGGACCTGTGGGTAGAGTCACGCAGCGCCACGGGGGCGCACCGCATCGCCTTTTTTGTGCTGGGATTCATTGCGCTCGCCGTTGGGCTTGCGGTCAAGTCCACGTACGTCGTTGTCGCCTTAGGTTTTCTGCTTGTGCTGCTTGTCGACTGTCTGAGGAAGCAAGACGGAGCGAGTGCCGTTGCGTTCGTCATCCTTCTCCTCGTGGCTTCCAAGCTCGCTGGCATCGTTCCGCAGAGGATCATGGAGACGCGCCTGGGCTACGAGCTGCCAAAGAATCAGCCAAAGACGGCATGGATCGCCATGGGCCTGTCGAACAACAGCGTCTTGGGCGCCGACATGCCAGGCTGGTGGAGCGACTCGGCCCTGGAAAGCCAGGTGAAAAGCGAGGGAGACGTTGCGGCAATGTCGCGCGATGCGCAAGCCTCGATCTCTGCGTCGCTCACAACGTTTGCGAACGATCCGGGCTACGCGGCCTGGTTCTTTGGCACAAAACTCGGTACCGAATGGCTCGACCCCACGTTCCAGTCACTCTACATTGCGGGATGCGGCATCATGCGCGCGGACGCACGGGGACGCACGAAC
The DNA here is from genome assembly GCA_934668375.1 of uncultured Parolsenella sp. Lineage (GTDB taxonomy): Bacteria > Actinomycetota > Coriobacteriia > Coriobacteriales > Atopobiaceae > Parolsenella. Next base: position 144,194 of record CAKUNF010000001.1, on the reverse strand, counting down.
GCAGATAACGGCCGTTTTGACCCCGCAGACGCAACGCTTCCGCACGGGTTCATATGCCGCGTCCTCGAGTGCGTTATGGACGGTCAGCAAAGTGTCATCTATCTAGGCGCGTCAGTTGGCGGCGCCGCGCTTGCAGTCGAGGCTCGCAAGAAGCGGGCAAAGGCGCTTGAGTTCGCCCTCCCCTGCGCCGCTTTCATGGGGTTTGTCGTCTACACGCTCTGGGAAGCCAAGGGTATGTACACCCTGCCGTTCTTCCTATGTCTCATCCCGCTCGCCGCAAGGGGGCTTGCCACCATCACGGCGCGCAAGAAAACGGAGTAGAGACACAAGCCCCTACTCCCCGCCCTTCTTGAGCCTCGGGAGCATGACGTCGTCCGCGAGCAGCTCCTTGCGCTCCTCGCGGGCCGCGAGCTCGGCAGCCTCGTCGCCCTCGCGCGCGGCCTGGGCCTCCAGCACGAGACTCAGCAGGTAGCGGCCGTCGCGCTCGCCGCCGTGACCCGGGTGGTAGACCATCTCGTCGCGCACGGCCTCGAGGCGGCCCGCCCAGGAGGAGCCGTTCTCGACCATGTCCTCCACCACGCCGGGCAGCCTCTCGGCGAGCTCGGCGGGAGCGATCGAGACGCCGGCGCGGTTGCGCAGCGTGATGTCAGTGGGCTCGATGCCGAGGTCGCGCCACTCGGGGTTCGTCTCCTTCATGGGCGAGTCGACGAACACGCACGGCTTGAACGCCACGAGGGCGAACTCGCAGAACACGCTCGACCAGTCGGTGACGAGCACGTCCGCGTCCAGGATCGAGTCGGAGCTCGAGAAGTCCTGCTCGAAGTAGAGGTCCTCGGCCGGGACGTCGGCGAAGCGGGCCTGCAGGGCCTCCCAGCGGGCGCGGTAGCGCTTCGTGTACTCGGGGTGCGGCCTCACGACGACCCTCCAGCCGCGACCGAGCAGCGGGCGGATCGCGTCGTCGGCGCACAGGTCCAGGATGTTGTCCTCCTGCCACGACGGCGCGATGAGGACGGTGGGCCTGCCCCTCTCCGCGCGGTCGCGGGCGAGGTAGTCTGCCCGCTCGCGGTCGATGAGGTCGTAGCCGCACGCGGCGAGCTCGCGCGGGGCGAGGTGCGCCTGCGCCTCGCGGGCGCGGGCCTCGCGCACCTGGTGGGGACCGACGCACATGAGCGCGTCGTAGTGGTCGAAGGCCGCGGCGTGGCTCACGAGGTGCAGCGACGTCGGGTGGTGGAAGGCGTAGACGTAGCGCGTGTCCTTGCGGACGTAGGAGCGTTTGACGTAGAAGTTCTCGAGGTCGTCGAGGGTCATGACCACGACGTCGGCGTCCATCTTCATCATGAGCGTGATGAGGCGCTTCTCGCCCACGTAGTACGGAAGCACGCGAGGGTGGTCCTCGGCGTAGGCGAAGACCTGGTCGTCCGGGTCGCCCGTGACGTAGTGCACGCAGACGTCGGAGTTGGCGAGCAGCCACTCGACGGCGCCGCGGAAGTACTTCCAGAAGCCGCTGCGCTCCGAGTAGAACACGATGTGCTTGCCCACGACGGAGAAGAAGCGCCTGTAGTCGGCGCGCTCGCGGCGGGCCAGCGGGTCGGGCCTCCACCAGGGTCCCTTGCGCGCCGAGAGCGAGTTGAGCTCGGCGAGCTCGGCCTTGGAGGCCTCGAGGTCTGCGTAGTCCACGTGCTTGGCCGGGCGGATGCACAGGTTGCAGACGGCCTGCACGGCGATGGAGAGCAGGTTGGAGCACACCCAGTAGAACGCCATGCCGGCGGAGACGTAGATGCCCAGGAAGAACGAGAGGGCGATGGACAGGCCGTTCGTGGAGTTCTTCTCGGCGCGGGACTGCTCGCGCTGAAGCGGGTTGATGTGGTTCGACGCCACGCCCATCACGACGGCCGAGAGCGTCGCCGCCACGGGCATGACCCACGACATGCCGCCGTCCTCCATGGGCACGAGCCCGAGGAACTCGGTGCCGGCCGCCCCCGAGTCCGCGATGGCGTGGATGACGTCCACGAGGCCGAACAGGATGATCACCTGCACGGCGAGCGGGATGAGCGAGAGCAGCGGGTGGTAGTGGTACTCCTTGTTGAGCCGGCTCTGGCGCTCGCCGATCTGCTCCTGGTCGCCGAAGTACTTGACCTTGACGCGGTTGAGGGCCGGCATCATGCGCACCATGACGATGGAGTTCCACTGGCACCACAAAGACAGCGGCATGAGCACCACCTTGGCGATGAGCGTGAACAGCAGGATGGTGGCCCACCAGTTGTGGGTGAGCCCGTAGCAGGGCTCCATGATGGCCATGAAGATGTCGGTGATCCAGGAGAACACGGGGCGGCTCCGAAGCGTCGTGATCAAACGCGGCACCCGGCTGGGAGACGCGCGAGCAAAAACTTCTTTACTTTAAGCTAACGGCTGCCGATTGGCGCTAAGACGAGCCTATTCATCCGACGAAAGGTCCCAAAGCGCCCCATAGAGCTCGTTTCCGAGAAGCCATCCGTCATGCGTGGGCACAAACGCTCCGTGGCTCCCCTGCTCGAGAAGGCGGCGGGACACGAGGTCGGAGAGGCACACGTCAACGCGAAAACGGCCGAGAACGTCATGCGCCCGGGCAACGAGCGCGGCAGGCAGGCCATCGGTCATGCGGGCGGCGAGCATGAGGTCCTCGGCCACGGCCTCACGCTCACTCAGCCACTCGACGTCAAAGCTCAGGTCGGCAAGCGAGCGCGCCCCGATGACACCCGCCGTGTCGGTGGCAACCGTGAGTCGCACGCGCGCCACGCCCTCGTCCAATGCGGGAAGCGACGGCACGGCCTCGCGAAGCACGGCATAGCTCGCCGGCCCGAGCATGCTCGAGGCGGCCGTCCCCAGCCCCAGGTACTCGACTCCCGTCCAGTAGGCGATGTTGTGGGCGCAGCGCTTGCGCGGCCTGGCGTAGCTCGCGACCTCGTAGCGAGAGAGGTCGGCAGAACCCAGCACGTCGAGAGCCGCCTCCATGTCCGACGCCTCCGTGTCATCAGACGGCCAGGGAAGCGAGCCCTCCTCGCACATGCGCTCCATGGGCGTACCCGGCTCGATCATGAGCGGATAGCAGCTCACATGGCCCACGCCCAGGCCAACGGCGGTCTCGAGCGATCGGCGCCAGGACTCGGGCGTCTGGTACGGGATTCCGCACATGAGGTCGACGGAGACGTCAAGGTCGCTTCCCACGGCGGCGGCCACGCGCTCGCGGGCCATGGCCGCGTCGTGCACGCGACCGAGACCCGCCAGCTCACGATCATCGAAGCTCTGCACACCGATGGAGACGCGCGTGGCACCGGCCTCGCGGGCACCCGCGAGGACGTCGTCCCCCAGGGACTCGGGGTTTGCCTCGAACGTGAGCTCTTCCAGGCTGCCACATGCCCCGATGAGCGCGGAAAGCCACTCGGCCCCGAGCATCGTGGGTGTCCCACCGCCGACGTAGCCCGTGGCGAGGTCGCCGAGCAAGCCCAGGCCGCGCGCCTGGCCCACGAGGCGGCAGAGGGCAGATGCGTACTCCCCCATGCGGACGTCATCGTGACGCGTTGCCGACGTGGCGAAGTCGCAGTAGCGGCAGCGCCTCACGCAGAACGGAACGTGCAGGTACAGGGCGCGAACGCCAGGCATCACAGCGTCTCCTCGAGCTCGTCGGCAAGCTCGAGGTAGTCATCGAGCACAGAGCAGTGCATGGCGCGCTCCCGCCACGCGGCCGCCTCGGGAACGCCGCGCAGGTACCAGCCAGCAAGGCTCCTCGCCCGGGCCAGGTGGGCGCCCGTTGCCCCAAGCAGCCGCACGTGCAGCCTGAACGCCGCAAGGCGCATGGCAGGCGTCACGCCCGCCTCGGGCTCACCAGCGAGCAGGCGCGAGGCATTGCCAAACACCCAGGGGTCACCATAGCTGCCGCGTGCGATGAAGCAGGCAGCAGCACCCGTCTGCCCGAGCAGACCCACGGCGCGCCGGGCGTCCAGGGCGTCGCCTGACGCAATGACGGGGACGTCCACGGCCCGCACAATCTCTGCGATGGCCGCGGCGTCGGACTGTCCGCGATACATCTGGGAGGCCACGCGCCCGTGCACGGCTATCGCCTCGGCGCCGGCCGCCTCCATGGCACGGGCGAAGTCCACGCCCACGATGCGGTCCGGCCTGCGACCCAGGCGTATCTTCACCGTGACGGGGACCTCGAGCTCCTCGCGCAGCACGCCCACGATGCGCGCGGCAAGCGCAGGGTCATCCAGAAGCGCGGAGCCGGCACCGGACTTCGTCACCTTGGGCACGGGGCAGGCCATGTTCACGTCAACGAGCACAAGGCGATCCCCCACGTGCTCGCCGAGCTGCGCGGCCGCCTCACGGAAGTGCTCCGGGTCCGAACCGAACAGCTGCACGGCGAGGTCGGGTTCGCCGGCGTTGGGCTCGACGAGGCTCCAGGTCTTGTCGCTGCCGTAATGGATCCCCGTCACGGAGACCATCTCCGTGTAGGCGAGCGCAGCTCCCCCCGCGCGCATCATCATGCGATAGGCGCCGTCCGTGACGCTCGCCATGGGTGCCATGAGAAACGGGGAGGCCGCGAGCCTATCGGCAAGCGAGCCCACGACCTGGGAAGCAAACGATGCCGGCGGCCACGACAGGCCGGCGGCGTCAGTGCCCTGCTCCATGACGACCGAGGCCGCTTCGCTGCGAGCGAGCCTGGCCTGCTCGGCCACATAGGAAGCGCCGCGGGCCACTACTCGTCCACCTTGAGAATCGCCATGAAGGCCTCCTGCGGCACGTCGACCGAGCCGATGGCCTTCATGCGCTTCTTGCCCTCCTTCTGCTTCTCGAGCAGCTTGCGCTTGCGCGAGATGTCGCCGCCGTAGCACTTTGCAAGCACGTCCTTGCGCATGGCCTTGACGGTCGAGCGCGCGATGATCTTGTTGCCGATGGCGCCCTGGATGGGCACCTCGAACTGCTGACGCGGGATGATCTCCTTGAGCTTGTCGCACAGGCCGCGGGCCAGCGTATAGGCCTTGTCCTTGTGGACGATGAACGACAGCGCGTCCACCTCGTCTCCGGAGAGCAGGATGTCGAGCTTCACGAGCTCGCTCGTGCGGTACTCGGAGAACTCGTAGTCGAGCGACGCGTAGCCCTTCGTGCGACTCTTGAGCTGGTCGAAGAAGTCGAGGATGAGCTCGGCGAGTGGCATGTCGAAGTGAAGCTCGACGGACTTCTGCGTGAGGTGGATCATGTCCGTGGTGACGCCGCGGTGCTCGATGGCCAGCTGCATCACCGCACCGGTGTACTCAGGCGGGCAGATGATCTTTGCCTTGAGGTAGGGCTCCTCGATGTGGTCGATGCACGTGACGTCCGGCAGGTCCTGCGGGCTGCGCACGCCCACCATCTCGCCGTCCGTCTTGAAGACGTGGTAGTCAACCGAGGGGCTCGTGGCGATGAGGTCGAGGTTGAACTCGCGCTCGAGACGCTCCTTGACGACCTCCATGTGGAGAAGGCCGAGGAAGCCCACGCGGAAGCCGAAGCCGAGCGCCACGGAGGTCTCGGGAGACCACGTGAGCGAGGGATCGTTCACGTGAAGCTTCTCGAGCGCGTCGCGAAGGTTCTCGTACTCCTTGTTGTCCACGGGGAACAGCCCCGTGTAGACCATGGGCTTGGCCTCACGATATCCCGGGAGCGGCTCTGCCGTGGGACGATCGGCATACGTGAGCGTGTCGCCCACGCGCACGGACTCGGGGTCCTTGAGTCCCGTGACCACGAAGCCCACCTCGCCCACGCCAAGTTCGTCCACGAGCACCTCGGCCGGGCGCTTGACGCCCACGCCGTCCACGAGGAAGCGCTCGCCGCCCTGCATCATGAGCAGGTCGTCTCCCTTGGAGATGTGGCCGTCGAAGACGCGCACCGTGGCCACGACGCCGCGGTACTCGTCAAAGTAGGAGTCAAGGATGAGAGCCTTGAGCGGGGCGTCGTAGCTGCCGGAAGGCGGCGAGATGAGGAAAACGATGGACTCGAGGAGCTCATGGATGCCCTCGCCGGTCTTGCCCGAGACGCACACGGCGTCATCGGCCGGAATCGCGAGGTCCTCCTCGATCTCCTCCTTCACCTCGTCGGGGTGCGCGCTCGGCAGATCGATCTTGTTGATGGCCGGCACGATGTCGAGGTTGGCGTTCATGGCCAGGCTCGCGTTGGAGACCGTCTGGGCCTCGACGCCCTGCGTGGAGTCGACGACGAGCACGGCGCCCTCGCAGGCGGCAAGGGAGCGCGAGACCTCGTAGGTGAAGTCCACGTGGCCCGGCGTGTCGATGAGGTTGAACTGATAGGTCTGGCCGTCATCGGCGTCGTACATCACGCGCACGGCGTTGCTCTTGATCGTGATGCCACGCTCGCGCTCGATGTCCATGGTGTCGAGCAGCTGCGACTCCATGTCCCTCTCGTCAACGGTGCGCGTGAGCTCAAGGATGCGGTCTGAGATGGTGGACTTGCCATGGTCGATGTGGGCGACGATGGAGAAGTTCCTGATGTGTGAGGTATCGTGTGTATTCATGAGCTCGATTCTAGCGTATTTCTTTGGCGCACCTGCAAGTTCTTTGTATTTCACATGCGATATCGCGTTGCGTCTGCTATACTCACGAACTTGATTGCCGTGTCAGACGTTGGAAGCCCCACTCCCAGCGTCAACAGAGGCCTCAAAGAAGAGAAATTGAAAGGATCTGCACGTGGCTAACATCAAGTCGCAGAAGAAGCGCATCGTCACCGCCGAGAAGGCTCGCATGCGCAACAAGGCCGTCCGTTCCGAGCTTAAGACCGCTGTCAAGCGCGTCCGTGCCGCCGTCGAGGCCAACGACGCCGAGCTCGCTCAGGCCGAGGCCAACAAGGCCGGCAAGCTGCTGGACAAGGCTGCCTCCAAGGGCATCATCCACAAGAACCAGGCTGCCCAGCGCAAGAGCGGCGTCCAGAAGCTCGTGAACAAGATCAAGTAGCTTCTCGCAACAGCGAATTCAGAAAGCCCCGTCGGCGTGCTGGCCGGTGGGGCTTCTTCTTTGAGCAAAATCCGAGACGCTTCCAAGCGGGCGGTCGACAGACCCGGACCATGGCCAGTCTCTTCTCCCCTAGCGAGCGGCACGAGGCGAGGCCATGGCGAGCACGAAGCGCGTGAAGGCGGCATCGGAGTCGGAGCTGCCCTTGAGCGCCCGCTCGCATGAGGCGGCCTGGCCGAGCAGGGACACTAGCTCTTCCTCCCCAAAGGCGCGAGACCAGCGAACGTGGTTCTTCACCTGCCAGGACTGCCGACCAAGCTCATGCGCGAGACCATTTGCGGCACCACGGGCGTCGAGCGACTTGGCGCACACGAGCTCCCGGAGCCTGCCCACGAGCACCGAGTGGAGGAACACAAGCGAGGGCGCCTTCATGAGGTTGAGCATCTCCATGGCACGAGGGGCGTTTCTCTCGCAGACGGCGTCGGCAAAGGCCCAGGGGCTCACCTCGGCGATCTGTGCCACGTTGGCCTCTACGTCGCCAAGGGTGATGCGCCCAGTGTCACCCACGAGCTCCGCAAGCGTTGCTATCTGGTTGTCAAGGGCAACCGTGGACTCCCCCACGCGCTCCACGAGCTCCTGCGCCGCCGCATTGTCCATGGAAAGGCCGCGCTTCTGTGCAAGCTTCACGACATAGGGAGGGAGCTCCCAGCGCTTGAGCGGCGCACAGTCGATGACGGAATGGGGGCCCACCTTGGCCACGGCCTTGTAAAGGCGCGTGTTCTTCGCGAGCTTCTCCGCAACGAGGCACAGCACGCACTGGGGGTTGGGGTCCTTCAGGTAGCTCACGACGGCCTCGGACACGGGCTTGCAGAGATTCTCCGCCCCATTGACGATCACGAGGCGGAAGTCCGCGCAGAAGGGCATCGTCTGGGCAGAGGAGATGAGCTGTTCTGGGTCCTCGATCGTTGCGCCCTCGAGCTCGTCGAGGTTGAAGTCCGCAAGGTCCGCGGGCACGTGCGAGCGCAGGCGCTTCACAGCAGACGCGCGCTTGAGCTCGTCTGCGCCGACGATGAGATATGCGGGCAAGAGTTCGGCCATAGGTCCTCCCGGGTTGCTGATTTGCCTGATTGTAGCGCGCAGCCTCCCTATCTCTCGCAGCTCACGCCCACACCCTGCGCCCCCGGAGCCACCGTCACGTCTCCGTGGTCCTTCGTGCAGAGAAACCACGCACCACTCTCTTCGAGCACCTCGATGCACTCAGGCGTGGGGTGACCGTACGAATTGCCCTCGCCGGCGCTCGCAACGGCAACCTCGGCTCGCAACTCCTGGGCCTGGTCCTCGTCTATCGAGACGCGTGAACCGTGGTGCCCCACCTTGAGCACGTCGATGTCGCCCGCCGCCCCGGCAATGGAGCCAAACACGCCAGACTCGGCGTCCCCCGTGAGCAGCATCCTGAGCCCCGAGCCGCCCTCCCCGTAGGTAAGCAGCAGGCACACGGAATCCTCGTTCTCCGAACCATCCGTGGCCTCTCTCGGCCACAGGCAGGTGAGGGTGAAGCCACCCACGTGCATCTCATCACCCGACCTCAGCTCATCGAGATTTGCCCCCACGAGCCGCCTCACATCCTCCTTGAGGCTATCGGGCAGACAGCCCGACACACCGTCTCCAACAAACAGGGAGCCCGTGGGCACAAGGCCGGCAAGGTCATCGATGCCACCCGTGTGGTCATCGTGCAGGTGCGTGACGACGACGGCATCAAGCCACAGGACATGCTGTCGAGCGAGGGCATCGGAAATGGCTCCGGAAGGGCCCGTGTCAACGAGCAGGGCATGCGGCCCGTCTCGCACGAGGATGGCGTCCCCCTGTCCCACGTCCAACACGGTGACGCTAGGCGGCACGACGACATACAGCCGCAGGAAGAGCGCCATGGCCACGATGGCCGCCCCCAGGAAGACCCTCCTCAGCATCCGTCGCGAAGGTCTAGGCCAGAATGCGAGCAGCACGATTCCTCCTATGATCGGAAGCAGCTCCGTCCACGCCGGTGCCACGATGGGGATGCTCGAGAACGGTAGGCTGGCAAGCATGTGCGTAAATTCCACGACGAGGAGCGCGAGCCCGTCAGCGAGCCCAAGGGCAAGGCCGCCCACGACTGGCACGGGAAGGACAAGGCAGGCAACGAGAGCCGCGAGCACGAGGGGCGAGAGCAGCGGACCCACGACGACGCTCGCAAGCGGGCCCACGAGAGAGACCCTGCCAAACGTCACGGCGACGATTGCCCAGGTTGCCAGCTGGCACGCGAGCGAAGCCGCGAGAGAGGTGCGGACGCTCCTGCCAAGCCTGGCCACGTGGGGGCGCAGGGGGCGAGGAACAAACCGCATCTCTCGATAGCTCCGAGAGGGAGCGACGGACTCGATCGCCGCCCTCACATAGGGGCAGAGCAGCGACAACGAGGCCACGGAGAGCATCGAGAGCTGAAACCCTAGGTCACTTGCGCAGAACGGGTCTGCAAGACACATGAGGATGCCGGCAACGGCAAGTCCCGAAAGGGCATGGCCCCGCCGCCCGACTCCCCTGCCGGCCACGCCCGCCGCAAGCATCACCCACGCACGCACGGCAGAGGCCGGGCACGCGCAGAGCAGCACGAACAGCGCCGAAAGCGCAAGCGTAAGGAAGTTACGCGGGCCGCGGTCCACCCCGAGCGACAGAAGGAGACCATCGACAAGCGAGAACACGCTGGCAAGGTGCGCTCCCGAGACGGCGATGAGATGCGACAGTCCCGCCGCCGAGAACGCATCGCTTGTGCCCTGAGCCTTGAGCTCCCGCCTGTCCCCGGCCACGACGCCAGCGAGCAGCGCTCGAGACTCGCTGTTCTCGGGTGCAAGGCGAGAGACGACGCCCTCCCTCAGGCGCGTCAGAAAGCCCGTGGCCCCATTGGCAGGCTGGCGCCCCGTGACGCGAACGAGCCTTACCCTACCCGCCATGCCCTGCGACCTGCTCGAGATGCCGAACTCGTCCTCGCCATTGGGAGAGAAGCGTCCAATGCCGCAGAGGAGATCGCCACGGGCCACGAGCTCAGGAGTCGTCAGCCAGACGCCGACCGAGTGAAATCCAGGTGCCTCAACGTGTGCCCGGCACGTCCACGAGCCGCCGTTCTCGCTCGCATCCCCATCAACGATGACCGCACATGACGAAATTGGGGTCTTTGCCAGCAACTCCGTCCTCGCGTCGAGCTGAGCCAGGGCCATAGTCGAGTAGACGCAGCCAAGAATCGCGCACAGCAGGGCCGCAAGCGCCATATGAGACCACAGGATGCGGCCAATGCGACGCAGCGCCACCGCCAGCGCAAGCCCACCCGCGCACAGCAAGAGAATCACCGGCGGGCCACATGCGCCGCGAAGGGCCGAGACGTCACAGACGACGAGACTCACCATCCCCACGAACAGGGGCGGAACGTAGGGACGTCCCGGGAAGACGCCCTCCCCCTTCGTGTCAGCCTTGCCATTCATGACAGTCACACGCAGATGTGATCGCGCAGCTTGGCGAACTTCTTCTCGCCGATGCCGCTCACGCGCATGAGGTCCTCAGGCGAGGAGAAGGGGCCGTTTGCGTTGCGGTCCTCGACGATCGCCGCGGCCGTCGAGGGACCCACGCCCGGCAGGCCGTCCAGCTCCTCCTCCGTGGCGCTGTTGATGTTGACGAGCGAGGACGAGCCGGCCACACCCGAGGCGTCAGCGGACTCACCGCCACCGCCTGCACCCGTAGCCTCGACGGAGCTCTCCCCCTCGAAGGGAACGTGAATCTTCTGCCCGTCCCCAAGGAGAGACGCCAGGTTCATCGAGGATGTGTCCGCACCATCCGCAAGGCCACCGGCGGCATCGACCGCATCCCTCACACGAGGAGAGGCGAGCACGAGCTCGTAGACGCCGGGGCAGCAGACCGCTCCGTCCACATGGACAACGACCGCGTCGGGTCCCTGCGTCGTGGCGGCGGGGCTCTCAGACGTCGTGACCTGGGCCTCGTTCGCCCGCTCCACCACAACGCCACCAGAAGGGCCCACGAACACGACGAGGGCGCATACGGCCGCAACGGCCGTGCCCGCCACCGCAAGCGCCGCGACATGCCTCACGCCGGCTTTCCCGTCTCTTCTCAGCTGCGCCATCAAGGACACCTCCCTGCTCGAATCTTTGCAAAAAGGAGGTGGGCTACCATCGAGCAGGGGCAGAAAGTCCCGCACGGTCAAACGCAAACCTTACAGAAATCAAACAGGAATTGGCCCGCTTGGCACAAAAAGAGCCCGACCAGGTGTTGATAACCGGTCGGGCTCGTGTATCTAGCAGCAGATGTTCAAAACTAAATCAAGAGACTATTCGTCCGCAGAATCCGGCCACTCGGCAGGAGCAAGCTCGCGATGCCTCGCCTTGAGCTCGCGCGGCGGGCGGTATGACGGGCACGTGTCGAAGTCGACGTACTCGATGGTCTCCATGAGGTGCTTCACCATGGCATCGTGGTCGAACGTCTCCCACGCGCGACGGACCGAATCGAGATGGGCATGCGTCTCGGGACGACGAGGCATGAACAGTGTGCAGCAGTCCGGAGCGGTCTGTGCGCTGATGTCATACGTGCCGATCCGCTGGGCACGGTCGATGATCTCGATCTTGTCCGTGCCAATGAGCGGGCGAAAGACAGGAATCCTGGCAACGTCATTGGTGGCAGTGATGTTGTCGAGCGTCTGGGAGGCCACCTGACCGAGCGACTCGCCCGTGACGAGCGCCTTGGCACCCTCGAGCTCGGCCACGGCCTGGGCAACCTCGAACATGAGGCGGCGGTACATGATGACGCGAAGCGACTGCGGGGCCTTGAGGGAGATCTCTCGCTGGCACTCGCCAAACGGAACCACGTAGAGGCGTCCAATGATGCCGGCAGGCTCAAGGGCGCGTACGATGTCCTGCGTCAGCCACTCGGAGGCATCGCTCGTCATGGGGCGTCCCGAGAAGTGCACCGGAATGCACGTGGCACCGCGACGGCCGACCATCCATGTGGCGACCGGGGAGTCAAAGCCGCTCGAGAGCAGCGTTACGACCTTGCCGGCCGTACCCACGGGCAGACCGCCCGCGCCGCGCATGGAGGCGGCATCGGCATAGACGTAGACGTCGGACTGCACGACGTGCACATTGACCGTGACGTCGGGCTGGTGCATCTGCACCTTCTTGTCCGGGAAGGCATCGCACAGCACGGCCCCCACCTGACGGTTGAGCTCGATGCTGTGGATGGGATAGTCCGTGTTGGACCTACGACCGTGAACCTTGAAAGACTGGAACGGCTCGCAGCTCCTAAGGCTCTCGATCGCGGCCTCGTTGTACTGCTCGGGCTCTCGCTCGCAGCGGAAGGCCACCGAGACGCGTGCCACGCCGGGCACGCGGGAGATGAGCCCGGGAACGTCGGCGGGCACGTCCCCGTCCTCGAAATGGACGCGGACGTAGCCAGCGAGACGCTCGACGTGGGCGGAGCGACCCTTGAGGGCACGCTTGAGGTTGGTGATGAGCTGGCGCTCGAACGTGGAGCGGTTCTTGCCCTTCAGGCCAATCTCGTGATAGTGGACGAGGCAGACTCTAGACGTCACGGGTTACTCGCCAATCTTGGTGTTGGTGTCCTTGATGGCCTCGTCGAAGTCCTCCTGGACGTAACCAAGCGTGCCGTTGGCAATCTCCTCCATGGCGATGGAGGTCGTGTCCTGGCCGGAGACGACGGTGGTGATGTCGTCGACGTCCTGGATGGCCGTCACGCGAAGGTGCTGGCCACGGAGCATGTTGTTGATGTCGCACGCGCGCTTGGAGGCAACGGAGCACAGCAGGAACGGATTGTGCTCGGTCTGCTCCAGCAGGTCGTCGATTTCGGGCTTGATGACAGACATTGCTTGGTACCTCAATTCATCTCATGAGAGTCCAGGACGCGGAGAAGCTCCGCGCAGGCCTCCTGAAGGTCGTCGTTGACAACGCGCTCGTCGTACTCGCAGGCCTTCTCCATCTCACCGGCGGCGTCCGCGAGCCGAAGCTCGAGGCTCTGCTCGTCCTCGGTGCCGCGACCGCGAAGGCGCTGCTCGAGGACCTCCATCGATGGCGGCTCGATGAAGACGAGGACGGCTTCCGGATAGACCTTGCGCACGTTGAGGGCGCCCTGCACGTCAATCTCGAGGATGACGGACTTGCCGGCCGCAAGGTTGCGGTCCGCCTCCGAGCGCAGGGTCCCGTAGCAGTTGCCATGGACGTTGGCCCACTCAAGGAACTCGCCGGCCTCGACACGGCGGGCGAACTCCTCCTTGCTTAGGAAGTGGTACGAGACGCCGTCCACCTCACCTGGGCGTGGCTGTCTCGTTGTGGCCGAGACCGTCAGGCCCAGGTCGGGGCGCTGCTCTCTCACGAGGGAGACGAGCGTGCCCTTTCCCGCGCCCGACGGTCCGGAGACGACGAACAGTCTGGGTGTGCGCGACACTACTTCGAGAGGATCTCGAGGAGGGCCTCACGCTGGCGAAGGCCGAGACCCTGGACGCGACGCTTCGGGGAAATCTCGAGCTCGTCCATGATCTTGGCGGCCTTGGCCTTGCCGTAGCCCGGGAGCGACTCGATGAGGGCGCGGACGGGCATGCGGGTGGCAGCGGGGTCATCGGAGTCGAGAACGTACTCGAGCGTGACCTGGCCGGTCTTGATCTTCTCGCGAAGCTCGGCACGGGCGTGACGGGCCTCGGCGGCCTTCTTCAGGTTGGCAGCGCGCTGCTCCTCGGAAAGCTGAGGGAGAGCCATTGTTTCCTCCAAACATAGAACTTACGAACAAAAAGAACCGTAGGGACAACGGTCCCCGGAATCGGCTGTATGCAACTATGGCAATAGACCAGCCGTTTTGCAAGAACTTCGACATAAAAAGCTCCCGGTTTTAGCCAATTTACCACCAGTTTTGTTGCTGATGGACACTTTGTGGCCTTTTCCGGGAGCCATATGGGAAGCGATGGATTTGACCTAGGCGCGCTCGAGCTCCTCGACGATGGCCTCGAAGGCGGCAACGGGGTCATCCGCCTGCGTGATGGGCCTGCCAACCACGATGTGGCTCGCGCCGGCCTCGATGGCGGCGGCCGGCGTTGCCACGCGGCTCTGGTCGCCAAGAGCGGCACCGGCGGGACGCACGCCCGGCGTCACGATGAGCGCATCGGGGCCGAGAAGCTTACGCATCTCGCGCGCCTCGCGCGGCGAGCACACGATGCCGTCGAGGCCGGAGTCAACGGCGAGCTTCGCGAGCGCGGCGGCCTGCTCGGGAATGGGCCGCGTGACGCCCACCTTGGCGAGCTCGTCCGCATCCATGCTCGTGAGCACCGTGATGGCGATGACATAGGGCTTGCGGCCGTACTCGGCCTGTGCCTCCTCGGCGCCCTCGTGGCAGGCGCGAAGCATGGCCTCAGAACCGGAGCCATGGACGGTCACAAGGTCCGCGCCCGTGTGGGCCGCGCTCTTGACGGCGCCTCGGACCTGGTGGGGGATGTCGTGGAACTTGGAGTCAACGAACACCTTGAAGCCGCGCCCGCGCAGCTCCGAGACGAGCGGAAGGCCGCCGTCGTAGATAAGCGTGATGCCCACCTTGAGCCACGTGGCGTGGCCCTCGAGCTTGTCGGCGAGCGCACGGGCCTCGTCGGGGCCGCAGTCAAGCGCAACCATGATGCGGTCGCGCGCAGAGAGGTTGTCGAACCTACCCATGTCTCTCCCCTATCCCTCGAAGGCGCCGATAAGCTCGTTGATGTCGCTGACACCCTGGGACTCGGCCCACTCGGTGAGCTCGTCGAGGATGCGCGGGGCAGCCGTGGGGTCAACGAGGTTGGCCATGCCCACCGAGACGCTCGTGGCACCGGCGAGGATGAACTCGGCGGCGTCGCGGCCGCTCATGACGCCGCCCACGCCCACGATGGGGATGTTCACGGCGTTGTGGACCTCCCACACCATGCGCACGGCGATGGGGTGAAGCGCCGGGCCGCTCATGCCGCCCGTGGGGCGAGAGAGGCGGCTCTTGCGCGTGTCGACGTCAATGGCCATGCCGGAGATGGAGTTGATGACCGTGAGGGCGTCGGCGCCCTCGGCCTCGAGCGCCTTTGCGACCTCGACGACGCGGGCGGGTGCCATCTTGACGAGAAGCGGGCGCTTCGTGTGAGAGCGCACGGCGCGGATGACCTCGGCGGCGCCCTCCGGGGTGGAGCCCATGGCACAGCCACCGGCGGCGATGTTGGGGCAGCTGATGTTGATCTCGAGGCCGGCAGCGAAGGGGGCAAGCTCCTCGAACAGGTCGACGGCACGCACGTACTCCTCGACGGAGTGGCCGGCCACCTGGCAGATGACCTGGGTACCCTTGTCGGAGAGCTGCTGGAGGTACTCGCCATAGGAGTCCACGAGACCGCGGACGCCGGGGTTCTGCAGGCCCACGGAGTTCATCATGCCGCTCGTGACCTCGGCCATGCGCGGCGCGGGGTTGCCGGGCCAAGGCTCGGCGGCGCAGCCCTTTGTCGTGATGGCGCCGAGGCGGCTCACGTCATAGAAGCCCTCGAACTGCCAGCCAAAGCCATAGGTTCCGCTCGCGGTGTTGATCGGGTTCTTCATCTTGATGCCGCCGAGGTCGACGGCCATGTTCACCTTGCTCACCAGACAACCCTCCTCGAGTCGAACACGGGACCGTGCATGCAGGCGCCGACCATGCCGTCCGTCGTCTGGACGTTGCACGTGTTGCAGGCGCCAAAGCCGCACGTCATCATGCGCTCGAGAGAGACCTCGCACGCAACGCCTGCGGCCTCGGCCTGGGAGGCGACGGCGCGCATCATGGGCTCGGGACCACACGTGAGCACGACGTCGTAGGCGCCGGCCTCGAGCATGGGGCCGACCTCGGCCGTCACGAAGCCCTTGGTGCCGGCGGTTCCGTCGTCGGTCGTGACGCGGACCTCAGCGCAGCCAAGAGCTGCAAGCTCATCGGTTCCGCACAGCTTGGCTGCCGTGAGGGCGCCAACCACGGCATCGACCTCGGCGCCAGCCGCCTTGGCCATGCCGGCCGCAGCGATGACGGGCGTGATGCCGATGCCGCCCGCGACGACGAGCACGCGAGAGGCGCCCTCGGGAAGCCTCCAGCCATGACCGCCGGGGCCGAGGACGGAGGAGCGCTCGCCCACGCCCATGGCGGCAAGGCGACGCGTGCCGTCGCCCACAACGGCATAGTAGGTCGTCACGGTGCCGGCCTCGGCGTCCGCGGAGGCAAACGAGAGCGGGATGCGGATGAGCTGGGTCGTGTCCCCGGGAACGGCGAAGCTCATGAACTGGCCGGGCTTGATGGCCGCGGCAAGGCGCGGGGCCTCGATCGTGAGGCGCATGACGCCCTCGGCGATGCGGACGTTCTCCACGATCTTGAACTCATGGATGCGCGCCGGCGATGGGGTTGGTTGGGCCATGTCTCTCCTTTCGGGCAAAACGCCGCCGCGTGAGCCGCGACGGCCAAAGACGCCCGCCGACCCTCCCTGGGGCCGACGGGCGTCGGTCATATGGAACTAGGCGAGCTTGCAATCCTTGAGGACGTGCTTGCCCGCAACGATCGTGTCCGTGGCGCGGCCGCGCAGCTTGGCACCCATGAACGCGGAGTTGTGCTGCTTGCCGCAGAACAGCTCGGGCGTCACCTCGACGTCGAGCTCGGGATCGACGAGCGTGAGGTCGGCGACAGAGCCGGCCTCGACCTTGACGGGGGCCAGGCGAGCGACCTTGCGCGGGTTCACGCACATGACCTCGACGAGGCGCTGCCACGTCATCTTGCCCGTGGCGACGAGGTTCGTGAGCATGAGCGGCAGGCTCGTCTCGAGACCGACGACGCCAAACGGGGCGATCTCGAACTCGCACTCCTTCTCGTGAAGGGCGTGCGGGGCATGGTCGGTGACGACGCAGTCGATCGTGCCATCGGCGATACCGGCGCGCAGTGCGGCGGCGTCCTCGGCCGTGCGCAGCGGCGGGTTCATCTTGAGGTTCGTGTCGTAGGTGTCATCGAGCGCGGACTCGTCGAGGAACAGGTGGTGCGGGCAGACCTCGGCCGTGACGGGCAGGCCCTCGGCCTTGGCGGCGCGGACGAGTTCCATGCCATGGGCCGTGGAGATGTGGCAGATGTGCAGCGCGCAGCCCGTGAGGCGGCACAACTCGATGTCGCGGGCGATCTCGATCTCCTCGCCGGCAGCGGGCCAGCCGGCAAGGCCGAGGCGCGTGCTGGCGCGGCCCTCGTTCACCATGCCGTGCTCCGTGAGCGAGCGAACCTCGCAGTGGCAGGCGACGGCGCGGTCGAACTGGCGCACATAATCCATGACGGTGCGCAGCATGCCGGCGCTCTGGACGCCGTGGCCGTCGTCGGAGAACATGCAGGCGCCCTCGGCCACCATGTCGCCGATCTCGGCGAGCGCCTCGCCCTTCTCGCCACGGGTGCAGGCGCCGATGGGGCGCACGTGCACCAGGCCACAGGCGTCGCCCTTGGCGATCTGGTAGCGGATGCCCTCGCCCGAGTCGACGACGGGGTCGGTGTTGGGCATGGTGGCAACGTCGGTGAAGCCGCCGGCGGCAGCAGCGGCAGAGCCCGTCTCGATGGTCTCCTTGTACTCGTAGCCCGGGTCGCGGAAGTGGACGTGGATGTCGGTCAGGCCGGGAACGAGGTACTTGCCGTCAGCCTCGAGGACCTCGGCGCCCTCGGGGGCCTTGATGCGCTCGCCAACCCTGGCGATGCGCTCTCCCTCGATGAGGACATCGTAGACACCATCGAGACCAACCTGGGGGTCAACGACGTGGGCGCCCTTAATCAGCAGCATTCTCTTCTCCTCCAAGCAGCAGGTACATTTCGGCCATGCGGGTGTAGAGGCCCGCGGCGACCTGTCGGGTCACGAACGAGTTCTGGGCGTCGGCCGGGATGGAGTCGATCTCCATGCCGCGGTTCATCGGGCCCGGGTGCATGACGAGCGCGCCCTCCTTCATGCGGGCGTGACGCTCGGCGTTGAGGCCCCACAGGCGGTTGTACTCGCGCTTCGAGGGAATGGTGGCACCCTCCATGCGCTCGAGCTGCACGCGCAGCATGTACACGACGTCGGCGTCCTCGATGACGGAGTCGAAGTCATAGGTCTCCTCGGCACCGAAGACCTCGGGCTCGGGGAGCTGGAAGGTGGGCGGGCCCACGAGCGTGACCTTGGCGCCCATGGTGCGAAGCGCGGGCGCAAGGGAGCCCACGACGCGGCTGTGGAGCAGGTCGCCCACGATGGCGACCTTCAGGCCATCGAGCCTGCCGAAGTGCTCGCGCATCGTGTACAGGTCGAGCAGGGCCTGCGTGGGGTGCGCGTGCTTGCCGTCGCCGGCATTGATGACGCGGGCGTCGGTGTACTGGGTGATGCGCTCGGCAGTGCCGGCGTTGCGAGCACGGCAGACGAACATGTCGATGCCATAGGAGTCGAGCGTCTTGATGGTGTCCTCGAGGCACTCGCCCTTGGAGACCGAGGAGCTGGAGCCCGCGACGTTCAGGGAGTCGGCTGAGAGACGCTTCTCGGCGATCTCGAACGAGGAGCGCGTGCGCGTGGACGGCTCGAGGAACAGGTTCACGATCGTGCGGCCGCGAAGGGCGGGCACCTTCTTGATCGTGCGGTGGTTGATCTCCTCCATCGAACGGGCGGTGTCGAGGATCTGCGTGATGTCGTCGGCCGTAAGGTCCGTCGTGTTGATGAGGTTGCGTACGGAGAGCATCTTAGGCACTGACCTCCTTGTTGGCGATGGCCTGCTTCTCGGCCTCGATGTCCCAGATTTCCACCGCATCGCGGCCGTCGAGGGACTCCACGAACACGCGGACGTCCTCCTCGTGGGAGCTGGGGACGTTCTTGCCCACGTAATCGGCGCGAATGGGCAGCTCGCGGTGGCCACGGTCGACCATGACGGCGAGCTGGATGGTGGCGGGTCGGCCAAAGTCCATGAGGGCATCGAGCGCCGAGCGGACGGTGCGGCCGGAGAAGAGCACGTCATCGACCAGGACGATGTCCTTGCCATCGACGTCGAAGTCGATCTGGGTCTTGTGGATGACGGGCGCGACCCGACGCGTCACGTCGTCACGGTAGAAGCTGATGTCAAGCTTGCCAACGGGCGGGCGGATGCCCTCGATGGCCTCGATCTCGTCAGCGAGCTCCTCGGCGATGTTTGCGCCGCGGCGCACGATGCCGACGAGGGCGATGTTCTCAGCTCCCTCGTTGTTCTCGATGACCTCGTGGGCGATGCGGGTGAGGGCTCGCGCCATCGCCGCGCCGTCCATGATGGTCGCCTTGGGTGCGATCTGTTCCATGTGGCTCCCTTCACAAAAAAAGACGCCTGTGCCTAGTGCGGCCCGGGACGTCTGGTGAAGGTCTCATATGTGTTGCGCCTAAGCGCTCGATCCTTGCCGGTGTCCCGCACCGTCTTAAAGGTCTTGACCACTATACTACTCACCGACAAGAACAACGCCGACATTCGAAATCCACTCGGCTCAACGCACAGGAGTGCACATGATCGAGCACAAGCTCTCGAACGTCCTGCTCAAGCCCGCAGACCACCTCGCGGGTCATGACGAGCTCTACGCATTCTGCTCGTCCCCGCTCGTCTATGAGGACGAGGAACACGCCCTCATCGTCAACGAGCCCACCGACTTCATGACCTTCCTCAACGCATGCTCCACGGGCAAGTGGGCCAGGTACTGCGGCATCCACGAGGTGACGCTCTCCCTCGAGCTGTCTGGGGACGCCTGCGAGGTCGTCATCAAGGGCCTGCCGGCAGGCGCCCGCGCGGACGCGGAGAGCACCGTCGAACTCGACCGCCTCTCCATCACGCCCGAGACCGGACAGCGTGCCCGCGTGAGCGCCACGATCGACGCCGCGGGCATGGACCTCGTCGCCTTCGAGCTGCTGCCCGCGGGACGCACGCTCCTGCACGGCGGCTGCTACTCGGCGAACGTCGAGGAGGGCCGCGTGCGCCCCGTGCGCATCGCGCTTTCCACCACGACGTTCAAGAAGGAGCACTACATCGTCCCCAACATCGAGCTCATGCGTTCGAGCGTGGCCGAGGACGACGGCCCCATCCACGACAACTTCCACATGTTCGTCGTGGACAACGGCTCCACGCTCGACGCCGAGGCGCTCTCTGACGACCTCGTGACCGTCATTCCCAACGCCAACGTGGGTGGTGCCGGCGGCTTTGCCCGAGGAATGCTCGCCGCGCTCGACTCCGAGCAACCCTTCACGCACGTCATCCTCATGGACGATGACGTCCATGTATTCCCCGAGAGCATCAAGCGAACCTACAACCTGCTGGCGCTCGCGAGCGACGAGTACGCAGACGCGTTCGTGAACGGCGCCATGCTCTCCGTCGAGCAGCCCACGCGCCTGTTCGAGGACGTGAGCCACGTGCTGCGCAGCGGCAAGTACGCCAAGCTCAAGCCCGACCACTACGTGGACCGCCTGTCCGAGGTCGCGGCGAACGAACGCGAGAACGTCGAGGTTGAGCACGCCTACGGGGCCTGGTGGTTCTCGTGTATCCCCGTCAGCAACATCCGCGAGAAGGGACTGCCACTGCCCGTGTTCGTGCGCTGCGACGACGTTGAGTACGGTCTGCGCAGCAATCCCACGTACATGACGATGAACGGCGTCTGCGTGTGGCACGAGAGCTTCGAGGGGCGTCCGCGCGCCTCGGTGGACTGCTACCAGTACGTGCGCAACTTCCTCGTCATGGCCGCGTGCGACGGCTTCGTGAACACGGAGCTGTTCATGACGCGCGTCTGGAGAAACGTCATGCTGCGCCGCCGCGAGCTCGAGTACGGCGCGGCCGAGCTGCTGCTCCAGGGCGTCGAGGACTATCTGCGCGGTCCCGAGTGGCTCATGGAGGTGGACGGCAGCGCGCTCATGCGCAAGAACGCTCAGCTCAACGACAAGTTCGTGCCCCTGTCAGAGGTCGACCCCGAGCTCCTCGACGCGGCGGACCTCGATGCCATCCACCCGGAGCCGCACCATGCGCTCGGCATCGTGGGCAAGCTGCGCAAGTCGATTCCCTACGACAAGCACCTGCTGCCGGACGCCCTGCTCAGGAAGGCCCCCGGCCACATGCAGACGACGGGCCCGTGCGTCTATGACAACGACACGGTCGCGCGCAAGACGGTGCTCGTGCTCGACGTCACCGGCGAGAAGGCTGCCGTGCGCCGCATGGACCGCGAGCGCAACCGCCGCATCATCGAGCGCGAGCGCGCCCTCAAGCGCCGCTGGCAGCTCGAGCACGAGAAGGTCGCCGCCGCCTACGCAGGCGCCTTCCCGAGGATGACGAGCGAAGCATACTGGAGAAGCCGCCTGGGCATGGAGTAGCCGAGGCGCCCAAAGGAACCAAAACAAAGCGAGGGGCAACCACCATCCAGCGGTTGCCCCTCGCTTGTCTAAGAGAAATAAGTGGCCGAGGTTGACAGGCCCCTACTTCTCCGGTCTCCTCACGTACTCGATCTGGGGATGGAAGCGAAGGCCCTCGAGCGTTCCGCCGATGACGGCACGCGCTCGCTCCAGCTTGCGGCCCTTTGCCTCGAGGGCGATACGCGCAAGGTGGTTGAGGTCGCGCGCCGCAACATAGGCGTAGCCGGCCAGACCCTCACCACGATACAGGACGATGTCGTTGCGATAGGCCAGGCGGAAGCGGCTGATGCGCTCACCGGAGTCGAGCGCGATGTTGCCGGCGCCGTTGACTTTGCACTTGTGCGTCACGACGCTCGCACCCACGACATAGCACGGATACCTGCGAGAGACGCGTCGCGTGAACTCCCAGTCGTCCGTCCAGATGAAGAAGTCCTTGATGGGAAGGCCCAGCTCGGCGATGACGTCCGCCGGCACGAACAGAGACACGAACGAGGCAAGCGTGCAAGGCTGCAGCTCGGGCGAGAAATCCTCGATAGTGGTGTGCAGCGGATGGCGCTGGCGGTTCATCGTGCAGGGCTTGCCATCCGTCCACAGGCACACGCTCGTGAGGTAGCCAAAGTCACCGTCCAACCCCTCACCGGCGAGCAGCAGCTCGCGAAGGGTGTCGGGGTGAGTCATGCAGTCATCGTCCATGACCCAGACAAAGTCATGGCCCGCCTCGACCGCCACACGCATGCCAAAGTTGAAGCCGCCGGCCCCACCAAGGTTCTCGCCCGTGTTGAAGTACGCGATGCGCCCAGACTCCACGAGCGGCGCCAGCGCCTGCTCCGTGCCATCACTGCTTGCGTTGTCCACGACGATGACGGACAGCCCGTAGGAGTCCCCAAGGCGCCCAAGGTCCTGCGCGGCGAGGCAATCCAGGCACTCGAGCAGGAGGTCCTTGCGGTTATACGTCACGACGACGGCGGCGACGCTCTTCTTGCGCGCGCCAGCGGTTTCCTCGGCGCCCATTAGTTGAACTGCCTGCGGTAGGCCTGGCAGACCTCGTCGGTGTCGCCCACCATGCGCTGCTCGCCCTTCTCGATCCAGACGCAGCGCGTGCACAGGCGCTCGACCTGCTCGAGCGAGTGGCTCACGAACAGGACGGTGACGCGGCCGCTCTCGATGAACTCGCGGATGCGACGCTCGCACTTCTCCTGGAAGAAGACGTCGCCCACGGAGAGGGTCTCGTCAACGATGAGGACGTCGGGCTCCACGACCGTAGCGATGGCGAAGGCGATGCGCGCCACCATGCCGCTCGAGTAGTTCTTGAGCGGCATGTCCATGAAGTCCCTGAGCTCGGCAAAGTCCACGATGTCGTCGAGGTGGGCGTCGATGAAGTCCTTGGTGTAGCCGAGAAGCGCGCCGTTGAGGTAGATGTTCTCGCGGGCGGTGAGCTCGATGTCAAAGCCGGCGCCAAGCTCGATGAGCGGCGCGATGTTGCCGTGCACGCGCACGCTGCCCTCGCTGGGCTCCAGCACGCCGGCGATGATCTTGAGCATCGTGGACTTGCCCGAGCCGTTCGTGCCCACAAGGCCGAGCACCTCGCCACGGCGCACCTTGAAGCTCACGTGCTTGAGGGCATGGAACTCCTCGAAGAACAGCTCGTGCTTCACGAGCTTGATGAAGTACTCCTTGAGGTTGTCGAGGCGCTCGCTCGCCATGTTGAAGATCATGGAGACGTCGTCGACCTCGATGGCATAGTCCTCGGGGCTTGTGATGTCATTCTTGACTGCCATGGGGAATAACCAGCCTTTCGGCACAGACTAGATGTAGAGGATGAACTTGCGCTGCAGCTTGCGGAAGACCGCATAGCCAACCACGAGCATGAAGGCGGCCCAAAACACGCACATGCCGATGGTGATGAGCTCGGGCGGCTGGCCGTTGAGCAGGATCATGCGCATGAACGTGACGTAGTTGTACATGGGGTTCGCGAGCATAATGACGCGCATGAACGCATACGGGACCTGAGAGATCATGCTCACGGGCCAGAACAGCGGCGTGACGTAGCTCCAGGCGAGGATGACGACGCTCCACAGGTGGATGATGTCGCGGAAGAAGACGGCAAGCGAGGAGAGCAGCAGGCTCATGCCGATGCAGAAGCCCATGAGCAGTACGAGCAGCACAGGCAGCAGAATGACCGTCCAGGTGGGCATGACGCCCTCCCACAGCATGACGATCACGACGGCGATGAGCGAAAACGCAAAGTTCACGAGGGCAAACAGCACGCGCTCAACCGGGAACACCGTCTTGTTGATGCGCACCTTCTTGAGCAGCGGTGCCGCGTCGAGGATGGAGGTGACGCCCTGGTTGGTGGAGTCGGCGAAGATGGTCCAGATGACGTTGCCGAGGATGAGGTAGAGCGGGTAGTGCTCCATGTTGTCGTAGCGCAGGAAGAAGGAGAACACGAGCGACATGACGATCATCATGAGCAGTGGGTTGAGCACGCTCCACACAACGCCGAGGACGCTGCGGCGATACTTGCGCTTGAAGTCCTTGCCCACGAGTTGGGCGAGGATGAACTTCTCCTTGGCCCGGTTGGTCTTGGCGTAGGCCTCCGAGGCGGGCACGGTGGCCTGTCCGGCCACGGTCTGGTCTTGGGACAATTCGGTCTCCTTGACGGTCCATCAGATGGCGCGCAGGGCGCATTGGAGGCGTTACGCAAGGCTTGCGCGGCGTCTCAAGCCCTAAATGATAGCAGCCGAGCGTCAGGACAGTATGCCCTCCACCGCACGCTCATCAAATACTGACTGATACGGCACGACGCCGTACTGCCCGCCCGCAATGACCTGCACATAGGTCGCGGCGATCCAGGCAGCGAGGACGACGGCGACGCAGGCGCGGCGCAGGCGCTTGTCCCCCATCCAGGAGACGGCCACGGGCATGAGCAGGATGAGCATCGGCGAGAAGTAGCGCGCCACTCGATCGATGATGAACGGGAGGAACGCCGCAGAGACGTTGAGCGCAAACGCGAGCGTGGCGCATGTGAGCAAGGCCGAGGCGATCCTGCCGAGAGGCCTATCGGCAAGCCGAGACGCCAGAAGCGCGAACGCCCACGTGATGCCAGACGTCACGATGGCGTTGAGCCTGGGCTCAGGACCCACGTAGACGCTGCTCGAGGGGTCAAGGTACAGGCCAAAGCGCGTGCCCGAGAACAACAGCTGGGCCACGTGCACGCCCACGAGCGCAAGCACGATGACGGCCACGAGCGACACCACCGCACGGACCGGCGTCATCCTCACGCGCAGCAACGGCCACAGGGCAAGCCACATGAGGCAGCTCAGGTGCATGCTGGCCCCAAGAAGCACCCAGAGAGCGAAGCGGAGAAAGGCATGGCGGGCAGCCGCCGGGTCTTCTCCTCCCCCACTGCCCACCCATTCGAGGCCGTTCAGGACGCACGCGATGGCAAACCACTGACGGGCGATGTTGTACGTCTCGAAGTAGAACCCCGCCACGATAAAGAGGGCCACTGACAACGCCGGCGCCGGCGAGACGCGTCGGCAGGCTCTGAGCACGAGCGCGTAAGTGGCCGCAGACATTGCCGCGAACATCCACTGCGGGTTGTCCGTGAACAGGTTGAGCAGACGGATGAGCAGGTAGAAACCGGGATCCATGCCAAGCGCCGGAGGCTCGGATGCATAGAGGTGATAGAGCTGCCAGTAGCCGAGGTAGCCGGAGGACTCCATGGTGGCCGAGTAGTCAACGCCGATGTCATAGCGAAGTGCGGCCGGCACGACGAGCGCGATAAACGCCACGGCCCACAGCGCGATGGCCTCGCGACGGCCGATGGCGGGCATACGCTCAGCCGCGGTCACGGCCGCGATGGCAACAAGGGCAGAAGACAGGTAGACGAGCAAAGGGACCTCCCGTCCCACGGGCCGCATGGCGGGCGACCGCGGAGTCGCGACCGCCCGTACTTCTCGATTAAAAGAAAACCCCGCTGGCATAACCAACGGGGCTGCAAATTCTGGCTCCTCGAGTAGGACTCGAACCTACAACAACGCGGTTAACAGCCGCGGGCTCTACCATTGAGCTATCGAGGAATTCAGTTGTCAGGAGCTCATTGCTTGCTCCTTGCGTGCGAGAACTAGTATACGGAAAGACCGCGACAGTGCAACCCAAAATTTTGACAATTTTTTGAGCCTCTCCCGCCCGCGACTGACCCACGCCCGACAGGCGAGGCAAATTTGCTGGTAAGCGGCCCTCCTCGCATCGAATTTGCCACAATGGATGCATTGGAGACGAGAGCGAGACGGGAGAGACGATGGCCAAACGCAGCACGCCGCAACGCACGATCACTCAGATTGGCTCGGCCATCCTCGTCGCACTCGCGCTTGCGTGGCAGGCCGTGGGAGGAGCTCTCCCCGCAAGCCTCACCCCCAGCCCCGAAGTGTCCGCAGCAACGACCGCCGCCCCCTCGATCCCCGACGGTTGGCAGACCTGGGACGAGGCCGCGGCCCCCAACTACGTGCGCGAGGTGGGGCCAGCGCAGGTACGCAAGGAGGTCGAGCCAGGACAGGTCAGCTACTCACCTCTCGACGAGCTCGGCAGACCGGGAATCGTTGCCGCGAGCCTCACGCACGAGATGCGCGAGCAAGCCAAGGAGCGTGGCAGGCAGGACATCGACGTTGACCCGGCGGGCTGGCCCAACGAGAACCCCAAGGCGGTCATCGTGACGCCCAGCGGCGACGCGTACAGGGGCCGCTTCTGGAACCGCTCCCACCTGCTCGCCGACAGCCTCGGCGGAAACCCCACGCGGGAAAACCTCGTGACGGGCACCCGCATGCAGAATGCCGGCGGCAACGACAACGAGGGCGGCATGGCCTATGGCGAGCAGATCGCCCGAGACTGGCTCGACGCCCACGAGAGCGGCACGCTCTACTACTCGGCGATGCCGCTCTACGTGGGAGGCGAGCCCATTCCCCGCGCCGTCATCGTGGACATGCGCAGCTCGGACGGCTCGATCGACACGGAGCTCATCGTCTACAACGCGGCAAAGGGCTACGAGGTCGACTACGAGACCGGCGTCGTCACCGCTCGCAGGGGTTAGACGAGCTGATCCCCCGGACGCCGCTCGTCTTGTTCCCGATAGAGCTCACGCCACGGCTCGAGGTCTCGGTCGAGTTCCTCGTCACCCGTGGCGTTTACCCAAAACGGCCACTTCACCCTCGTGCGAGGCGCCTCGACGCCGTCGAACCATGCCTTGAGCTCCTCGAGGCTCACCGGCGCGTAGCCGTTCGCGTCGACGCCGACGTCATAGCGCAGCAGGCCCTGCCTGCGGTTCGCCCGGTTGTAGTCACTCCCCTGGGAGTGAATGTGACCGTGAAGATGCCACGAGCCATGCGACATGCCCTGCCAATCAGCAAGCGGGTAGTGGCTCATGACGATCCTGATGCCGTCGACCTTGAGGACGCTGATCGGCGACTCCACATTGAAGGTGTCGGCGACGGCCTTCTGCGTCCAGTCCTTGTCGTGGTTCCCTCGCAGTAGGTGAACGTCCCTGCAGATGATCTTGCGGCGGAGCGCCCGAGCATCCTCAGCCGTCATCTTGAAGCTGAAGTCCCCGAGGATGTAGAGCGTGTCCGTCATCGACACACGCTCGTTGATGGCATCGATGACACCGGAGTTCATCGACTCGATGGAAGGCCAGCGCAGGTGCCTGTCCGTGAAGTCAAGGACGTTCGCGTGGCCAAAGTGTGTGTCAGAGGTAAACCAAATCATGTGAGCTCGATTCTGTCCCAGCCGCGCGAGACGCGGCCTTCAAGGCAAATACGTAAAAGTCTGATGCCGGCTCGATGCCCGCAGCCTCCCCGTGCGAGAATGGCAGCAATCGCGCAAGCCAAAGGAGTCGAGCATGGCAACGTTTCTCAACGACAGCCCCATCTTTGGGCCCGTCCACAGTCGCAGGCTCGGCCTGTCGCTCGGCGTCAACATGATGCCGGCAACGGGCAAGATCTGCACCTTCGACTGCCTCTACTGCGAGAACGGCCTCAATGCCGAACGCCGATGCACCCAGCACCACAACACGGCGGCGACGGTTCTCGCAGTGCTCGAGAAGGCGCTCCTCGCGATGCGCGAGAGAGGGCAGCTGCCCGACGTCATCACGTTCGCGGGCAACGGTGAGCCAACGGCAGCGCCGGAGTTTCCCCAGGCGATCGCCGGGGCCGTGAGGCTCAGGGACGAGATCGCCCCCGGCTGCAAGATCGCCGTCCTCTCGAACGGAACGCGTGCACACGTGCCGGCAGTCCACGAGGCGCTCATGCTCGCAGACGACAACATCCTCAAGCTCGACACCGTGGACCCGTCCTACATCCAGCTGCTCGACAGGCCAGTTGCCCCCTATGACGTCGAGAGGCAGATCAAGACGTATGAGAGCTTTGACGGTCACGTCATCGTTCAGACGATGTTTCTCGCAGGCACATACGACGGGCGAGACCTCGACAACACCGGCGAGGAGTACGTGGCTCCCTGGCTCGAGGCCCTGGGCCGCATACGCCCGCAAGAGGCCACGATCTACACCGTGGCGCGAGACACCCCGGTGCCCGGCCTCAAGAAGGCCACGCCAGCCGTGCTCGACGGCATTGCGGAGCGCGTGCGAGCGCTGGGAATCCCCTGCCAGGTAAGCTACTAGCCCGATGGCGCCGCCCGACGCCTCCGCCCCCAGTCGCCGCTAGCGGCTCTTGCGCAATCGGTTCGCGACAACGCCCATAGCCGCGGGAACGGCAAGCATGACATAGGCAACGAACACGAAGAAGCCCACGAACTTGCCCATAAGCGGGTCTATCGCCTTGAGGGCGGGGTAGCCAAGCGCAAGCCAGGCGGCGAGCGGCACGAGCGCCACCACGCCACAGGCAAGGCGTGGCTTGAGCACAAGCTCCTCGTCAAAGGCGAAGCCCCTGCGCTCGAAGTAACGACATATGACATAGGCACACACAAGGCCTATGCCCTCGAAGGAGTCCGCACGCATCTTGGCCGGATCAACGAGCAGCGAGCCATCGGCCTGGTAGTCGAGCGGATAGGACTTGAGGAAGTAGAACAGCGTTGCCAGGGCGCACAGCAAGACGCCACCGATGAGCACCAATCGATCTCGACTGGGGTCCTCGTCCGTCCAGTCCTCAAGCTTTGACGCAACGAACATCATGAGGGCCGTGGCGAGAAGACCCACGACCACGTCCTGCGGGGTGTGCACGCCAAGGTAGTTGCGAGAGAACATCACGAGGGCCACGAACGCAAAGCACAGGCTGGCGAGGATGCGTCGCGCGCTTCTCCACAGCCAGGCGCCCACGCCGCCCACCGTTGCCGTGGCAAGCGTCGAGTGACCGCTTGGGAAGGAGTAGCCGGTGGCCGTCACCTTGGAGTTCCCATAGGGCACAACGCGGGCGTCTCGAATCCAGGGGCGATAAACGCAACAGACGAGCTTGAGCAGCCCGTTGAGGAACAGACCCAGCGAGAGCCCGGCGAAGATGCGCCGGCCGGCCCTGCGGTCAAATGCCCAGTAGACGAGGCATATGAGCGCAAGCGGGATGAAGCCGATGGAGATGTCGCTCGCAGAGAGCATGAGCGGCGAGAGGACGTTGCCCGTTGCCTCGCGAAAGTTCTGGAGGAGGAGAAGGTAGTCGATGTCCATGGGCGTCCTTTCGCTTGTGCCCGGGCAACAGCTATCTAGGCTACTACAGCTTCCAGCTCACGTTCACGGCGACGTAGGGGGTCCACTTCTTGCGGCGCACGGGCTGGACGGTGGGATCGGGTTCATCGGGGCTCATCCCGTCATAGGGCCTTGGCATGAACTGCGGAAGGACCTTGGGAGGCTTGTCCTCGGGCTCCGGCTCGGTCCGAGGCTGGAGAACGTCCTCCCTGACCCTGCTCTCGAGCGTCTCGCGCCAGCCGCCGTCCCTGACGTCATAGAGGTGATACTTCGACCATGTGGGCGTGCCAGGCAACACGATGTTGCCCTCCTCTGAGCCCTCGAAGCGCCATAGCTTGTAGTCCCAGCCGTGAACCCGACGGTAGTGACGCGTCTTGGGAGCGCCGCCGTTTGGGTCGATGATCGCGATTGCATGCTCTTCATCTGACTGATAGAGCTCGAAGGGGATGACGTTGCCCTGGGCGTCCTTGGCTCGGTATCGCGACGAGTCCTCGTTCAGCCGATCATAGAGACGCTTGAGAAATCCGCTTGCCATGGCTGGCTCCCTTCTCGGGCCGCACTTGTTGCGGCATTTCCTCGCTCGCACTGGCGCGGCGTATACTCGCACCATACCAAACGTTGCGGACACTATTTTGGAGGCAACGCTAGCTGCAGTTTTACGGGAGATTCATGTTCAACATAGTGCTTTTTGAGCCAGAGATTCCATCCAATACGGGAAACATCGGGCGCACGTGCGTCGTCACGGGCTCCCGGCTTCATCTCATCGAACCGCTGGGGTTCTCGCTTGCCGATGACATGCTGAGGCGTGCGGGCCTTGGCTACTGGCACAGCCTCGACGTCACGACCTATGCCAGCTGGGAGGAGTTTCTCGCGCGCAACGGCCTGAGCGAGACGGACGCGCACCTTCACCTGCTCACGAAGAAGGCTCGCAAGACCTATGTCGAGGCACGCTACGAGGATGGCGACTTCCTCGTGTTCGGCAAGGAGTCCACGGGACTGCCGGAGGAGCTTCTCGCACGGGCAGCGGAAAGGTGCGAGCGCATCCCAATGCTGCCCGACGCCGCCACTCTCAGGGACGCGGACGAGTGGGCGGCTCGCACCAAGCACCCGCAGTCTCACGAGGCCCTGAGGCAAGACGTCTGCGGAAACTTCGTTGACCCGGATGACTACCGCATCAGCGCCCTCAACCTCTCGAACTCAGCGGCCATCGTGCTCTACGAGGGCCTCAGGCAGACGGGGTTCGAGGGGATGTAGAGCCCGAATGCCGCGGGGTCCTCGCAGACGAGCTCATCGTGCCAATCATCCCCAAAACCTAACCCCTGGAGCACGATTTGGGGACGGTCAGCACGAGGAGCAAAGACCGCCGACAAGGACAACTGAATGCGGCGACCAGACCTAGAAGCAGAGCTTGACGAGGGCCTGCTTGAGGCCGTCGAGGCAGTCCCAGGTTCCGTCTGTGGACTTCTGACAGTACGCGTCCGCCTCCTCGCTCGCAAGCGGGGCGTCGGATATGCACTGCAAAAGAACAGCTCCCGCCTCGGAGCCGCTGAGGCCCTTGGACTTGGCCTGGAAGTCGGCCACGATGCCCGTGACCGAGCGGCAGGTGAGCTTCACCTTGCACGTGGCGCTGCCGCCCGAGCCCGTGGTGTCACCAATCTCGTAGTCAAAACCCTGGAGGTACGCGGCCGCCACGTCGCGGGCGGAGAGCCCCATGTCGTCGAGCTGACCACCCACATAGCTCGAAAGGGTGTCCTCCACAAGCTGCACGGAATCCCCGCTACCGGCCTTGAGTTCGTCAAGGCGGCACGAGATGTCATCCTTGATGGCTTGCTCATCCGTGGACGAGAAGTCCGAGCCGCCACAGCCAGCGAGCAGAAGCGTTGCCACGGCAAGAAGCACGCACAGCATCGGCAGCATGTATCGACGAGTTCTCATGAAGTCCCCCTAGCAAATGACCCTGCAGCCTTGAGGCCACAGGGTCATCTTAGCAAACGAACGTTACGGGAAGTTAAAGCAGGCTTATTCGGCCATGTAGTCCTTCAGCTTGCCCGAACGGCTCGGGTGACGGAGCTTGGCAAGCGTCTTGGACTCGATCTGGCGGATGCGCTCGCGCGTGACGCCGAACTCGCGCCCGACCTCCTCGAGCGTGCGCGGGTGTCCGTCCTCGAGGCCAAAGCGCAGCTTGATGACCTTGCGTTCGCGATCGGCAAGCCCGTCGAGCACCTGGTCGAGCTGCTCGCGAAGCATCGAGTCGCTCGCGGCCTCGGGAGGCGCCACGGCCTGGGCATCCTCGATGAAGTCGCCCAGCTGGGAGTCCTCCTCCTCGCCGATCGGCGTCTCGAGGGAGACCGGCTCCTGGCTGATCTTCTGGATCTCGCGCACGCGGTCGGCGGTCATGCCCATCTCCTCGCCGATCTCCTCGGGGGTTGGGTCGCGGCCAAGGTCCTGCAGCAGCTGGCGCTGCACGCGCACGAGCTTGTTGATCGTCTCGACCATGTGGACCGGGATGCGGATCGTGCGCGCCTGGTCCGCGATGGCGCGCGTGATGGCCTGGCGAATCCACCACGTGGCGTATGTGGAGAACTTGAAGCCCTTCGTGTAGTCGAACTTCTCGACGGCACGGATGAGGCCGAGGTTGCCCTCCTGGATGAGGTCGAGGAACAGCATGCCGCGGCCCACGTAGCGCTTGGCGATGGAGACGACGAGTCGCAGGTTGGCGGAGATGAGCGCCTGCTTGGCCTCAAGACCCATCTGCTCAACGCGCGTCAGGCGGCGCAGCTCCACGCGAGACAGCTCGAGCTCACCGCGCTCATGGGCCTCAAGCTTCTCGGCGGCCTCGGTGCCCGCCTCGATCTTCATGGCGAGGTGGACCTCCTCGCTGGCCGTGAGCAGGTCGACCTTGCCGATCTCCTTGAGGTACATGCGTACCGGGTCACCGGTGAGCATCACGGTTGCGGCGTCCTGACGGCGACGGGCCTTGAGGCTCGAGCCCTTCTTGGAGCGCTTGGGTGCAGCGGGAATGGCGGGGATCTTCTCGACGGGTCGCTCGTCATCGTCATCATCGAGCGAGTCGATGCTCACGTGGGAGTCGCCGTCCTCGTCATCGTCCTCGCCCGTACCGGCACCCTCCTCGTCGGCCGTGACGATCTCCACGCCGCGGGTCCTAAGGGCACCATAGAGGTCCTCGAGCTCGTCGTCGTCCACGTCAACCTCTCGGAGGGCGATCTGGATGTCGTCCTCCGTGACGCTCCCCGCAGACTTGGCGGTCTCGACAAGCTGGCCCAGGGCCCCCTCGAGATCTGAGGAGAGCTTCGTATCGTTCTTGGTCTTCTTACTCGTTGCCACGGACTTCCTCTCGACTGCAGTCGATGCACAGATGTTGCTTATATTACCCTGAACTCGTCATTCTACGCATAAGAATGCAAGAAATGCGCAGCTCCACGCCTTCAAAGGCGGGGCGACGACCACCTACTCGAGCGGCTGGGAGGCACGCACCTCGTCACGCCTCGACCTGAGCCGGGAAAGCTCGAGAAGCGCCTCCCTCGACTCGTCGGCGCCCATCGTCCCCAGGCTTGCCGTGAGCTGGGAGATTCGGCGGTCGAGCGAGCGAATCTCGGCCTCCCCCACGACGAACTCGACGTTCTTGTCTGCGTCCCACGAGCTTGTGGACGAGAAGGAGCTGGAGCTCAGGATGCGCGGGGCCTCTGGGCAGGCACGGGCGGCCACGGAGACCGCCTCGGAGGCAGGCGTTCCCTCCGGCGTGGCAAGGATGGCCCAGGCAATTGCCTCATGCCGCGCGTCTGCCCAGCTAAACGTCGCGATCCTGTCCGCATAGGGACGGAACCGGTCCGGGTCGGCGGCGAGCAGCGCCAGCAGGTTACGCTCGGCACGGAGCTGTGCGCGGTCCTCGGCGGAGAGCTCGGCAAAGGGGTCCGCGGGCACAGGAACAGGCTCGGGAACGGAGGGCGGCTCGTCATAGCCGTAGTCGTCGTAGGGCGGCACGTCGTCATAGGTGGGACCGTCGTCGTAGGCGGGCGCCTCAGGCTCGGTCGCACGGGAGCGAGACGGGCTCCCTGCCTGCTCGGCCGGCTGCTCGACGGGCGTCTCGCGCACCTTGCGCTTGGCGGCCTCGAGGTCGACGCCCAGACGTCCCACCACGCGTTGGAGGTACGAGTCGAGCAGGTAGGAGTCCTTGAGGGGCGCCAGCACCTTGGCGACGTCATCGAGGGCGCGAAGCCGAAGCCCCGGGCTCGAGAGGTCGGCCCCCTCGAGCTTCTTCTCGAGGACGAAGTCGATGAGCGGTCGTGCCCCGCGCAGCTGCTCTGCCATGGCCTCGGGACCATGTGCCTTGAGGAACTCGTCGGGGTCCTGGTTGTCCGGGAGCACGACGCACGTGAGCGCCGCGGGCGTGCTCTCCAGGTAGCGAACGGCGGCCTCGGCGGCATGCTGGCCCGCCGCGTCGCCGTCGAACATGCACACGATCGTCTTCGCGAAGCGCGAGAGGGTCTTCACGTGGTCGAGCGACAGCGCCGTGCCCAGCGCGGCCACCGTGTTGGTGAAGCCCGCCTCGTGCATGGAGATGACGTCCATGTAACCCTCGGTCACGATGGCATAGCCCTTGGCGGCGATGCTCTCCTTGGCGTAGTCGAACGCGAACATGTGCTTGCTCTTGTGGAACACGCTCGTCTCGCGCGTGTTGAGGTACTTGGGCTTGGCATCTCCCATCACGCGGCCGCCAAAGCCGATGCAGCGGCCCTGCTCGTCGTGGATGGGAAACATCACGCGGTTGTAGAACTGGTCGCGGGCCCGTCCCGACCGGGTCGAGACGAGGTCTGCCGCCTCGAGTTCCTGACGCGAGAAGCCAGCAGCCGTGAGCTCGCGCATGAGCGAGACGCCGGGGTCCGCAAAGCCAAGGTGCCAGCGCGAGCATATGTCCGAGTTGAAGCCGCGACCGGCAAAGTAGCTCCTCGCCGCCGCTGCGGCCTCGCCGCGGCCGCGCATGAGACGCACGGAGTAGGCGGACTGCGCCGCCTCGAGCGCGTCGATGACGCGCGTGCGCTTGGGACCACGACGTCCGCCTGCGGGGGCGTCGTCTATGTCGATGTGGGCACGATCGGCCAGGAAGCGCACGGAGTCGAGAAAGTCGAGGCCCTCTCGCTTCATCACGTAGTCAAAGACGTCGCCGCCGGAGTGGCAGCCAAAGCAGTGCCACAGCCCCGTGCCCGGCGTCACGTGAAACGAGGGACTCTTCTCGTGATGGAACGGACAGCAGCCCCAAAAGTCGCCGCCTCGCTGCCTGAGCACGACCGTCTCGGAGACGAGCGCCACGATGTCGGTAGCCTGGCGGACGCGCTCCTTGTCCTCCTCGGTTATCACAGGACCTCGCCCTCCCCCAGATACTTCCTGACCCATGCGACGTTGCCGAGCACCGTGGCCTCGAGCTCTTCGAGCGAGGAGAACGTGCGCGGCTCGCGAAGCCACGCGACGAAGCTCACCGAGAGCGACCTGCCATACAAGTCTCCCGAGAACCCCACGAGAGACGCCTCGAGGAACGGCTCGCCCTGCTCGCCACCGAACGAGCGCGGCGCACCCACGTTGACGGCGGCGGGCCAGGCGCGCTCGCCATCGCAGACGAGTGCGGCATAGACTCCCTCGGCGGGAAGGCACGCGGCCACGCTCGTTCGCACGTTGGCCGTGGGAAAGCCGAATGACGAGCCCTCTCCCCTGCCATGCTCGACAAGGCCACGCACCATGTGGTCGCGCTCGAGCAGGCGAGACGCCTGCTCCACCTTGCCGTCACGGATGAGGCCACGAATGAGCGTCGCGCTCACCGCATGGCCTTGCTCGCTCACGAGCTCATGCCCATGGACGTCGATGCCAAGCGGGGCCGCAACCTCGCGAAGGGCCCCCACCGTGCCCGCGCCGCCCGCACCCATGCGGAAGTCCGAACCCACATGGATGGAGGCGGGACCCACGCATGGGACGAGCCGCTCTCGCAGAAAGTCCCCATGGCTCGTCGCGGCCAGCTCGCGCGTGAACGGCACAACGAGCACGGCGTCGAGGCCGAGGCGCAGGAGCATTCGGACACGGTCCTCGATCGAGAGCAGCGTGTCGTTGACGATGGGACCCGCCAGTACGGCAGCGGGGTCGGGCGCAAACGTCACCGCGACGCTCGCAAGACCACGCTCGCGAGCCTCTGCGGCCGCGGTGCGGACGAGCTCGCGATGACCCACGTGGACGCCATCGAACGCGCCAAGGACGCAGACTGACCGGCGAGCCGAACCCCCCGGCACGTCTGCGCACGTATAGAGCTCGCAGCCATGGGCAAGCCTCTTGGCGATGGGCAGTGGTCGGGCCACCGCCACGCCCGCGGCAAGGCGCCCCTGGAGCTCCTCGCGCGTCAAGGGCCGTTCCCACCTCGGGCCGAGCGGTTCCGCCTCGCCCGTCATCGGCGGACTCCCATGATGCCCGCAGGGAAGTTCGTGGAGCTCACGAGCTCGTCGGCGCGCCGCTCCCACACACCGTACAGCTTGTCGCCATGAACGAGGCAGACCCGGCCGCCCTCCTCGACGTCCACGTCCCCCGCAGCAAGATGCTTACCGCAGGAGGCGTCCGCAAGCTCGTCATCCGTGAGCATGCGCACGGGCGCGCCGAGGGAAGCCGCGGGGTCGAGGGCCGCGGTCGCGAGCAAGTCGGCGCCCCCTCGCTCGAGGTCCTCGAGCGAGACGCACGAGGAGAGGGAGATGGATCCCGATCCCGTGCGCCTGAGCCCCGCCAGGTGAGCGGCGCTGCCAAACTCACGACCAAGGTCGCGAGCGATGGCGCGGATATAGCAGCCCTTCGAGACGTCGAACGCGCACAGCCAGCCGGGCCGGCCCTCAACGTCCTGAATGGCCGCAAGGGAGGCCGAGTGGATGGTCACGGGACGTGCCTCGAGCTCAACGTGCTCTCCGGCCCTCGCGCGCGCATACGAGCGCACGCCGTTCACCGAGATGGCCGAGTAGGCAGGCGGCACCTGCATGCTCGGGCCCTCAATCTTCGCGAGGCGATCGCGAACAACGGCCTCGTCCCAGGCCCACGAAGGAACGTCGGCCTCCCTCGTGACCTGGCCCTCGGCGTCGTCCGTCTCGGTCTCAAAGCCAAGGACCACGAGGCCCACATAGCTTTTGCGTTCGGCCGTGAGAAGTCCCATGAGGCGCGTGCCCTGGCCCACGCCGACAACGAGCACGCCGGACGCGTCCGGGTCGAGCGTTCCCGCATGACCCACACGACGCTCGCCAAGCGCACGGCGCACGCGAGCCACGACGTCGTGAGACGTCATGCCCAGAGGCTTGTCGACGGCAATCAGGGCGTTGATGCCACTCGTCCCACGCCGCATATGCTAGACCCCTTTGCCAAGCTCGAGTTTCATCTGAGGGTTGCGGGGGGCAGGTGCCTCCCCGTCGGCGGCCGCAAGCACGGCCTGAAGCTGCGGCAGGACGCACGCGAGCGTGGCGTCGATGCCGTCGTCGGACGTAAAGCCGGCGGCAGCCTTGTGGCCGCCACCGCCCATGGAGCGTGCCACGACGGAAATGTCATGGTTGCCCTTGGAGCGCAGGTTGCCGCGCACCTTGCCGTCGGGAAGCTCCTTGAGGAACAGCGCGACCTCGGAGCCCTCGACGCTTCGAACGATGTCGATGAGCCCGTCACACTCGTCGGGGTGCGCGCCCGTACGCTCGAGGTCGTTCCTCGTGGCATAGCTGTAGGCAATCCTGCCGTGGTCGAACGTCACGATTCGTCCCATGACAACACTCTCGAGGTGAAGGTATGCCAGTCGAAAGCTCTGGTAGACGTTGAGAGAGATCATTGAGGGCGAGGCGCCGGCGTCCACGAGCATGCTCGCGCACTCGAACGCCTCGGAGTCGGCGTTCTGATACTGGAAGCGTCCCGTGTCCGTCACGATGGCGCAGAAAAGGCAGTTGGCGATGTCAGCCGTGAAGTGCGCACCGAGGAACAGCCCGAACTCCGCGACGATGACACCGGCCGCCGCGGCATCGGGGCGAATGAGCGCCACGTCGCCAAAGGGCGTCGTGGACGGATGATGGTCCATGATCGCGATGTGGCGGCTGCGCTCGAGCACGGCTTGAGCCTTGTTGAGGCGCGGCGCCACGGAGAGGTCCACCACGATGAACAGGTCGGGCGTCCCCGTGTAGTCGGACGCATGGACGAACGAGTCCGCACCGGGAAGGAACCGGTACAGGCGCGGCACGGGCGCATCGTCTGCGAGGAGGTTCGTGACGTGCTTGCCCTCCCAATGCTGGGAGATGACCTGGGCAAGAGCCAGACCCGAGCCCAGGGCGTCGCCGTCTGGGTCGGTGTGGGCGCACACCACGATCTCCGTCGCATCGTCTATGAGCGCGGAAATCCTGCCGAACTTGTCGCGCTGCTCGGCGAATACCTTCTCGTCTCCTGCGTTCATTGCCCCTATTCCGCCTCTGTAGACTCGTTGTCCTCGTCAGACCCCTCGGACGCCTCCGCAACCGGGTAGCCAAACTCGTCCTTCTCGACGTCGATGGTTGGCGGACGCTGCTCGAGGGCGCGTGCGATGCGCTCGGCCTCGTCGGTCGAGGTATCGATGGAGAAGGCGAGCTCGGGCGTCACGCGCCAGCCGAGCGCGCGGCCGAGAAGGGAGCGGATTCGACCCTTGGCACGGTTGAGCGCCTCCATGACCGAGTCATAGCGATCCGGCTCGCACGTGACGTAGGCGCGGATGAACGAGCGGTCGACGGAGACGTCGCAGCCCGTGAGCGTCACGAGGTCAAGGTCTGGGTCGGCAACCTCAAAGAGGAGGATGCTCGCGAGCTTCTCGCGGGCAATCTCGCCGGAGCGGCGCGAATTTGCGTTCTGCTTCATGTCTATCCCTGCCCAGGTGGGGCGACCACGAGGGCCGCCCCACACGAATTACCTATCGATGAGACACGGGCGCCACCGCGGCGGCGCCCCACCCACGCCTACTCGGTGCGGGCGACCTCGACGATCTTGTAGCCCTCGATGACGTCACCAGGCTTGATGTCCTGGTAGTTCTCGAGGCCGATGCCGCACTCGAAGCCGGCCTTGACGCTCTTGACGTCGTCCTTGTAGCGGCGCAGCGACGCGATCTTGCCATCGAACACCACGATGCCGTCGCGAACGAGGCGGACGCTGTCGTCTCGGCTGATCTCGCCCTCGGTGATCATGCAGCCTGCGGCGATGCCGACCTTGGGGACCTTGAACGTGTCGCGGACCTCGGCGGAACCGGTCTGGTGCTCCTCCTCCGTGGGCTTGAGCATGCCGATGCGGGCGGCGTCGATCTCCTCAATGGCCTTGTAGATGACACTGTAGGTGCGAATCTCCACGCCCTGGTGCTCGGCGGCTGCACGAGCCTTGGCGTCAGGACGCACGCCGAAGCCGATGATGATGGCGTTCGAGGCGTCGGCAAGCGTGACGTCGGTCTCGGTGATGGCGCCCACGGCGGAGTGGATCGTGTTGATGCGCACCTCGGACTGGTCCATCTTGTCCAGCGAGTCCTGAAGGGCCTCGATGGAGCCCTGGACGTCGGCCTTGATGACGAGGTTGAGCTCCTTGACCTCGGCGTCCTCCATCGTGGAGAAGAGCGTCTCGAGCGTGACGTGCTTCACTCGGTTCTGCTCCTCGATGCGGGCCTTGAGCGCGCGCTGCTCGGCGAGGGCACGAGCCTCGCGCTCCTCGGTGAACACGCGGAACTCGTCGCCGGCAGCGGGCACGCTCTGCAGGCCCAGGATCTCGACCGGGTCGGAGGGCTTGGCCTCCTTGACCGGACGGCCCTTCGGGTCGAGCATGGCACGGATGCGACCATAGGACATGCCCGCGACGATGGCGTCACCGATGCGCAGGGTGCCGCGCGTGACGAGCACCGTGGCGACCGAGCCACGGCCGCGATCGAGCTTGGCCTCGAGCACGTTGCCGGAGGCGAACGTGTTGGGGTTGGCCTTGAGCTCGAGGACGTCTGCCTGGAGCAGGACGGTCTCGAGGAGCTCGTCGATGCCGATCTTCTTCTTGGCGGAGATGTTGACGAACATGTTCTGTCCGCCCCACTCCTCCGGGATGATGCCGTACTCGGTGAGCTCCTGGCGCACCTTGTCGGGGTTGGCGCCGGGCTTGTCGATCTTGTTGACGGCCACGATGATGGGCACGCCGGCGGCCTTCGCGTGGTTGATGGACTCGACCGTCTGCGGCATGACGCCGTCGTCGGCCGCGACGATGAGGATGACGATGTCGGTCACCTTGGCGCCACGGGCACGCATGGCCGTGAACGTCTCGTGACCAGGCGTGTCGATGAACGTGATCGTGCGGTCGCCGATCTTGACCTGGGAGGCGCCGATGGCCTGCGTGATGCCGCCGGCCTCGCCCTCGGCCACGCCCGTGTGGCGGATGGCGTCGAGCAGCGACGTCTTGCCGTGGTCGACGTGGCCCATGACGGTGACGACGGGGGCGCGCGGCAGGAGGTCGGCCGGGTCGTCGTAGAAGGTGAAGGAGTTCTCCTCCTCCTTCGTCATGACCTTGACCTCACGGCCGAGGTCGTCTGCCACGAGCTCGATGAGGTCGTCGGACATCGACTGGGTGAGCGTCAGCGGGCTGCCCAGCAGGAAAAGACGCTTGACGATGTCGGAGGCGGGCACGCCGAGAAGCTCGGCGAGCTCGGCGACGGTGGAGCCAGTGGGGACCTTGACCATGCCGATCTCGGCCACGTTCTGGTCGTTGGCAATGGCCTCCTCGATCGCCTGCTCCTTGGCAGCCTGCTCAGCCTGCTTCTGGCGACGCTCCTTGCGCTTCTTGCGGCGACCGGTGGACTCGCGGGAGGCCTCCTCGACGCTCGCGCGTGCCTCCTCGAGGACGCGCTCGCGGTTGTACTCCTCGGCAGCCTTGGCCATGCGGCTGTAGCGGTCCTCGCCGTCGTTGTCGCGGTGGCCCTTGTGCTTGCCGCGGGAGGCCTTGGCGGCCTTCTCGGGGCTCACGGGCGCCGAGTCATTGGCGACGGCGTTCGCGCGCTGGGAGCGGGAGGCGCCGTTGCCGCGGCGGCCGCGACCGTTGGAGGACTGCTCGGCCTTCTTGGCGGCGGCCTCCTCGCGCTGGGCCTTGAGGATCTTCTCCTGCTGGGCGATCTGGTCGAGCAGGCTCGTCATGGAAGGGACGGACTTGGGCGCGTTGTCGCGCACGCGGTTCTTCTCCTCCTCTTCCTTGCGCTTGCGCTCGGCCTCGGCACGCTCGGCCTCGGCCTTCTTGCGGGCCTCCTCGGCCTTCTTGCGCTCGGCCTCGGCGCGGGCGCGCTCCGCCTCGCGACGCTTCTCGGCCTCGACACGCTCCTCCTCGGCGCGTGCGCGCTCCTCGGCCTCTGCCTTGGCGCGAGCCTCCTCCTCGGCCTTCTTGGCCGCCTCGATCTCTGCGGCGCGGGCCTCGAGGATGGGCGCCATCTTCTTGCGGACGACCATCACGTAGGCGTCCTCGAGGGCGCTCGAGGCGGACTTCGCAGGGATCATCATGTCGGCCAGGTGGCCGAGCATCTCCTTGCTCGTCATGCCAAATTCCTTGGCAAGGTCATGTACGCGAGTCTTTGCCATGTGGCCTACCTTCCTATGCGGGCATATGCCTGGGCGGGACGTGCCCGCGGGTGAGTGCGAGTGGACGGGCATGGGGCCAAAGCCCCGGCCCGAGCTAGATCAGGGAGTCGGGGTCGTCGGAGACCTCGGCGGAGTCGACGAGGGCCATCTTCTCGTGCACGCCGCAGTAGCGCGAGCCCGGACGGGCCATGTTGCGGCACTGGACGCCGGAGGGGCTCACGAACTCGCAGCGGTGCTCCTCCTCGCCCACGAGGTCCTCGGCCTCCTCGACGGGAGCGGGCATCTGGGAGCGGGCGGCCGCGGCCAGCGACTCGTTCTTGATGTCGATGTGCATGCCGGTCAGGCGCGCGGCGAGGCGGGCGTTCTGGCCCTCCTTGCCAATGGCCAGGGAGAGCTGGTCGTCGGGGACGATGACCGTGGCGTAGTTGGTCTCCTCGTCCACGAGGACGCGGTTGACCTTGGCCGGGGACAGCGCGTTGGCGACGCACTGGGCGGGGTCGTCGCTCCACAGCACGACGTCGACGCGCTCGCCGCGAAGCTCGGAGACGACGGTGCGCACGCGGCTGCCCTTGGGGCCGACGCAGGCGCCCACCGGGTCGAGGCGATCGTCAAGGGAGGCGACGGCCACCTTGGAGCGGGCACCGGCCTCGCGGGCGATGGAGCGGATCTCCACGACGCCGTCGTAGATCTCGGGCACCTCGAGCTCGAAGAGGCGACGGATGAGCTCGGGGTGGGTGCGGGAGATGACGATGGAGGGACGGGAGTGCTCGCCGCGAACGGGCTGGGAGATCTGCGCGTTGGGGTCGCGGACGTCGATGATGACGGCCTTGATGCGCATGTTGTGCGTGTAGCGCTCGCCGTTGGGACGCTCGTTGCGCTCCTCGGGGTGGCGCTTGCGATCGAAGTGCGGCAGCTCGGCCTCGACGCCCTCGCGAATCTTGACGATCGTGAAGTCGGGCGTGGACTGCAGGACGGTGCCCGTGATGATGTCGCCGATGCGCTGCGAGAACTCCTCGTAGATCTGCTCGCGGGCGGCGTTGCGCACGATGGCATTGATCTCCGCCTTTGCGTGCTGGGCGGCGATGCGGCTCGTGTCCTTGGGCGTGACGTCGATCTCCTCGAACTCGGTGTAGTTGCCCTCCTCGTCCATGGAGTCGTCCTTGGGGATGAGCTTGTACACGTAGATCTTGCCCGTCATGCGGTCGATCGTGACCTTGGCGCCCCAGTCGAGGTGCATGAGGGTCGCGTAGCTCGCCGCGAGGGACTGCTCGAGGCGGTCGAGCAGGTAGAGCTCGTCGATGTGCTTCTCCTGGCACAGCGCCATGAGCGCTTCCATCATCGCAGATGCCATGTGTCGTATTCCTTCCTGGCCTGTATAGCAATCGTGGCGCTTTGCGCCGAACGGTCATTCCTGAAACTCGAGGGGCTACTCGCCCTTATTGGCCTTCTCGGCCTTGCCCGCGCCCTTAGGCGTCTTCGAGAAGGTCTTCTTCTCGCCCTTGGCGAACGTGGGCTTGATGTTGCAGCGACGCACCTCGGAAAGCGCCACGCAGACCTCTCCCTCGTCCGTGTCGAGCACGACGTTGCCCTCGCGCATGCCCACGAGCGCGCCCGAGAAGCGCTTGCGGCCCTCCGTGGCGGTCGTGGTGAGCGCGACCTGCTCGCCCGCGAAGCGCTCGAAGTCGCGCTCGCGGCGCAGGGGACGGTCGAGGCCCGGCGAGCTCACCTCGAGCGTGAACGACCCGGGGAACGGATCGACCACGTCGATGACGTCGGAGACCCACTCGGTCTGCGCCGCAACGTCATCGAGCGAGATGGTGCCCTTGCTCTCATCGGTCCAGTCGAGACGAACGCGAACGGTCGGCGCCTTCGTGGCACCGACGACCTCGACGTCGACGACGTCGACGCCATGGGCGGCGCCCGCCACCTCAAGGGCCTCGAGAATGGCCGCGGCCTTGTCCTGCGCCATCGAGCCTCCCTTCAATCGCGCCGTGCGGGGCACGGCCTACCTACAGACAAAGAGATGCGGGGCGAAAAACTCCACCCCACATCCCTCATTCCAAACAAACTATCGAAAGCAGTGTATTAAACAACCTGGTAGCACGTCAAGTCGCATTTGTGATGCTCCCGTGATGAAGCCCCGGCTCACTGCTGCGAGGCGGCCGCGACGTCAAGCGTGACCGTTGAGCCGGGGTCGAGGCGCGCACCCGCGCCAGGCGCCTCGCGAACGACCTTGCCCGGGTCCTGCTCGGAGGACTCGACCTCGTTCACGCCGACGGAGAACCCGCACTCCGCAAGGCGGCTCTCGGCGCTCTGTGCGCTCCAGCCCACAACGTCGGGCACCGTGCGCCCGCCGATGATCTCCGCGCGATAGGCCACGAAGGCGACCGCGACGCAGAAGACGGCGACGAGGACGAAGGCGAGCAGGATCCTCGTCACGCGCTTGGTGGCCTGCGAGCGGTCACGGCGTCCGCGGCCACGCCCGGACAGTCCCTCGACGCTCGCCCTGGAGGCGGCGGCGCGGTCCGCGGACTCTCGAGCCGCGTGGAGGTTCGAGCGGGGGACGCTGGCGCCCAGGCCCTGGCCGCACGCAGGGCAGCGGGCCGGAAGCAGCCCCTCGCCCAGATCGGCCCCGCAGTGCGGACACTTCATGCGCAACTCCCCTTCTCATGACGGTGGCACCCGAGCGTGGGTGCCACCAGTTAAATGCCAGCTAGTTGGCGACGACGTTCACGAGCTTGCCAGGAACGACGATCACCTTGCGGACCGTCTTGCCCTCGAGCTGCTCGGAGATGGCCGCGAGCGCAGCCTTCTCGGTATCCTCGCGGCTCGCGTCGGCCGCGATGGTGGCGTGGCCGCGAACCTTGCCCATGAGCTGGACGGCGATCTCCACCGTGTCGGCCTTGGCGAGCTCGGGATCGAACTCGGGCCAGGGCTCGTTGTAGACGGAGCCCTCGAGGTGGAGCGCCTCGTGATAGAGCTCCTCGGCCCAGTGCGGGCAGATGGGCGCGAGAATGGCCACGATGTCGTGGGCGACGCGGAAGTCGAGCTCGGGGATGCGCTCGCTCGCGGGCGTCTCGTTGAGGTACTTGCTCGCGGCGTTCACGATCTCCATGACGGCCGAGATGGCGGTGTTGAACTGGCCACGGTCGTAGTCGGACGTGCAGCGGGCGCCCAGGCCGTTCAGCGTGCGGAACAGCTCGCCGGCCTGGCCCTCGAGGACCTTGGCGTCAAACTCGCCGGCATGAGCGCCGAGCGCGAGCTGCCAGACGATGGACCAGGCGCGCTTGATGAAGCGGTTGGCGCCGGCGACGGCCTTCTCGTCCCAGTCGAAGTCCTTCTCGGGCGGGGCGATGAACAGGATGACGAGGCGCATCGTGTCCGCGCCGTAGGGCTCGATGACGCTCGAGGGCGGCACGACGTTGCCCTTGGACTTGGACATGGTGTCGCCGTGCTCGTCCTTGACCATGCCCTGACACAGCAGGTTGGTGAAGGGCTCGTCGGCGTCGATCATGCCGAGGTCGCGCAGGACCTTGGTCCAGAAGCGACTGTAGAGCAGGTGCAGGATGGCGTGCTCGATGCCGCCGATGTAGTTGTCGACGGGCATCCAGCGGTCTACCGCCTCCTTGGAGAACGGCAGCTTGTCGTTGTGGGGGTCGCAGTAGCGCAGGTAGTACCAGCTCGAGCACGTGAACGTGTCCATCGTGTCCGTGATGCGGCGGGCGGGCTTGCCGCACTTGGGGCACGTCGTCTCGTAGAACGGGGCATACTCGGCGAGCGTCTCGCCCGCGCCGAGGTCGAGGTTGTCGGGCAGCGTCACGGGCAGCTGGTCATACGGCACGGGGACGTCGCCGCAGCAGTCGCAGTGGATCATGGGGATGGGGTTGCCCCAGTAGCGCTGGCGGCTGATGAGCCAGTCACGCAGGCGGAACTGGACCTTCTTGCGTCCAAGACCGCGCTCGGAGAGCCAGCCGATGATGGCGTCGACGGCCTCGGAGTGCTTGCCGCCCTTGAGGCCCGTGAACTCGCCGGACTGCACGAGGTAGCCCTCGGCGTCCATGGCGTGGTCCCAGCTCACGCTCGTGACCCT
The DNA here is from genome assembly GCA_934668375.1 of uncultured Parolsenella sp. Classification (GTDB taxonomy): domain Bacteria; phylum Actinomycetota; class Coriobacteriia; order Coriobacteriales; family Atopobiaceae; genus Parolsenella. The sequence goes on along the minus strand of CAKUNF010000001.1, from coordinate 99,394 downwards.
GAGCTCACGCTCGTCCTTGAGCTGCTCGTAGAGCGGATCGTCCTTCTCGCAGATGATTGGGGCGATCTCCAGGCCGTACTTCTTGGCGAAGTCGAAGTCGCGCTGATCGCCGCAGGGGACGCCCATGACGGCGCCGGTGCCGTAGTCCATGAGGACGTAGTCGGCGACCCAGATGGGCGCGGGGCGGCCGTTGATGGGGTTGATGACGTAACGGCCCGTGAAGACGCCGTGCTTCTCGCGCGCAGAACCCTGGCGGTCGACGCTCGAGACCTTCTCGGTGGCCTCCTTGAGCTCCTTGAACGCAGCCTCGTACTCGGTGCCGGCAACGAGCTCGGCGGCAAACGGGCTCTCGGGCGGCAGCAGGAAGAAGCTCACGCCAAAGAGCGTGTCCGCGCGCGTCGTGAAGACGGTGATCTTGCGGTCCGTGGGCGTCACGCCGTCCTCGGCAGCCAGCGTGAAGTCGATCTCGGCGCCCTCGGAGCGGCCGATCCAGTTGCGCTGCTGGGCCTTGACGTTCTCGGGCCAGCCGGTGAGCTTGTCGAGGTCGTCGAGCAGCTCCTGGGCGTAGTCGGTGATCTTGAGGTACCACTGGGAGAGCTCGCGCTTCTCGGGGATGGAGCCGCAGCGCCAGCACCTGCCCTCCACGACCTGCTCGTTGGCGAGCACCGTGTTGCAGGACGGGCACCAGTTGACGGGAGAGGTGGCGCGGTAGGCCAGGCCCTTCTCCCACATCTTGAGGAACATCCACTGGCCCCACTTGTAGTACTCGGGATCGCAGGTGCGCACGAGGCGGTCGTAGTCATACGAGAAGCCCATGCGCCTCATTGTGGTGAGGGCGTTGTCCATGTTCTGGTAGGTCCACGCCGCCGTCTGGGTGTTGTGCTTGATGGCGGCGTTCTCGGCCGGCAGGCCAAAGGCGTCGAACCCGATGGGGTGCAGCACGTCATAGCCGCGCATGCGAGCCTGGCGGGCCATGGCGTCGCCGATGGTGTAGTTGCGGGCGTGGCCCATGTGCAGGTCGCCGGAGGGGTACGGGAACATCTCGAGAACGTACTTCTTGGGCTTGTTGGGGTCCTCGTCGGTCTTGTAGGTGCCCTTCTCGTCCCAGACGCGCTGCCACTTGCTCTCGATGGCAGCCGCGTCGTAGGCCGGGAAGCGGCTTGCCTGGGTGGCGTTCGTATCGTTGACGTCGCTCATGCGCGACCTCTCTTCCGTGTGTTCAGACATTCAAGTTAAGCATTCTAACAGCAAAGCGCCCGAGACTCGCAAGGAGACTCGGGCGCAGGCCGTCCCATGGCGCGGTCGCCCCCGGGTCTGGACCCGTGAGCGATCGCTATGAGGCAGATCCTAGTGGTAGCTCACGGACTGGTTGTGGTCCTTTAGCACGACGTCGTGCGCGCCGCCCTCGACGATGGAGGTGGAGCTCACGAGGGTTAGTCGGGCCTTCTGCTGTAGCTCGGGGATCGAGTTTGCGCCACAGTTGCACATCGTGGACTTGATCTTGTAGATCGTCATGCCCACGCCGTCCTTGAGCGAGCCGGCATAGGGAACATAGGAGTCCACGCCCTCCTCGAACGACAGCTTCGCGGCTCCGCCGAGGTCATAGCGCTGCCAGTTGCGGGCACGCGCGGAGCCCTCGCCCCAGTACTCCTTCATGTACTGGCCGTTGACGTTCACGCGGTTCGTGGGGCTCTCGTCGAAGCGGGCGAAGTAGCGGCCGAGCATCATGAAGTCGGCGCCCATGGCAAGGGCGAGCGTCATGTGGTAGTCGTACACGATGCCGCCGTCGGAGCAGACGGGAACATAGACGCCCGTCTCCTTGTAGTACTCGTCACGGGCGCGGCACACGTCGATGAGGGCCGTGGCCTGGCCGCGACCGATGCCCTTCGTCTCGCGCGTGATGCAGATGGAGCCGCCGCCGATACCGACCTTCACGAAGTCGGCGCCGCAGTCTGCGAGGTAGCGGAAGCCATCGGCGTCGACGACGTTGCCGGCGCCCACGATCACGTCGTGGCCGTAGTTCTCGCGAATCCAGTCGATCGTGAGCTTCTGCCACTCGGAGAAGCCCTCGGACGAGTCAATGCACAGCGCGTCGGCGCCGGCCTCGAGCAAAAGCGGCACGCGCTTGGCGTAGTCACGCGTGTTGATGCCCGCGCCCACCATGTAGCGCTTGTTGGCGTCGAGGAGCTCGTCGGGGTTGGACTTGTGAGAGTCGTAGTCCTTGCGGAACACGATGCCTACGAGGTGGTCGTTCTCGTCAACGATGGGAAGCGCATTGAGCTTGTTGTCCCAGATGATGTCGTTGGCGACCTTGAGCGTGGTGTCCTTCGTGCCCGTGACGAGCTCCTCGCGCGGGGTCATGAACGTGGCGACCTTGGCCTGGTGGTCGTCGCGGGAGGGGCGGTAGTCGCGGCTCGTGACGATGCCGAGCAGCTTGCCGTGAGGGGTGCCGTCATCGGTGACGGGCATCGTGGAGTGGCCGGTGCGCTCCTTGAGGTCCATGACCTGCTCCATGGTCATGTCGGGCGTGAGGGTGGAGTCGGACTCGACGACTCCGGCCTTGTAGTCCTTGACCCACTTGACCATGGCGGCCTCGGACTCGGGGGTCTGGGAGCCGTAGATGAAGCTCATGCCGCCCTCGGTGGCAAGGGCGACGCCCATGCGCTCTCCGGACACGGACTGCATGATCGAGGAGACCATGGGGATGTTGAGCGTGATGCGCGGGTGCTCGCCCTTCTTGAAGCGGCACAGCGGGGTCTTGAGCGACACGTTAGCCGGAATGTTCTCCGAAGAGGAGTAACCGGGAACCAGGAGGTACTCAGAGAAGGTGTGCGACTCGCCCTCGAAGAACGTTGCCATGTAGGTGACTCCCTTTCTGCTCTGCCCGCCGCGAATGCGTCGGGACCGCGTACCGATGCAATGTTGACAATTGTAGCGTCCGCATGGGAGCGAACGCTACCTTGAACTCTTTTAGGAAACCAAACAAAGGGTATGTAAAATAACTGGTTGGAAATTGTTAAGTTGCTGGTTGATTGTTTGGCGTGGGGGTCTTTAACTTTCAACCAGAAATTTTACAAATATCATGTAGGCAAATCCAACCAATAGCTTAACAAACCGATGGTGGGTTCAAAGGTCGGAAATCCGTCACGCCGCTGCGGTCGAACCCTTTGCCAATCGAGTACTCGTGGTCTCGTGCAGGTTCCTCCTCGATGAAGGCACGCACTCCCTTCGCCATAAGGGAGATGAGGCCCTCGAGCTTGACTACGCAATCGAATGCGCAGCTCCTTTGACACCCCACCCCGGATCCTGCATGCCCGTAGCTCGCGACGATTCCGTGCTCGTCGCCCTGGATGCATACACCGATGACCTTATAGGGGCTGTAATCTTTGCCCTTGCCCTCGATTACCGAGGACCCGGCATGGACAACAGCGCAGCGTAGCTGGTAGAGATCTGAGGCTGTGAAAATGCCGCGAGCCGTTATGGCATCTAACGCCTCGGAGATTTCTTCCTCCGTTTTTTGCTCTTTGCGCGCAGCAACCATCTTTTCGCCGCTGTTGGGTAGCTTCAGGTATTCCTCGCACCAATCGAGATACTTCACCTCAGAGATGTTCGCACAGACGTCCGGAATGGTCACAACGAGGCTCAGTGCTGCTAGGAGCAAGCCCGCGTCGAATGCCTCCTCGCATTCCTCAACGAGCCTACTGGGCGTGCGGTAGATCACAGTTGGGAAGCCGTACTCGTTGGCATCGCTTCTTACCCCCGCCGAAGCCCTCGGCCTCCACGCGGCTATCTCGTCGAGCCTCGTTTTTTCGCTCAAAGGACCTCTCCCGTCGTCGCGTCGACCATTACTCCCGACCTCGGGTCTATGAACTCGTCGACTGTCTCGCTATCGCGGTCGGGCTCTGTCACGAAGAGCGGCCCCGGGCCGTCGATGCGAGGCCCTATGGTGAGGCCGTTACTCGCGATGATGCGGTCGAGGTTCTGCCTGCGGTAGAGCGTGCGGGCGCGTAGCGTGTCGAAGGAATAGCCGCGGCCCCTCATATCGGTCTCGTTGATGAGCCTGTTGGCGCACTCGGTGTAGCCGTTCGAGATGCGGCTCGGGCAGTCCCAGTAGTTGAAGATGAACTCGCGATGGTTCTCCACGGTCCTGGCGAGTGCCCTGAAGGGATCGAATTCCCTGTCTTCCGGGATGGAGGACCGCCATTCGTCGAACGTGGCCTCGGCGTCGCTGCGCGAGGTGGGGTTCTCGTCGTAGATGTCGAAGAAGTCCTCCTTGAGGTCGTAAGCAGTCATTAGAGTCGCGTAGGATGGGTCGGACCGCAGCTCGCGGAGGGCGGAGGCCTCGTAGGGGCTCAGGTCGCGAGTGCGCTTTCTGAGCGCGTAGGCGAGACCCTTCTTGAGCTCGAGCCGGCCCTTCCTGTCGAGCGTTCCCTGGAGCCCCTTTCGCACCGCGTCCAGGGCCTCGTTGGCGCCCTTGACGACATGGAAGTGGTCGATGACCCAGGTGGCGTTCGGTGTGTACCTGGCGATGCTCTTCCAGAACGGGCGGTACATGTCGCTCGAGACCCACTGGACCCGGTCGAGCCCGCCCAGCTTCGAGAAGTAGGCGTCGAGGTCTGCCTGGGTCCTTCCGGGCACCATGTCGAAGACGGTCCTGTGCTCCAGGTCGGTAATGACCGTAACCATCCCTACCCGCTTCAGGTTCTTCTCGTCGATCCCGAGGAAGGCGGGAACCTTGAAGCGCAGCCTCGCCGCGTTCTCCCGGACGTAGTCCTCGAAGACGTTCTTGACGGTGACGTGGGAGAGCGGGTATTCCTCCGCGACCTCGCGGAAGGTCAGGCGCAGGGAGCGCTGCGCGATGTCGGCGTAGGCGGCCTCCGTCATCCGGTGGTCCTCGTCGACCCCGCCTATCTCGGGACGCCACACATAGCCGCATGATGGGCAGCGCATCCGCGGGAACTCGATGTCGAGCCTCGTCGGGGCGCCCAGGTGCGGGGTGGAGACCACGCCCATGCTCCTTGTCCCGTGGCTGTGCATGACGCCGCCGCAGGAGGGGCATGCGGACGGCATGGGGCCGCAGTACCTGAGCTCGAAGCGCTGTAGCCTGCGACCCCCCGAGACCTCCGTCGAGCTGCCGACGAGGGCGCAGTCGCGGACACCGAGCAGCTCCTCCACGCAACCGGTTGTGCCCATCTCACTCGCCCTTCGAGAGGTACGAGGCGAGCTCGGCGATGTCGTAGCGCTTGCCCGCAGCGATGAGGTCGTAGACCTGGTTCGCCAGGGGCTCGATCGCCTGCGGGTCGTCGAGCGCCTGCTCGGCGAGGTCGCCCAGCTCGTTGCTCATCATCGACATGAGTGCCCTGATGACGATGTTGCGCAGCCGCCCGTCGGCGAGCACGGCCTCCTTGGTGTTGTTGGTGTTCGTTATCTGGGTGTTCGTCACGGCGTCGGCGGCGACGACGTCGGAGACGGCGTTGACGGCGCGGGCCTTCACGAGCGGGTCCCCCTCGTCGCCCCACGTGCGGTTCAGCCGCTCCACGATTCTCGCCATGGTGTCGCGCTTGGGGGCCGTTCCGGAGCCTCCGGTGCCCATGGGCATGAGCTCGGCGCCGGTGACCCCCTCCGGGACCCTTTGCGCGGCGATGCGGAAGTCCTTGAGGACGAGGCCGCGGACGTCGACGTCCTCGAGCGACGTGCCGGCGATCCTGTGCCCGAGCAGCTTGGCGAAGCTGTAGAAGACCTCGAGGTCTGGGTCGCCGTAGTCGAGCGCCTGGGACATGAAGGTGTACGCGGAGCAGTACTTCGAGAGCTTCTTCCTGAACGTCATCAGCCCGCCGACCGCCTCGGCCGCCTCTTCGGCGCTCCGCTTCGCCTTCTCCGCCTCCTCCTTGTCGCCCGCCGTCTCGGCGCGGCGCTCGCACTCCAGCCACGTCTCGTACGAGTCTCTGGCCGAGGCGAACCTCTCCCGGAAGATCTCAGCCGGGCCCGACACGGCGGAGTAGAGCGCAGCCCTGTAGGAATCGCTCTCGCCGCCCGCGGCGAGGCCCTTCGACCTGTAGAGCGCCTCCCTGAACTCATCGACGTCCCGCGTCGCGTACACGTCGGAGGCGTCGAGCGCCTCCTTCAGGTCGTAGACCACGTTGGGGTCCTGCGCGGTGTTCATGGTCGCGCCCTTGTCGTAGGTCTTGAAGGCGGCGAGCACCGTCTCGGGGTCGTTCACGAAGTCGACCACGAAGACCTTGTCCTTGCCCGGGCACGTCCTGTTGACGCGCGAGTAGGTCTGGACGATCTCGATCGCGTTGCCGAGGGGCTTGTCGACGTAGAGGGCCACGAGCTTCTTCTGGTCGAAGCCGGTCTGGAACTTGTTCGCGACGATGAGGAGCCTGCGCTCGGGACGGTCGAACGCCCTCTCGACCGCGCCCTCGCCGGCGGGGTTCATGTTGGCCTCGGTGTACTCGTAGCCGCGCTCTATGAGGGCGAACGGGTTGTCCTCGAGGTACTCGTCTTCCGGCAGGACGCACTTGTCGCCCAGCACCTTCTGGGAGAAGGCGACGAGCGGCTCCCCGGGCACCTTGAAGCGCAGCTTTGGCTCCACTTTGGCTGGGTCGAGGTCTGGCCGCGACCTCAGGTATGCCTCGATCGCGTACTTATAGCGCACCACCTCGGGGCGCCCGGAGGTGACGATCATGGCCTTCGCCTCGCCGTTGAGGAGCGGCGCCACGTTGTCGACGAAGTGGTCGATGATCCACTTGGCCTTTTCCATGACGTTCGTAGGGTGGAGCGACCTCCACTTGGCGATCTTCCTCTTGGCCCTGCGCTCGTCCACGAGCCTGTCGTCGGCGCCCTCGGACTCGTCCTCGATCCTCGAGAGCGTCCTCAGGGGCACGTAGCCCGTGATGGGGTCGATGATGTAGCCCTCATCGATCGCCTGGCGCATCGGGTAGAGGTGGAAGCTGCCCATGACGGGGTTGCCGTCCTCGTCCTCCTTGCCGGTCGGGGTTCCGAAGAGGGTCTTCGTCTCGGCCTTGGGGGTCGCTGTGAACGCGAGGAATGAGACGTTCGGCGGCATCAGGTTGCTCGCCTGCATCTGCGCGAAGTAGGCGTCCATGACCGACTCGTCGTCCGAGTCGTCGTCGAAGTCGAGCATCCTCTCGAACTTCAGCTTGTCCGCCGCGGCGTTGAAGGCGGTCTTGAGGGACGCGGCGCTGCTGCCCTCCTGGGAGCTGTGGGCCTCGTCGACGATGACGGCGAAGCCGGCGCCGGCGAGCTCGGGAAGCGCGGCTATGTCCGGCCAGGCGTAGAGGAACGTCTGGATGGTCACGACGACGATCTCCCTCTTCTGGCGCAGGGCCTCCACGAGCTGGGAGCTCTTGGAGCCGTCCGTCACGGCGTTGCCCCGCTCGTCGCGGCCGATCATGACGACCTGCCCGGTCACCTTTGAGAGCTGGGAGATCGTCTTCTTGATGTTCTGGTCGAGCGACAGCCTATCGGTGACGACGACGACGCTCGAGAACATCTTCTCGCCGTCGTCGCGGCGGAGCCTCGCGAGGTCGTGCGCGGCCCATGAGATCGTCTCCGTCTTGCCCGAGCCGGCCGAGTGCTCGATGAGGTAGCGTCGGCCAGGCCCGTGCTCCCTCGCATCGGCCAGGACCTTCCTCTCGGCGTCGAACTGGTGGTAGCGCGGGAAGATCTGCGTGGCCGACTTGCGCCAGCGCCCGGTCGCGTCCTGCCTGTCCTCGACCTCCTCGAAGACGAACCGGTCGAAGATGGACAGCCAGTTGTCGCGCTGGAGGATGGTGTCCCACAGGTAGTGGGTCCTGTATTCGCCCTCCGGTGCGTCGGGGTTGCCCGCGCCGCCGTCTCGTCCCAGATTGAACGGGAGGAAGCGGGGCCTTGCCGATCTGCTCGGGAAAGGACCGAGGTTCGTGCACATCCAGACCTCGTCCTCGGACACGGCGAAGTGCACGACCGCGCCGCGCTTGTACATGAGCAGGGGGTTCTTCCTGCCTCCGTCGGGCTCTATCGGTTTGCGGTCGTCGGCGTACTCGTCGATCGCGTCGCGCACCGTCTGGGTGAGCTCGGTCTTGACCTCGCCGGTGGCGACGGGGATGCCGTTGACGAACAGCGCGAAGTCGAGCGACTTGCTCCCCGCGGTCTGGTAGTGGACCTGGTGCATGAAGCGCAGGATGTTCGCGTCGTAGTGCTCCCGCGCGCCGGGAACGCGCTCGTCGTCGGGGTAGCCCGCCATGCACTCGATGGTCTGGTAGCCGGCCATCTGGAAGCCCTTGCGGAGCGTGAGGACGGTGCCGTTCCTCTCGAGGCTCTTGACGAGGGCGCGCCTCAGCTGGTCGACCCAGCGGGAGCCCTTCTCGCGGCGCATCTTGTCGAGCTTCTCGGGGGCGGTCCTCTCGAGCCAGGCGACGAAGTCGTCGAAGACGAGGGCGTCGTTCGCGTCGAAGCCCGTGTCGTCGGGAGAGAGCTCCCAGCCCGAGTCGGCGAGACCGGCGACCTTTCGCGAGATGTAGCGCTCGAAGGCGTCCTCCTGGTGGATCTTGCGCCTCCCGCTGTACTCGACGGCGGTCGCAGGCCTGCTCGTGTAGTGAGTGTCGACCCGTGTCATGGCTATGCCTCCGTGCAGTCGATCTTGCCGGTGACGGCGTGGTGGATGATGGACCTGCGGTACTCACCGAGCTTCTCGATGAGCTGCTCCTGGCGCGATATCGCCTCGTCGATGGCAGCACAGCGCTTGTCGAGGAAGTCGGCGATAGAAGCTTGTACGTCTATAGGGGGCTCGACAATCGTTATGCCCTTCATCTCTGACCACTTAGTAGTCCAAAGATCATCTACGATTCCATGCCCATTCTTGTAGAACTCGTCGGCGAAAACGGACGCGTGGAACAGCCAATCATAAAAACGAGGCTCCATACTTTCTCGTGGTATAAGCACCGTATTGATAAGGGAGACGGATCCATCCTGTCTAGCTATCCCACAGGAGCCGCGCCTGTCAGACCTGCTGTTGATTACAAAGTCCCCCTCTTTGACCAGTTTTCTGTCATCATGCGCATCAGTCTTCGCAGCGGTATCGAGCTGGGGAACGATGCCCTGCATTGTCACAGACAAAGGCTCGTAGTCGTAATCGCTGACTTTCGTGTTACGCAGGTCATAAACCTGGCCTATCTTCGTAAGACGCCAGCTTGTCGGCACTTCGCCGATCCATTCGACGCCGCTGTCCTTCATCTCGGCGTTTGGGTCGAGCCCCTTCGTCACGACATGCGCGATGAGGGACTTCCTGTACTCCCCGAGCTTCTCGATGACCTCGCGGCGCTTCGCGACGTCCTCGTCGATGGCTGCGCAGCGTTCGTCGAGGTAGGAGACGATCCGACGCTGCTCGAACAATGGGGGCCGGGGGATCCTCGAATTTCCCCAATCAAATTGGGTCATACTCGGCTTAGCCGTGTTGGTCATGTACGGCTTGATGTCAACGCAGATTGCTGTGTAATAGAAGAACTTCAAATCCAGTTTTCTGTCTACAATCTTTGTATCGAAAGCCGTATCGACATTCCAATAGCGGCCAGTTACAAGTTGTGGACAATCGAGCGTCCCCTTTCGACCGAGGAGCACGGTCGGACCGTCCTTGTACTCGCCGCAGGTTTTAAAGGGCTCATTGCCGCTACCCCAAACTGGGACATCGCCAGTTAAGACTGGGTCAGAGCCGTGTCCTATGGAGACACTTGCCTTTATCGGTGCTACTTCCCATTCCTCCGGAACTTCGGCAATCCACTCGACGCCGCTATCCTTCATTTCTCTCATGCCAGGAACCCCCTCATGAGCGAGCCGAGGCCGTCCTCAAGCTCGAGGATCTCCTTGGCGATGACCTCAGGCTCACGCGGCTTCTCGTACTTGTAGAAGTACCTGTTGAACGAGACGGATGTCCCGACCACACCGACCTTCCCGTCGCCGAGCGGGTTGGTTGTAAGCCCGGTCTTGCCGTCGAACTTCGGCTCGTCGGTGACGGACCCGTCCACGACGGCGTCCGGGGCATAGGGAAGGACCTCAGTGGACATATACTCATCGATGCCCATACCGATAGGCACGTTCTCAAAGTCCTTGAGCTCTGGGTCGAAAACAGGGTTCCCCTTGGCGTCGACGGCCGGCTCAGCGGTAGGGTCACGACGCCCGAATACCTTCACAAAGGTCTCGATGAGCTTCCCCTTCTGGGGCTTCGGGCTCCCGAGCTCCTTGAAGAGGCCGTCCATGTCTTTGAGGAGCTGCCCGTAGGAGAGCGACTCGCCCTCGTTCTCATCGGCCCATCTCCGAATGGCGTCGCGGCTGGCCTCGGTCAGCTTCTCCATGGGCTTGCTGAGGGAGAATAGCTCGTCGAGCCTGGATGTGTCCGGCTCGATGGCGACGCGCAGCGGTCGCTGGGTCGTCACCTTGCGGTACATGAAGTCCTCGACCGGGACGACGACCGACTTCCCGTGGTCGTGGCCGTCCACGTAGGTGCGGACGACCCACGCGGCCTGGTCCTCGCCGATCTCGTAGCGCTTGTTCCCCTGGCTCTTGCGGAGCGGCACCCTCTCCTCTGAGGCGTCGATGAGCTGGACGTATCCCTTCCGATTGTCGGGTTTGTGGTTGTTGAGCACCCAGATGTAGGTGGCGATGCCCGTGCGGTAGAAGATCTCGGTCGGCAGCTTGACGATGCAGTCGACGAGGTCCTCGCTGAAGAGCCACCGTCGGATGCTCGACGGTCCGCTTCCCGCGTCCCCGTTGAAGAGCGGTGACCCGGAGAGCACGATGGCCGCCTTGCCGCCGCCCTCCTCGAGCGGGGCCATCTTCGCCGCGACGTTCTGCATGAACAGCATGCTTCCGTCGTCGATGTCGGGCTTGCCGGCGCCGAACCTGCCGCCGAAGCCTCGGGCCATCTCCTCGAGGACGGCGTCCTTCTCCTTCTTCCACTCCTTGCCGTAGGGCGGGTTGGTGAGCTGGTAGTTGAAGGTGCGGCCTTCGAACTTGTCGTCGTCGAGGGTGTCGCCGAGCATGATGCCCGCCGAGAGGTCGTTCATCTGGTCGAGTACGTCGCCCGAGCCGCCGGCGATGTTGCGCAGCATGAGCGCGGCCTTGCCCATCGCCCAGGTCGCGTCCTCGAGCTCCTGGCCGTAGGGCACGATCTTGGTGGGGCTCTTGAAGTGCCCCCTGTCGTGCCACTCGTCGAGCTGGTCGAGCGCGTCGCAGATGAAGCCGCAGGTGCCGCAGCTGCCGTCGTAGAGGGTGCGGATGTCGCCGGCGTCGGCGTTGAGCAGGGTGTCCTCGTTGGCGAACAGCAGGGTCGTGGCGAGGCGGGCGACGTCCTTCGGCGTCATGAAGTCCTCGGCGTCCTGCGAGATCTCCTCGCCGTAGCGCTGGATGAGGTGCTCGTAGATGTCGGTCATCATGCGGTCGGAGACCGCCTCGGGGCCGAGGTCAAACCCGGCGAAGCGTGTGCAGACCTCGTAGAGCATGCCCTTCTCGTCGAGCTTCTCACAGGTCTGGCGCATCTCGAAGCGCTGGAGGACCTCGCGAGCGTTCACGGAGAAGCCGTTGACGTAGGCCATGAGGGCGTCGCAGGTCTTCGTAGCGCCGAGGTTAGACAGCGTGAAGCTTGTCACGTTGTAGAAGCAGTGGCCCGACAGGGCGCAGTACTTCGGGTCGTCGTCCTCCCAGGTCCCCTTGGCGACCTGCCTGCAGACGGCGGCGCGGGTGGGCTCGAGTGCGCACTCGAAGCGCCTCAGCACCGCGAAGGGAAGGATGAGCTTGTTGTAGTCGGCGGGGCGGATCACGTCGCGCACGTAGTTCGCGATGCCCCATATCTCGTTCACGTAGTCGAACGCGGTCTTGTCGGCCATGGTCGGACCTCCCTACGAAAAGAAATTTCCAACCATGTATTTTACAACCGATGACCTTGAGCCGAGCTTCTAGTCAACCAATTACTTAACAAATGCCTTGAACGGTCTTGCCAACCAGTAACCTAACGTAGCCAACCACTTATTTTACATACCCCAAACAAATTGGCTGATATGGAGAGGCGTCGCAAGCCGCGCAAGCGCGCGGGGGCATTGCGCCCGTCACTGCTGCTCCCCGGCCATGTCCTCCATCGACATGGAGACCGTATGCTTCGTGGGGACCCACTCGACCTTCATGAAAAGCGCCGCGACGTTGATGGGGATGTAGGTCATCATGAACAGCGGGAACGTGAAGAGGTTCGTGACGACGCGCCAGCGCCTGCCCTTGCGACAGTGGATGTGCTTGCGCTCGGAGATGGTCGTGATGACGGCAAGGACGAAGAACGTGACGTACATGGAGCCGAACGTCATGAACAGCGACCCCACGGCCATGGAGATCTCGTTCTGCGTGGCAAGGAAGCCGTGCGAGAGAGAACCGATGATGAGGTAGGCGCTGTTGACGAGAGCCGACACGATCGTGAGGATGTTGCCGGGAGCAATCGTCATGAGCATGTCGTAGGAGCCGAAGCGCTTCTTGCGCACGCCATGGATGAGGTCTCCCACGTAGGAGAAGAACACCTGGTAGAAGCCCTTGGTCCAGCGCATGCGCTGCGTCCAGGACGCCTTGAAGGTGAGGGGCTGCTCGTCATAGAACTCCGCCGGGGCGTAGCCGATGCGGATGCCGTTGGCCGCGCAGAACGTGGAGAACTGGATGTCCTCGGTGAGTGTGTGGAAGTCCCAGCCGTGCATGCCCTGGATGATGCGCGAGGAGACCATCCATCCCGAGCCGGAGATGGCGCAGCCCGTGCCGCACAGCATGCGCGAGTTGTTGAGGAACTTGGCCTCGCGCAAAAACCACAGCGCGTAGGCCGAGCTCACCCAGCTCGAGTCGAAGTTCTTGGAGTTGCGGTAGCTCGTACCCACGAGAAATCCCTGGTCAAAGAGCTTGTTCATCTCGGTCACGTAGCCCGGGGAAAGCAGGTTGTCCGCGTCGAAGACGAAGAACGCCTCGTACTTGCCCGGATACTCGTTGAGGATGCGGTCGAAGCCGTAGTCGAGCACCCAGCTCTTGCCCTTGCGCGCGAGGTCGTTGCGCTCGTAGACGATGGCGCCGGCGCGGCGGGCCTCCTTGGCCGTGCGGTCCGTGCAGGCGTCCGCCACGACGAACACGTCGATGAGCTCGGAGGGATAGTCCTGCTCCTTGATGGACTTCACGAGGTTTGCGATGACACTCTCCTCGTTGTGCGCCGCGATGAAGAAGGCATAGCGGTGGTTCTTCTTGGCGGGCGGAAGCTTTACCTCGCCGCGACGCCATGTCACGAGGATGTAGAGCGCCTGGTACAGGTAGGCAAACGTGAAGAAAAGCCAGATGATGAAGTTGAAAACGACGATGGGCGTGATGCCCAGGCGATTGAATTCCACGAAGAGCCCTCTCGCGGTAGTTGGTGTCAGGACCTGCCGTCATGCGAATGAGGCAAGGGGTCGAAGCGCAGTCCCCGCCTCACCCCCGGCCGAGGAGCAGGGGAACGATGTGCTCCCCCGCCTCCGTGCGACCCATGGAGCGGTTTTCGAGCGATTCTAGTACAGCCCGGAGGTCATCGGGCAGCGTATCGCGAAGCTCTATCGTCTCTCCCGAGACGGGGTGGGCGAACGCGACGCTCCAGGAGTGGAGGAACTGCCTGGCAAGCCCCAGGTTCTGGGCGAGGTCTCCCCTGCCGTACAGCGGGTCTCCGATGACCTGATGGTTGATATGGCGCATGTGGACGCGAATCTGGTGCGTGCGCCCCGTGTAGAGGTGGCACTCCAGCAGCGTGTAGCCCTCGTCGCGACGGCCCGCCTCGAAGCGCTCGAGCACGCGGAAGGTCGTGATGGCCTCACGCGCACCGGGGTCGTCCGAGACGGCCATGCGGATGCGGTCTCGCGTGGAGCGAGCGATACCCGTGTCGATGGTGCCCGAGTCCGCGGCGACATAGCCCCAGACGAGCGTCACGTAGCGGCGGTCGAGCGTGCGCAGGCGGATGAGGTCCTGGAGCGCCTTCTGGGTGGCGTCGTCCTTGGCGGCGAGCATGAGGCCGCTCGTGTCCATGTCGAGACGATGCACGATGCCGGGGCGGTCCTCGCCCTGGAGCATACCGAGGTGCGCCAAGCCACAGTGGGCGACAAGCGCGTTGGCAAGCGTGTCGTCCACATGCCCGGGACTCGGGTGGCACACGAGCCCCGCCTGCTTGGAGAGCACGATGAGGTGCTCGTCCTCGTAGCGAATGTCGAGGTCGATGTAGGGGTTTGGGGCAAGCCCTCCCTCGGGGACGAGCGGCTCGGCCTCCTCGACGGTGGCACGCACACGGTCCCCGAGCAGGACCTTCTCGCTCTTTGAGGTCGCCGGCGTCTCGTTGATCGTCACGAGGCCGCGCTCCACGAGCTTGGCGCAGGCGGAGCGCGACGGCATGTCGGGACCGCTCGCAAGGAAGGCGTCGAGACGGGTTCCGTCAGAGGCAGGGTCCACGAGGAGGTTGACGACTCTGCGGCTCACGCCTCGCCCCTCCCCTCGCCCGACCCGGCCTCATCGCGCGATGCGTCCCAGCGCCACACGAGCACGAGGGCGATGACGACGCCGCAGGTCACGAAGATGTCGGCGACGTTGAAGACGGGGAAGTCGATGAACGCCGTCGCGAAGAAGTCCGTGACCTGGCCGGCGGCGACGCGGTCGATGAGGTTGCCGACACCGCCGCCCGCGACGGCACCGAGCGCGGCCGCGACAGACGCCGGCATCTCTCGCTCGCGGACGACCCACGCGCAGGCGCCAATGCAGATTACGAGCGCGAGCAGCACGAACAGCCACTGCCTGCCCTCGCCAAGCGAGAAGGCCGCGCCCGTGTTCATGACGAGCGAGAGGTCGAGCACGCCGGGAACAAGAGGCACGGGGCCGCCGGCAAGCGCCGTGCGCGCCCAGGCCTTGGAGACCTGGTCGAGCACGACGGCGAGCGCGGCGACCCCGCCAAACGCGGCTATGCGGCGATTGCCGGCCACGGGCTACTCCGCCTTGCCGGCCGCGGCGACGGCGTGGCTGCAACGGCAGCACAGGCCGTCCGCGCCAAGCGGACGCCAGTTCCAGCAGCGCGGGCACTTCTCGCCGTTAGCGGGCAGCACCTCGCAGGAGAGCTCGTCGCCAGCGGCGAGCTCGACCTCGGAGCAGATGAAGGCCTCGGCGAGCATGCCCTCGGCACCACGGACGAGCTCGAGCTGCTCGGCCGGGAGCGTGAGGACGCAGCGCGTGGCCTGGCTCGTCTTCTCGGAGACGATGCCGGCGGCAAGGGCCGCCTCGTTCGCCTTGGTGAAGGCGCCGCGGGCCTCGAGCATCACGTTGTACTCGCCCAGCAGCTCGGCAACCTCGTCGTGCGTGAGGGGAGCCTGCCACCAGTCGAGCAGGGCGGCGAACTCCTGGCCGTCACGGGCGCTTTCGGGAAGGTGCGCCATGACCTCGTCGGTCGTGAACGACAGGATGGGCTGGAGGTCGCGCAGGAGCATCTCGAGCAGGTAGTACCAGCACGTCTGGGCGCTGCGGCGGCTCTTGGCGCCAGGCTCGTCGCAGTACATGCGGTCCTTCGTGGCGTTGAGGTAGCCGTTGGAAAGCTCGGTGACGACGAAGTCGTACAGCGCGCGATAGACCTGGTAGAAGCGGTAGCCTGCGTAGGCCTCGCTTACCTTCTCGTGCATCTCGCAGGCACGCGCGAGCACGAGGCGGTCATAGGTCTCCATGTCGGCGACGGGCACGAGGTCGCGCTCGGGATCGAACTGGCCCTCGAGCTCGCCGAGCAGGAAGCGGAACGTGTTGCGGAAGCGGCGGTAGGCGTCGGAGGTACGCGCGAGGATCTCGTGGTCGACGGCGACGTCGTGGCTCGTGTCGGTGGAGGCCACCCACAGGCGTAGGATGTCGGCACCCATCTCGGCGCAGACCTTGTTGGGGTCGATGACGTTGCCGAGCGACTTGCTCATCTTGCGGCCCTGGCCGTCGAGCGTGAAGCCCTGGGAGACGACCGCCTTGTACGGGGCGATGTCGTTGGCTCCCAGCGAGGTGAGCAGCGAGCTCTGGAACCAGCCGCGGTGCTGGTCGGAGCCCTCGAGGTACATGTCGGCCGGGTACTGGAGCTCGTCGCGGAACTCGCAGACGGCCTTCCAGGAGACGCCGGAGTCCCACCAGACGTCGAGGATGTCCTTGCCGGCCTTGAGGTGGTGACCGCCGCACTTGGGGCAGACGCAGGCCTCGCCCAGGTAGTCCTCGGGCTTGTCGGTGAACCAGGCATCGGAGCCCTTCTCGTGGAAGAGCTTGATGACGGCGTCGAGCGTGGCGTCGTTCACGATGGTCTCGCCGCAGTCCTCGCACGTGAAGCTCGGGATGGGCACGCCCCAGTTACGCTGACGCGAGATGCACCAGTCCGGACGGCCCTCGACCATGGCGCCGATGCGGTTCTTGGCATGCTCGGGGTACCAGGCGACCTTGTTCTCGATCGTGTCGAGCGCCTCGGCGCGCAGGCCCGTCTTGTCCATGGAGATGAACCACTGGTCGGTGGCACGGAACAGCACCGGCTGGTGGCAGCGCCAGCAGTGCGGGTAGCTGTGGTTGATGTCCTCGTGCAGGATGAGCATGCCGCGCTCGCGGAGCCACTCGATGATCTTGGGGTTGGCCTCGTTGACCTCCATGCCGGACCACGGACCGCCCGTGCCCATCTCGTCGCCCGCGTAGAAGCGGCCGTCGTCGTCGACGGGCATGACCACGGGGATGCCGAACCTGCAGCCGGCGTTGTAGTCGTCCACGCCGTGGCCAGGCGCGGAGTGGACGATGCCCGTGCCGTCGTCGAGCGTGACGTAGTCGGCGTAGATGAACTCGCCCTCGACGCCCTGGTCGCCAAAGATCGGCTGCTTGTACTTGTTGTGGCAGAGCTGCTCGCCCGTCATGCGCCAGGGCTCGCCGTTCTCGTCACGGACGAGCTCGACGTCCTCGTAGCCGAACTTGGCGCAGTCGCGCTCGACGAGGGCCTCGGCCATGAGCTCGGCGGCGCCGTCATGGACGACCGCCACGTAGGTGGCCTCCGGGTGCAGGATGACGGCGTCATCCGCGGGAAGGGTCCACGGGGTCGTCGTCCAGATGTCGACGAAGAGCTTGCCCGCCCAGGCCTCGAGTCCGGCAGGGGTGGTGGTCATCTCGAAGCGAACGAAGATGGCGGGGCTGACCTCGTCACCATACTCGATCTCTGCCTCGGCGAGGGCCGTGTGGCAGTGCGTGCACCAGTGCACGGGCTTGTGGCCGCGATAGACCATGCCCTTGTCGAACATCGCCTTGAAGACCTCGATGTCGGCGGCATCATGCTGGTGGTAGAGCGTGAGGTAGGGGTGGTCCCAGTCGGCAAGCACGCCCAGGCGACGGAAGCCGGACTTCTGAAGCTCGATGTTCTCGACGGCGAACTTGTTGCACATCTCGCGGATCTCGGCGGCGGGCATCTCGTTGAACTTCTTGGTGCCGACCTTCTCCTCGACCTTGTGCTCGATGGGCTGGCCGTGGCAGTCCCAGCCGGGGACGTAGGGCACGTCGCGGCCCTGCATCATCCAATAGCGGTTGATGATGTCCTTGGAGACCTTGTTCATGGCATGGCCGATGTGGATCGGGCCATTGGCATACGGGGGGCCGTCGTGCAGCACGAACTTGTCGTGGCCGGCGTTCTTCTTGCGCGCCATCTCGTAGACGTTGTTCTCGCGCCACACCTTGAGGCGCTCGGGCTCACGCGTCGCGAGGCTTGCCCTCATCGGGAAGCTCGTGGACGGGAGGTTCATCGTCTTCTTGAACTCGTTTGCCAATTCCTTGCCGCTCCTTTCGCGGGGGCCTTCCCCGCATCCGCCGAGCGCCCGCACGCCGCGGACGTGGGGTCCGCATTCGCACGAAAAAAGCGCCCGCCCCGACCGCCGGGACGAAGCGCCATGGATGCGGCATGTGCCGCGACGATTCGCTAACCACCCAGCGGACGAGAATCTCGCCTTACTCGGCTGGCCCATGACGGCGGCCATGCCCGTTGGCGTCTACTGAGGCGCTTGCGCGCCCGTTGGGGCCAAGGCTCCGGGGTGATATTCGCCTGGGCACGGCCGCGGGCTCTCACCAACCCCGCTCGCTTTCGACCGCGTAGCCAAGCTACTCGTCCCCATCACAGCTTTTCGAGCGCCTATGGTAGCACGGGACGACGAAAACATCCCGGCCCGACACAAACTCGCATCAATCCCCCACCAAGCCCGCGAGCCAGCGCGGAGGCTCGCGCCCAGAAGCACGGAAGCCTCGCTTGGCCCCCACCTCAGCCCGCGAGCCAGCGCGAGGGGCTCGCGCCCAGACGACAAAACGCAGCGGCTACGAAACAGAAGGGGCCCTGGGGTCCTCAGAGGACAATCCGCAGCAGCCAGTTGCCTCACTAAGCAAGTCAGCCTCATCTGCGAGGACGTCCGAAGAGGCCCCAGGGCCCCGGCGGGATCGATTCCCTACTGCGTCTTGGGCAGCGTGGGCGCGAACCCATCGTCACGGGTGAGCATGTTCATGAATTCGTCGCCCGTGATCGTCTCCTTCTTCTGGAGGTAGTGGGCGATTTCATGCAACTTGAAGCGATGAGCCTTGAGCGTGTCGATGGCCTGCTGGTGGCCCTCCTCGACGAGACGCTGGACCTCGGCGTCGATCTGCTGAGCCGTGCCCTCCGAGCACGTGAGCTCGGCGCCGCCGCCAAGGTAGCGGTTGCGCTGCTGGCCGAGCGCGACCATGCCGAACTTGTCGGACATGCCGTACTGGGTCACCATGGCGCGCGCGATGCTCGTGGCCTTCTCGATGTCGTTGCTCGCACCGGTGGTCATCTCGCCGAAGATGAGCTCCTCGGCGGCTCGACCACCGCACAGCACCGCGATCTTGTTCTTGGCCTCCTGGCGCGTCGTGAGGAAGTGCTCGTCCTCCTCGACCTGCATCGTGAAGCCGAGCGCGCCACTCGTGCGCGGCACGATCGTGATCTTGGAGACGGGAGCCGAACCCTTCTGGGCGGCCGCGACGATGGCGTGGCCGGTCTCGTGGTAGGAGACGACCTCCTTCTCGTGCTCGGACAGCACCGTGGACTTCTTCTTCTCGCCGGCGATGACGACGTCGACGGACTCGACGAGGTCCTCCTGGCTCACGCGCTTGCGGCCAAAGCGCACGGCGCGCAGGGCGCTCTCGTTGATGATGTTCGCAAGGTCTGCGCCGGAGGCACCGGGAGTCGAGCGGGCGATGACGCCCAGGTCGATGCCGGGCTCCATCTTGACGTCGTTGGCGTGGATCTTGAGGATGGCCTCACGGCCGGCGAGATCGGGGAGCTCGACGGGGATGCGACGGTCGAAGCGGCCCGGGCGCAGCAGCGCCTGGTCGAGCGACTCGGGACGGTTCGTCGCCGCGAGCACGACGATGCCCTTCTGGTTGTCGAAGCCGTCCATCTCGGAGAGCAGCTGGTTGAGCGTCTGCTCGCGCTCGTCGTTGGAGTTGAGCGAGCCATCGCGCTTCTTGCCCACGGCGTCGATCTCATCGATGAAGATGATGCAGGGGGCCTTCTCCTTGGCCTGCTTGAAGAGGTCTCGCACCTTTGCGGCGCCGCGGCCGACGAACATCTCGACGAACTCCGAGCCCGCAATCTGGAAGAACGGCACGCCCGCCTCACCGGCGACGGCCTTCGCGAGCAGCGTCTTGCCCGTGCCAGGAGGGCCCACGAGCAGCGCGCCACGCGGGCAGCGAGCGCCGATCTCGTTGTACTTGCCGGGGTTCTTGAGGAAGCCGACGATCTCCTGCAGCGACTCCTTGGCCTCGTCTTGCCCCGCGACGTCGGCAAAGCGGACGCCGGTCTCCTCGCCCTTGACCTCCTTGGCGTGGCTCTTGCCCAGGCCACCGCCCATGCCAAAGCCGCCGCCGCCAAAGTTCATGGAGGGGCCGTCGCCGCCCATGGCCTTCTTCATGCGGCGGTTGAGCCATATGCCGCCCGCGATGGCGAGGAGGATGGGGACGCCATAGACGAGCAGCATGTAGGTCCAGATTCCCGAGCTCTGGTCCGCGATCTGGGCCGAGTAGGTGACGTTGTGCTTGTTGAGGCGCTCGGCGAGCGTGTCGTCGCTGGGCCACTCGTTCGTGCGATACGTCACGGATCCGTCGCTCTTGGACGTGAACGTGATCTTGCCCGAGCCCGTGTCAAGCGAGACCTCCGAGACCTGGTCGTCATCGACCATGTCGATGAACTCGCTGTAGCTGACGTCCTTGACCGTGGCACGCTCGATGCTCGGGTAGACCACCGAGTTGAGCGCGATGATGCCCGCGATCGCGATGATCACATACAGGATCATCGACTGTCGTTTCTTCTTGTTGTCCATTCCCTGTCCTTGCGTCGTGAGCCCACGGCCGCGCAGGTAGCGCGCCCGACGGGCTCTTGTACTGCCAAGGATACCCAAGGGATGCGACTAATTTCAGCCGTCCGGAAAACCCTATGCCCTCCCCCGTTCCGGCAGGTCGCCCGTGCGATAGGCATCGAGCAGTGCCGTGAGGTCGTCAATCTGGGAGCGGATGTGGGCACCGGTGTCAGTGTCGGCCACGATGAGGGGGCGCTCGTTCGTCTCGAGCTGGTCATCGTCGGAGTAGATGTCGCCGCGGTCCGCCACGACGTCGCCGATGGCCTCGTAGGGACGGTGCGCCTTGATGCGCATGCCCTGGGCGTCGACGATGAGCGTGTAGCCGGCGATTCCGGTCTTTGAGTGGTAGGCGCGGCAGAAGCCCCCGTCGATGACGAGCCGCCTGCCACCGCCGCGCACGGGGCTCTCGCCGCTCGATCGCGCCACGGGCGTGTGGCCGTTGATGATGTGGGCGCTCGTCCCCGTGAGACCGAACTCCGCGAGCACGTGCTCGCAGGCGCCGGCCTCGCACGAGAGCTCGAAGTAGGGATCTTGCTCCTCCGTCCAGGTCGAGCGGTCTTTGACGAACGTGCGCTCGAACGTCTTCATCGTGCGACCGCTCAGGGGCGAGCCCAGCCCGCACCACAGGTACCACATCCAGTCGAGCGCCTCGGGCGTGCGCTCGTGCCAGGCGATGCGCGCCATGCGGTCGCACGCGTCGAGGTAGGCGCGCCCGGCGATGTGGCGACCTCCCACGCGGATGGGCCGGAAACTGCCGTCCGAGCGCATGGGGACGCACCCATGGAACAGCAGGTTGTTGTTGTACGCAAGGTAGATCGAGCCCTTCTCGTACAGGAAGTCCACGTGGCGGCGCAGCCGGCGGCTGTGGGTGAAGCTCTCGACGAGCCCGTCCACGACGAGGCGTTCCCCGGCCGTGAGCTCGTAGGGATGGGCGGGGTCGAGCGTGGGAAAGTCGCGCGTGACGAGCTCATAGACACGCTCGCCGATGCGAACGGTGCCAGAGGCCGCGTCGATGCCGCCCAACAGGAGCCGGTCTGCCATGTCGAACTCGGGCCGACGCGAGACGAGTTGGCCCTCGAGCTTGAGCATGATGACCGAGATGGCCTTCTCGCACGGGGTGAGGGCGTCGCCCTCCGCATAGGCCTTCTCGGCAAAGAGCGCCAGCTCGCGCAGGGAGATGCCGTAGGAGCCCTCGAGGATGTCGAGCGTCTGGTAGTGGACGCAGTTGCGCACGACCGTGGCCACGCACGCCTCCGAGCCGGCCGCAGCCCCCATCCAGCAGATGTCGTGGTTGCCCCACTGGATGTCGAGCGAGTGGTAGGCCATGAGCCTGTCGACGATGGCGTCCCCGTGGGCCCCGCGGTCGTAGAGGTCCCCCACCACGTGCACGTGGTCGACGGCGAGGCGCTTGATGAGCGCGGCGAGGCTGCGGATGAAGTCGCAGACGCTTCCCGTCTCGATGATGGAGTCCACGATGCGCGCGTGGTAGGCGGCGCGACTCGATGCCTCACCCGGACTTGCGTGGAGCAGCTCGTCGATGATGTAGGCGTAGGCCACGGGCATGGCCTTGCGGACCTTCGAGCGGGTGTAGGCGTCGGAGAGGTAGCGGGCGAGCTCGACGAGGCGCGCAAGGGACTCGCGGTACCACGCGGGGGTGTCGAGGCGAGCGTCCGCCATGCGCCTGAGCTTCTCGTCCGGGTAGTAGATGAGCGTGCACAGCTCGGCCTGCTCGCCAGGCGTGAGCCTGTGGCGAAACACCGAGCGCACGCGCTCACGAATGACACCCGAGCAGTTGTTGATGATGTGGTCGAACTGCTCGCAGTCGCCATGGACGTCGGAGATGAAGTGCTCGGTGGCCTTCGGCAGGTTGAGGATCGCCTCGAGGTTGATGACCTCGGTGTAGACGGCCTGGCACGTCGGGAACTTTTCGGACAGAAGCGTGAGGTACTTGGCGCGTTGGTCGTCGCGCATGGCAGGTGTCATGACGCCCCTTTTCGGTCGCGGTCGTCCTGCCATCGTAGACCCGGCGGCGGCCAAATCGAGGACACCATCAAATGTACACGTTTCCGTGGTCAACCAGGCAGACACAGAAACGCCCGCACGCAGCAGCGAGCGGGCGCCTGAGGGCAAGAGGGGGCTTATGGCCTAGTTGTGGACGACCACAACGTCGCCGACCCTGCAAAGGTTGTACAGCTCGGCGGCCTTGTCAGCGGGAAGGTTCACGCAGCCGTGGCTCCCGGCGTACTGGTAGATGTCACCGCCAAAGCGGCTGCGCCAGCTGGCGTCATGCAGGGCCCAGGAGTTGCCGATGAACGGCATCCAGTAGCTCACGTGGCTGATGTACTCGGGCTCGTTGGTGGCAGGGTCGATGGCACCGCGCAGCTCGACGTTTCCGGAGGCGCGGTAACTGTTGAGGGTGTAGACGCCCGTGGGGGTGTCATGGCCCTGGGCGTGGTCGCCGGTGACGCAGTCGCTCTCCCAGACGAGGGCGCCCGAGTCGTCGTACATGCGGACGTGCTGCTCGGCCAGGTCGATGTCGATGTAGCGGTTGCCCCAGTCCTTGAGACCGGCGTCCGGAGCTGCCTGGGCGCTGCCCTTCGTGGGAATCTCGATGGCGGCCGTCGAGCCCGCCTCGACGGCCTGCTTGAGCGCAGTCGCGAGGGCGTCCTCGTCCGTGACCCAGCCGTAGGCGTCGTCCCAGTGGTTGGAGCCCGTGGCATCGAGCGTCACGACCTTGCCGTCCGGGCGCGTGTAGGTTCTCGCGGCGCCGCGGGTGTCGTACTTTGCGGCTACCTCGGTCTTGAGCCACTCGCCGAGCTTGGCATCGTCGAGTGTGGCGTTGAGGTTCTCGTCGAGCGTGATCCACGAGGAGATCTGGGCGCGCGTGACCTCCCCGGCCGCCTGCCCGTTCAGGGTGAGCGGGATGTCTGCCGTCATGAAGCGGTTGGCGTTCTGGGCCGCCGTGGCAAGCGCGGCGTCGTCGGAGGTCACCGTGGGCTGGGACAGGCAGGAGTCGTCAAGCGTGATCCTGCGCGAGAGGCCCTTGAGGCCGTTGCCCACAAGCTCGAGCGTGGCGTCCTTGTCGAGGGCCGTTCCCACCTGCTCGGGGGTGACGGCGTACTGCTGGGTCTTGTCGTCAAAGGCGATCGTGGCGTTCGTGGGCTGCGTGGCGCTCGCGTTGTACTCCTCGATGGCGGAGCCGAGGAGCTCGGCGAGCTTGTCGGAGTCGAACGTGGCGCCGCCGTCGCTCTGAAGCTCGTGTCGCTCGGCAATGTGGAGCGGCCAGACAAAGGCATGCTGCTGCGCGATGAGTGAGCTCGCGTAGGCGTCCTTGTCAAACGCGAGGTCGACGTCCTGGCCGCGCACGGTGAGGCTGAAGCTGTCTCCCACGACCTGGGACTGGAAGGCGGAGATGCCGGCCGACTTGTCCGCGGCCACCTCGGAGGCGAACTTGAGCGAGACGTCCGCACCATCGACCGTGGTGCCGGGCATGAAGACGAAGGAGAACGTGAGGGCACCCAGCAGGTAGACGAGCGCGACGAGGCCGATGACTACGGCCGCCACGATGAGGGCGACCTTGCCGCCCCTCCCCTTGCTCTCCTCTTCGCCGCCGCCCTGGTCCGCAAAAACCTGACCCGCGGCATGGGCTCCCGCCGCATGCTTGCCCTTTGCGGCCTTAGGGCCGCCGAACCTGTTCGCCATGTGATCCCCCGCGGCCGAGATGGCACCCGGCCAATCAAATTCCTATGTCCATGTTGTATCGTAGCGCATGGCCGCGCCCACTCGGGCGCCATCGCTACGCTAATTATCTCTGCCGGCCGCCCGGCGTCTGGAGGCACCCGTGGGAATCGTCATGCTCGACTCAGCCAGCGACCCGAGGCTTGACGTCTACGCGAGGCTCACGGAACGGCAGCTCCGCAGCCGGCTTGAGTCGAACGCCGGCGTGCTCGTCGCAGAGTCCGAGAAGGTCGTGCGTGTGGCCATTCGCGAGGGTCTGGAGCCGCTCTCGCTTCTGCTCGAGGAGCGCCAGCTCGAGACGCAGGCGGACCTCGTCCGAGACGTGCTAGCGCTGCCGCGAGGCGGCGAGGTGCTCGCGAGCTCCGGCCACGTGAGCGTGAAGCCCTGCGAGGGCGTGCCCATCTACGTGCTCCCCCACGACCAGATCTGCAAGCTCGTGGGCTACAACGTGACGCGCGGCGTGCTGTGCGCCATGCGAAGGCCACTCGAGCGAAGCGCCGGAGAGGTGCTCGCCGGCCTGCCCGACGCCCGCCGCATCGCCGTGCTCGAGGGCGTGACGGACGCCACGAACGTGGGCGCCGCGATGAGAAGCGCCGCCGCTCTTGGCATCGACGCCGTGCTGCTCACGCCCACCTGCTGCGACCCGCTCGTGCGCCGCGCGGTGCGCGTGAGCATGGGGACCGTGTTCCAGGTTCCCTGGGGACGTCTGGGATCGTGGCCGGCCGCCGATGACGAGCGCGATGGCATGGGCCTCTTGCGTGCGCATGGCTTCAAGACGGCCGCGCTCGCGCTGCGCGACGACTCCTACTCGCTGGGAGACGAGCGCCTGGCCGGCATCGACAAGCTTGCCATGCTGTTCGGCACGGAGGGGGACGGCCTGGCCAACGACACGATCGAGGCCTGCGACATGACCGTGCGCATTCCCATGCAGCACGGCGTGGACTCCCTCAACGTCGCCGCCGCCACCGCCGTCGCCTTCTGGGAGCTCAGGGCATAACCACCGGCAAAACGCCTCACCCCGTCAGCTTCAAGCCCCCAGCCGAAGCTCACGCGGCCCACCGCATCGCCCGGCCCTGACGAACAAGTACGGCAACGCAAGAAGCCCCCGCCAGGCATCTAAGAGAACATTCCGCAGCGCGCAAAGCGCGCGAGGACGTTCTCGTGATGCCTGGCGGGGGCTTCGACGATAGCGTCAGCCCTAGTTGAACTTCACGAGCTTCGAGGCGATGCGATAGATTCCCAGCGTGAACTTCTCGCCGACCTTCGTGGGGAGGTTCGTCGCGATGCCCACTATGCCCATGCGCGCGCGGCGGTACATGCGCTTGTCGTACTGCTTGAGGTGCGCCCAGAGCTCCTCGCAGTTCTTCATGGCGTCCGGGTCGTCGGACATGCGCGAGAAGACGGAGCACACGGCCATCATGAGCGTGAAGTAGCCAATCATGTAGCTGCGCAGCTCGGGCGTCTCGATGTCGTCATAGAGGTGGTAGGCATCCATCATGATGCGCGTGATGCGCAGCTGCTGGTCGATGCGACTCACCATGACCTTCTCGTTCACCGACTGGTCCTCGCGGCCGATGAAGTAGCGGTAGAGGTCGACGTCGAGGTAGTAGAGCGTCTTGCAGCGCGGCAGCGGCACGTAGGCGTAGATGTTGTCCACATAGAACGTGTGGGCGGGCATCGGAACGCCACCGTCACGCAGGACGTCCGTACGGTAGCACAGCGAGTGCATGAGCAGGTTCTGGGCCATGTTGAAGTGGCCGATCTTGTCCCAGGTGATGACCTTGTTGCGCTTGAGGACGTACTTGTAGTCGATGACGTTCTGGGTGTTGTCCTCGACGTGCTCGTAGACGTAGTTCGTGATGACAAGGTCCACGCGCATGTCTCGCCACTCGAAGTCGCGAAGCGTCGAGAGCAGCTTGGAGAGGGCGTCGTCATCGAGCCAGTCGTCGGAGTCCACGACCTTGAAGTAGAGGCCCTTCGCGTGCTCGAGGGCGGCGAGCACCGCCATGCCGTGGCCGCCGTTCTCCTGGTGCACCGCCTCCACGATGTTCGGGTAGCGGTTCTGCCACTCGAGGGCCTTCTCGTAGGTGTTGTCCTTCGTGGAGCCATCGTCCACGACGACGATCTGGACGTCATCGGCGTAGTCGCTGCCCTCGAGGATCGACGAGATGCAGTGATCCATGTACTCCGCGGAGTTGTAGCACGGAATGCCGAAGGTGATGGTCTTGCCTGTAGTCACGGTTCTCTCCCTGGGTGCCCCGACGCACGGGGTGTCCTGGTTGTCTTGGCGCGCGCCCCGGAGAGGATCCGGGGCGCGGCGAGGTTGCTAGTTGTGCGCGGCGACGAGCTCGTCGGACAGGTCGAGCGCGCTGGCGACGACACCGTCCATGTCGTAGTAGCGGTACTCGGCAAGACGTCCAACCGGGTGGAAGTTCGTCAGGCGGCTCACGCGTGCGAGATAGCGCTGGTAGAGCTGCTTGTTCTCGTCCTCGAGAATGGCGTAGTAGGGCGTCTCGCCGCTCTCGGGCGTATAGGCCTTGGAGTACTCGCGCATGATCGTGGTCTTGCCGGGAACGACCTGGCCCGTCATGTTCTTGAACTCGGTGATGCGCGTGAAGTCCTCGCTCGTGGTGTAGTTGACGGTGCCCACGGGCTGGAACTGGTCGACGTCGAGCGTCTCGAACTCCATGTCGAGCGTGCGGTACGGCAGCGCGCCGAGGTCGAGGCCGAACAGCTCGTCGAGCGGGCCGGTGTAGACGATCTCGCCGCCATAGGGCTTGCCGCAGACCTTTGCGTAGTCATCGTCGACCATGAGGATGTCGCGGACGTCGACGCCGAGGAAGACGTCGATGAGGTCGTGGTCGAGCAGGCGCTCGAAGAGCTTCGTGTAGCCCTCGGCCGGCATGCCCTGGTGGGCGACGCGCGGGAAGTAGCGCTCGTCGTCACCGACGAACACCGGGACGCGTCCCGTGACGGAGGGGTCGACCTGGTCGGGCGTGGTGCCCCACTGCTTCATCGTGTAGTGGAGGAAGACGTTCTCGTAGACGTAGTCCGCGACCTCCTGAAGGTCGGGGTCGTTCTTCTCGCGCAGCTCGAGGATGGGGACCTTCTTGTTCTCGCCGAACGTCTCGACGAGCTTACGATAGAGGGCCTCGCCGCGCTCCTCGCCAAAGGCGAGCTTGAGGCTCTTGTGGTTGAACGGCACGGGCATGAGCGTGCCGTGGATGTTGGCGAGCACCTTGTGCTGGTAGTTCGTCCACTCGGTGAAGCGAGAGAGGAACTGGTGGACGCGATCGGACTGCGTGTGGTAGATGTGCGGACCGTACTTGTGGACGAGGATGCCGGCGTCATCGACGTAGTCATAGGCGTTGCCGGCGATGTGGTCGCGGCGCTCGATGACGGCGACACGGAAGCCGCAGGCCTCGGCAAGACGACGGGCGCAGACCGATCCCGCGTATCCGGCGCCCACGACGATCATGTCATACGTGTCGGCGTTAAACCCAGCGGGAAGCCCACTTGCGATAGCCATTCGAATCCTCTCGACAGTTCATCGGTTCACGCGTGACGCACGCAGCCAAGGCACGGCCGCGTGCGTCCCTAAATCTGTAGGTGATTCTATATCACGCGAACCTATAATGGGTTCGGTGTCACCTGATGCCAGTAAAACGCCAAAAAAGGAGCGAAATGAGCGATTTCCTGCAGCGTATGAAGTCTGCCGCCAAGGCGGACAAGAAGACGATCGTCCTGCCCGAGGGTGAGGACCCGCGCACCATCGAGGCCGCCAAGAAGATCGTCGAGGAGGGCCTGGCCAACCTCATCATCCTGGGCGACCCCTCCCAGATCGATGTCGAGGGCGTCACGGTCATCGACCCCAAGACCGCCGAGAAGCACGAGGCCTATGCCGAGAAGTTCGCCGAGCTGCGCGCCAAGAAGGGCGTGACCATCGAGCAGGCCCGCGAGCAGATGAACGATGCCACCTACTTTGGCACCATGATGGTCAAGATGGGTGACGCCGACGGCCTCGTCTCCGGCGCCTGCCACTCCACGGCCAACACGCTGCGCCCGGCCCTGCAGATCCTCAAGACCGCCCCGGGCACGAAGCTCGTCTCGGCCTTCTTCATCATGTGCACGAAGACCCCCGAGTACGGTGCCGAGGGCACGCTCATGTTCGCCGACTGCGGCCTGAACATCGACCCGAACGCCGACGAGCTCTCCGAGATCGCCATCGCCTCCGCCGCCAGCTGGAAGGCCTTCATGGGCGACGTCGAGCCCAAGGTTGCCATGCTGTCCTTCTCCACGAAGGGCTCCGCGAAGGGCGAGGTGCCCGAGAAGGTCCAGGAGGCCACGAAGCTCGCCAACGAGAAGGCCCCCGAGCTCGCCCTCGACGGCGATCTGCAGCTCGACGCCGCGCTCGTCCAGTCCGTCGCCGACCTCAAGGCCCCGGGCTCCGAGGTCGCCGGCCACGCCAACATCCTCGTCTTCCCCGACCTCGAGGCAGGCAACATCGGCTACAAGCTCGTCCAGCGCTTTGGCGGCGCCGAGGCCTACGGCCCCATCCTTCAGGGCATCGCCAAGCCGGTCAACGACCTGTCCCGCGGCTGCTCCGCCGACGACATCGTGGGCGTCGTTGCCATCACGGCCGTCCAGGCCCAGATGGCCGAGTAGGCTCGTCCGCGCGAACGACCCAAGAGGGACGTCACGTTCTCGTGGCGCCCCTCTTTTTTTCGTCAGTCGCCGCAGACTCCGAGCGGATGCGGGCCCGCCGCGAGCACCGCGGCGTCGAGGTTCGGATAGCGTTCGCTCGCATGCTCCTCGAACATCGCGGCGAGCTTCTCGGCCGCCTCGTCATAGGCCTCGGGCGTGGTCCAGGTGTGGCGTGGGTTGAGCACCGCGGGCGTAACGCCGGGGCAGTCGAGCGGGATGTCCACGTTCAGGCGCCCGTCGTGCTCGTAGCCGCCGGAGTCGAGGTCGCCCGAGAGCGCCGCGGCAACGAGGGAGCGCGTCACGGCGAGGCTGATGCGGTAGCCCGTCCCGTAGGCACCTCCCTGCCATCCCGTGTTCACGAGGTAGACGCGGGCCTTCGTGCTGTCGATGCGCTTGCCGAGCATGTCGGCGTAGACGCTCGGGGGCAGGGGCATGAACGGCTCGCCAAACAGCGCGGAGAACGTGGGCGTGGGCTCCGAGACGCCCACCTCCGTGCCCGCGACCTTCGAGGTGAAACCGGACATGAAGTGATACATCGCCGCCTCGCGGGAGAGTCGGGAGATGGGCGGCAGCACGCCGAACGCGTCGCACGTGAGGAACAGCACCACGCTCGGGATTCCGCCGCGGCCGTCGAGACGAACGCTCTTGATGTGCTCCACGGGATAGGCCACGCGCGTGTTCTGCGTGCGCGAGCTGTCCGTGTAGTCCGGCTCGCGCTTCTCGGCGTCGAGGATGACGTTCTCGCACACGGCACCAAAGCGAATCGCCTCGTAGATGTCCGGCTCGGCGATGGGGCTCAGGTCGATGGCCTTTGCGTAGCAGCCGCCCTCGATGTTGAAGATGCCGCGGCTTGACCAGCCGTGCTCGTCGTCGCCGATGAGTAGGCGGCTCGGATCGGCCGAGAGCGTGGTCTTGCCCGTGCCCGACAGGCCAAACAGCACGGCCGTCTGCCCCGTCATGGGGTCGACGTTGGCCGAGCAGTGCATGGGGAGCACATCGTCCTCGACGGGCAGCAGGTAGTTCATGAACGAGAAGACGGCCTTCTTGATCTCACCCGAGTAGCCCGTGCCCGCAACGACCACGCCGCCATGGGCGAGGTCGAGAACGACGGCCGTGCCGGAGTTGGTGCCGTCCGTCTCCGGGTCGCAACGATAGCCGGGGGCCGCGAGCACGTAGATGTCCGGCTCGCCAAAGCTCGCAAG
Organism: uncultured Parolsenella sp.; assembly: GCA_934668375.1. GTDB lineage: Bacteria > Actinomycetota > Coriobacteriia > Coriobacteriales > Atopobiaceae > Parolsenella. Next base: position 69,330 of record CAKUNF010000001.1, on the reverse strand, counting down.
CTCGCGGGCGCTAGGCCGCACGAGCATCTGGTGGACGAACAGCGCCTGGCTCGCGCGCTCGCAGATGACGCACACCTTGCGCGAGTGGTTGCGATCCGCGCCCGCCAGCCCGTGCACCACGTACAGCTCGCGCCCATAGAGGTAACCCGCCACGCCCGAGCAGATGTGCTCGTAGGCCTCCCGCTCCATGGGAACGTTGACGTCTCCCCAGCAGACCTTGTCGTGAATCGCAGGGTCATCGACCACAAACCGGTCATGGGGCGAGCGACCGGTGCGCTCACCCGTGTCGACGACGAGCGAACCGTTGGACGCCAGGACGCCCTCGCCATGGGCCACCGCGGCCTCGACGAGCTTCGCAGGCGAGAGGTCGACGTGGACGCCTGGCGCCCCCGCAACGGTTTGCTCACGCTCGATAAGACGCTCTACCTGAGCCTTCTTCATGGCAATCTCCCCCTTTTGTCCGCACGCACGAGTGCGCGCGGAGACAGTCGACTGTCACTGCTTTACCCAAGTGGAGTATCAGGGGATACGGGCCGGGCGGCAAGCGGCGCCACTCGCCCCGCAGACGGCGCGCAGACGGCGCGCTCGAAGCCAGGTTTTACGTGAAGGTGCCCAAAGGTGTCAAAGACCTTTGGGCACGTGGCCGAGAACGAGCCCGGCGCCTAAAAGCAGGCCGAGAATGGCGCCGCTAGTCGCCCATCGTGATGGAGGAGATGCGCGGCTGGTCCGCCGCGGCAATCGTGCCGTTGTTGTCCGTGGGACGAGCCGCCTCGCACATGGCATCGACGACGTCCATGCCCTCAGTCACGTGGCCGAACGCCGCGTACTGGCCGTCAAGGCTCGGCGTGTCCGCCTGCATGATGAAGAACTGCGAGCTTGCGGAGTTATACGCCTGGGCACGCGCCATGGAGATCGTCCCGCGAACGTGGCTGATGGAGTTGGGGTGGCCGTTGTCGGAGAACTCGCCGACGATCTTCTCGTCAGAGCCACCCGTGCCGTTGCCGTTGGGGTCTCCGCCCTGGACCATGAACCCGGAGATGATGCGGTGAAACGTCAGGCCGTTGTAGAAGCCCTCGTCCGCGAGCTTGGCAAAGTTGGCAACCGTGACAGGCGCCACGTCGGCGTCGAGCTCGAGCTTGATTGTGCCGTAGTCCTCGACCTCGATCGTGGCGTGGTGCGTGCCGGAGGCGTAGGTGCCCAAGGCGCTCGTCACGCACGAGGAGGCCGGGGAGGACGCCGCGGCAGAGGACGCCGACGTTGCCGCCGACGACTTGGAAGCGCCGGAGCCGCAGCCGGCAAGGCACAACGACGCCACGCCGAGGGACGAGAGGAGAAACGAGCGACGGGACATGGTGGGCATGAGGGACCTCCGGAATGCGAGACGGGTCTTGCGAGCTATCAAACAAGCTCCAGTGTATCCGCTCCCAGGCACTCCGCGTCGCTGGCGTCATGCGTGGCCACGACGAGGGAACGGCCGCGGAGCTCGCTGGTGATGACGTCACAGGCAAGGTCGCGAGACGGCGCATCGAGGCCCGCGAACGGCTCGTCGAGCAGCACCGAGTCACCAGGGGCCATGAGCGCTCGCGCAAGCTCGACGCGCCGGCGCTGCCCGCCGGACAGCGTGTTGACGGCCGCGTCCGCGTCAACGCCGGGGACGAGGCGCACGAGAAGCCTTCGCATCTCATCGGGCCCGACGCCCTCATCGGCCGTGAGGGCAACGTTTTGCAAGGCCGACGCCCTCTCCACGAGCCGCGCGTCCTGAAACTCCATCGAGACGCGGCTTGGCCCCACGACGGAGCCGCCGAGGGACCGGTCGAGGCCGGCAAGCGTGCGGAGCAGCGTCGTCTTGCCCGAGCCGCTCGGCGCCATGACGCACAGCCTGCCGCCGGGTCTCACCGTCATCGAGACGGGGCTCGCGGTCCCATGGGAAAGCCCGAGCCCGCAGACGTACCAGGCCCCGCGCGGTAGGTTTGCCCGCTCCCCCGCCGGATGGACGCGGGCGATGACGGCGAGGCGCACCGCAGCCGGCCCGGAGGCCCTGAGCACACGCAGGAAGGCTCGCTCGCACACGGCGGCGAGCGCGATGACCGCCATGGTCCACGCAAACAGGTCGGGCGTCTCGAGCAGAAGCTTTGCCTGGTAGATGCGCTCGCCGATCGAGCCTGCGGGAACGCCGATGAGCTCGGCGGCAACGCCTGCCTTCCAGGCCATGCCAACGACGGTCTCGCTCGCCGCGCACAGGAACGGCAGGACCTCGGGCCACACGAGGCCAAGCGAGCGCGCGGCGCCGCGCACACCATGGACGCCAAACAGCTCGCAGCGAGCCACGCTCACGTGGTCGAGCCCCTCGAGCACGGGAAAGTAGAGAGCGGGGAGCGCCATGAGAAACACCGCCGCCACGCTCACGTTGGCGGAGCCGAGCCACATGAGCAGCAGCACCACGACGCACACGACGGGCGTGGACTTCACGGCCACGAGCGGCGGCCTCGCCATGACGCGCACGAGGCGCCAGCGGGCCGAGGCAAGCGCCAGCGAGACGGCCGCGACGTAGGCCGCAAGCGTGGCTCCCATGATACGAAGGGCCGAGAAGCCCACCTTTGCCCAGAACGACGGGGTGCCCACGAGGCCGGCGAGCGCCACGGCGACGTCTACGGGACCCGGGAGGATGAGCTGCTGGCGGACGGCCACGCTTGCCGCCTGCCAGACGGCAAGCCACAGGGCAACGGCCGCAACGCGCTCGGCCGTTGCCCTCTCAAGCTGGTGTTTGTTGTTCGGATTTTTCACGGGGCCGAGGCTGGGCACGCGCCTAGAGCGCGTAGTAGAAGTCATCGCCGGGAAGCTTGCCTCCCACGGAGCTCGCGTCGGAGCTCGCGAGAACGCCCAGGTAGCCGGAGAGCGCGGACTTCATCTCGTCGCCCGTGAGGCAGGTGAGGCCACAGCCCGGAATGGCCTTCTCGGCCACGGGGGCGGCGTCGATGATGCCATGGTCAACGACGGACTGCGCGTAGGTGGCGGGGTCTGCCGAGACCGCCTCAACGGAGGCGGCCTGCTGCTCCACGAACTCGCGGACGGCCTCGGGGTGCTGCTCGGCGAACTCGCGGCGCACCACCGTGACGCCCGTGAGCAGGCGCGAGCCATCCTCGGCGTACTCGTCCCAGACGTCCGTGAGGCTGACGGGCGAGGTCAGAGCCGAGTTCTTGGCGAGCGCGGCCGTCTTGTAGGGTTCGGGCAGGATGCCCACGGCGGTCGGGTCGGCGGCAAGGGCGCTCACGACCTCGGCGGCCTCGCTCTTGAACTCGAGCGTCACCTGGTCTGCGATGCCAGCCTTCTCGAGCAGGTAGTTCATGACGTACTCGGGCGAGGCGCCCTTGCCCGTGAGGTAGACCGTGCGGCCCGCAAGGTCTGAGAAGCTCTGCACGGACGCGTCACCGGTCACGACGTTGAGCACGCCGAGCGTGTTGACGTCGAGCGCCTGGACGGCACCGTCGGTCTTGTTGTACAGGACGCTCGCAACGTTGGCGGGCACGAGCGCGATGTCGACGTCTCCGCTGATGACCTTGGGAACGATCTCGTCGGCAGCGGCGGAGATTGAGAAGTCATAGGTGTTGGCGAGGCCGGAGTCTTCGCCCGCGGCCTTGTCCATGAACGAGACGAGCCCGATGGACGTGGGGCCCTTGAGCGAGGCCACGTGGACCTCAGTGGGCTCGGCGGCCGTCGTGGCGGCCTGGGTGGCAGCTTGGGAGTTGGCCGACCCGCAGCCGGCAAGCGCGAGCACGCAGGCGAGCGACGCGGCGACGAATCCCCTCCTCGTGAGCTTCTTGAGCATGTCGTTTCCTTTCCTCGGGCCCTTGGTGTCACGGCAGGCCACGCTAGCCGGCCGTTGGCCTCGGGCTATGTCCGGACGCCCGTCAAACGACGCCCAAGTACGGCATGGTAGCAGCAGTTCCGCCACCGCGTTCGCGATAGAATCATGGCATTCGGCATGACGAACGCTTGGAGGCTTGCATGGCAGACATAACGACCATCTCACGCGGACGGCTCGAGGCATCCGTGGACGCCCATGGCGCACAGCTCAGGAGCCTCAGGCTCGACGGCGCCGAGTACCTGTGGCAGGCAGACGAGCGCTGGTGGCCGAGGAGCGCCCCCATCCTCTTCCCCATCGTGGGCAAGATCCGCAACGACTTCGCCACCTGCTCGGCCGGCGAGTGTCACATGGGCCGTCACGGCATCGCGCGCAACTACGACCACGAGCTCGTGGAGAACACGGGAAGCTCGCTCACGTACCGCTTCGAGAGCACGGCAGAGACCCGCGAGGCCTACCCGTACGACTTCCGCCTCGAGATGACCTACGCTCTCACGGGCGACGCCACGCTGTCCCAGACGTTTGCCGTCACGAACACCGGCGACGTCGACCTGCCGTTCTGCCTGGGCGGCCACCCCGCCTTCAACGTGCCCGTTCGCGAGGGAGAGGCGTTCGAGGACTACGCGCTGTGGTTCTCGCGCGCATGGACGGGCGTCTCCCCCACCGGCGAGAACGGCATCGAGAACTACGACCGGGCGCGCACCATCATCGACGGCACGAACCGCCTGCCGCTCACGCACGAGCTGTTCGCGCTTGACTCGTTCACGCTCCAGGACGTGCCCGACTCCACCATCAGCATGGTGGGTCCCACCGGCCACGGCGTACGCGTGGACTTCGATGGCTTCGACCACATAGGCGTGTGGAGCGCCGCCGCTGCCGCAGACGGCACGCCCACGCCGTTTGTGGCTCTCGAGCCCTGGTGCGGCACCGCGACGCGCACGGACGAGGATGACGTTCTCGAGCACAAGCAGAACATCATCGTGGCGGCTCCCGACCAGACCGTGACGCGCACGTTCCGCATCACGCTGCTGTAGAGGCCACGACGCCCCGCCAATCATTGAGGGCCGGCTTTTACGTGTTTGGGGACGATTTTCCACGTAAAAGCTGGCTCTCGTTGTCATCGACACATAAAAGATGGCGCGCGTTGACTGCCTAGTAGTTGTCCGCGACCTCGGTGCCCACGATGGCGTTGTTCGCGGGGTCGTTGGCCATCACATAGATGCGGTGTGAGCCAAAGGCGAAGGAGCCCAACTCGTAGGAGCGCGTGATGATGAACGTGCCCTTGTCGTCACGGACGTAGCGGTCCTGCTCGCCCGCCATCTTGGAGATGTCGTCGGCCGAGACGCCCAGGTCGCTCGGGTTCTTGGCGAGATATGCGTTGATGCCGGCGACGCCCTTGGCCGCAAGGTCCGACGCGCTCATGTTGAGCGCCGTCGTGGCGTCCACGGCCTTGCCGGTCGAGAGGTCGTAGAAGGTGCCGAAGCTCGCGTCGGTGCCGTGCTGGCCGCCGCCCGTCTCGTCTCGCACGCTGAAGACGGAGGCGATGGAGCCGTTGATGCTCGCGCACAGGTCCTGGTGGTCATCGACCATGACGGTGTCCAGGGACGTGTTCCACATCTTGGCGAGGTTCGCGTCATCCTCGCAGCTCTTGGCAAGCTGCGCGTTTAGTGCGTCGAGCGCATCATCCGTGGAGCCGTCGACCTTCGAGAACTTCGGGTAGCTCCACATGACGCCTTGCGTGGAGCTGGGACTGTAGGCGTTGACGATGGTGTAGTTCTGGTCGACGCTCTCCGAGGAGTAGGCCTGCTCGGACGTTGTGGCGGCCGTCGTGGCAGCGTTGCCGGCAGAGCGACTCTTGAGCTCGTCGAGCGTGGCGTTGGTGTCGGAGATGGTCTGGCTTACGTTGGGCGACGCCTGGAAGTAGGTGGAGATCAGAAGCCAGATGCAATCGGTTTGCTGGACGCGCTTTGACGCGGCGATCTCGTCGTCAAGGGAGACCTCCTGGCCATCAACCGTAAACACAGTGTTGGATCCACCCTGCTCCGATTGGGATGCCGTCTCAAGCGCAACGTCGAACTCGTCCCCGTCGAACGCATAGTTCCTGAAAACGTCGCTGCTCGTGGTCTCGTCATAGTCCTGCGTCCGGGTCGATACGCATATCTCGGTGCCGTCGAGCGTGGAGATCTGGACGAACAGGCTTCCGTCGTCCGCGGACCGCACGGAATCGGGCTCGTCGTAGACCTTGGAGATCTTCCCGTCCTTGTACGCCCAGACCTCAACCGTATAGGCGCCCTTCTGATCGGTGTCGTAGCTGTAGACGCTGCCCGATGGCGCAGGATTGGTGTCATAAACGAGCAGCAACTCGTCCATGCCATCGCCATCAAAGTCGATGAGGCGCGCAACCGCAAGACCCGATGCCAGATCGTTGTATTGATAGCTGGTAAGCGTCGGCTCTCCGTACTTGTCGATGTACTCGCGGCACTTGGCGAGGTAGAGGTCGGCGGCCTTCTGCTCGTCGGTGCGGGTGTCGGTCGTGGTCGTGGCAGCCTGGGAGCCGTCCGTGGAGGGCGCGGGCGGCTCGGGATCGAGCGTCTCAGGTGCCTTGGGGTTGTCATGCTCGTAGTGGACGGGCACGTCGTAGCGCGTCGATGAGCTCGCATCGGACGAGTCGACGATCACGAGCGTGTAGTCGCCGTCCTCGACGTCGCCGAAGTCCGCGAGCGTGAAGCCGGAGTCGTCGGTGCCCTCGTAGCGGTAGGGCGTCATGGCGATGCTCGCGGCGTCGCCAGAGCCCTTCGTGGAGATGAGGTAGGCCACGTAGGCGCTCATCTCCTTGCCGTTGGCGTCCTTGGGACGCACGTGCGTCTTGGCCGAGACCTGCGCAGGCGAGTCAGCCGTGTAGGCACCGGATGCCGCACCGGGCAGGCCGTGCACGCGCACGTAGAGCGCGGCGCCCACGACGAGAACGGCGATAAGGGCGACGATGCCGATGATGAGGGCGCCATGGCCCTTCTTCTTGGGGGCCTCGAGTGGCGCCGCGGGTGCGGAAGCCATGGGCGGCACGTAGGCGGAAGCGGCGGGCGCGGGCTCCACGTCGTCGAACGAGGCGACGGCAGCGGCCGTGTCCGCCTCGCGGTCGTGCTCGGGAGCGATGAGCGCCTCGGCGGCAACGGGTGCCTCGGGGACCACGGTGGTGGCCTCCGCACCGGGGATGACCGCGGTCTCCTCGGAATCAGAGACGACGGTCGTCTCGTCCGCGTCGGTCTCGACGGGGGCTCCGCATGACGTGCAGAACTTCGCCCCGGGCTTGAGCTCCTTGCCGCAGTTGGTGCAGAACATGGGCACCTCTCCCCTCGCTTTTGGTTGGGCTCCATATTACGGCACTCGGCCCACGCTCAACGTTGCGCAACATGCGAGAAAAGACCCGGTCACGAAATACGTGACCGGGTCGAAAAGTGCCCAAAAGTCTTTGACACCAATGGGACGCCGATGGGATGTCTACACCCAGGAGCAGATGAGCGTCATGTCACCCTCGAACGAGAGGTCGCCGCTGGCTGCGGGCGCCACGAAGTGGGATCCCTTCTCGAGCCTGGCGCCGTTCACCGAGCCCGCGCCCTCGATGACGCTCACGCACATGAAGTCGTGGTCCTGGGCGAGCGTCTTGGTGCCCGTGACGCGCACGCGCTCGACGGTGTAGCGCTCGTTGCTCTCGAGCAGCGTGATGCCATCGACCTCGGGGGCCGTGATGGCACCGCTCGCAGGCGCCGTCGCCGCGTAGTCAACGACGTCCATGCTCTGCGCAAGGTGCAGCTCGCGCTTGGTGCCGTCCGCCTGGACGCGATCGTAGTCATACACGCGGTACGTCACGTCGCTGCTCTGCTGGGTCTCGAGGATGAGGGTGCCGGCCTTGATGGCGTGCACCGTGCCTGCGTTGATCTGGAAGAAGTCGCCCTTGTGGATGGGGACCTCGTTCACCAGATCGCTCCAGCGGCCCTCCTCCACGAGTCTGGCGAACTCCTCTCGATCCCTTGCCTTCTGGCCCACGATGATCGTGGCGTCCTCGTCGCAGTCGAGCACGTACCAGCACTCGCACTTGCCAAGGCTGCCGTTCTCGTAGACGCGGGCGTACTCGTCATCGGGGTGGACCTGGATGGAGAGGTCGCCGTCCGCATCGAGGATCTTGATGAGCAGCGGGAAGCGGTCGCCCGTGGCGTTGCCGAACAGCTCGTGGTGCTCGTCCCACAGCTGCGAGAGCGCGGAGCCCTCATACGGGCCGCTTGCGACCTCGCAGTCGCCAGCCGGGTGGGCGCTGATGGCCCAGCACTCGCCGATCTTGCCCTCGGGGATGTCGTAACCAAACACGGTGTCAAGGCGGCGTCCGCCCCAGATCTTGTCGTGGAAGATGGGCTTGGTGAAGATGAGGTCCTGGGCCATGGTGCTTCCTCTCGTAGGAGTTCGGTTCACGGTCACAATAGTAGTTCAAACGCACCCGAGGCAGGTCACGCTTGGCTCAGTCCTATCTGCAGGCCCCCACGAACGCCTTCCAGAGGTTGAAGTCGGGTCCACCTGGCATCCACGTGTACTCGGGATGCCACTGCACGCCCAGAACGAAGCGCTTGCCCGGCATCTCGATGCACTCGGGGATGCCGTCGTCTGAGGTTGCGGAGAGCACGAGGCCCTCGCCCAGGTCCTTGACGCAGCAGTGATGCGCCGAGTTCACGTCATAGCCGCGCGAGCCCGAGGCACGCTCGAGCAGGCTGCCCGGCTCGATCTCGACCGAGTGGCTCGTGCGCGTGAGCAGGTCGGCGTGGTCGTGCGCCACGGAGCCCTCGCGGCGCGGAATGCCCGGCACGTCCATGTCGAGCGTGCCGCCAAGGGCCACGTTGAGCATCTGGGTGCCGCGGCACGTCGTGAAAAGCGGCTTGTCCGCCGCCACGACCTTGCGGACGAGCGGCAGCTCGCACGCGTCGCGCACGTGGCAGAGCAACGCCTCGTCGTATGGTTCCTCATCCCCCCAGAGCCTGGGGTCCACGTCCGGGCCGCCGGGGATGGCGACGCCGTCCGCCAGCGCCACGTACTCACCGATGACGTCCTCGTCATCGGTGAGCGACATCTGGACGGGCAGGCCGCCCGCCGCCAGGATCGCGTCGAAGAACACGCGCGCACCGCACTCGTTGGGAGCCAGCTTCTCGGTCTTGTGGGCGTGTCCCTCCTCGAAGCGCGCCGCCACGAGAATGACGGGCCGGCGCACCGACCCCGCCAGTCGCTGTTGCCCTGCCTCGGTATCCGCCATGCTCTAGTGCTCCTTAATCGAGTTGAGGAAGTCGCGGGCGCGCTGCGTCTGCGGGTGGTCGAAGAACTCGTCGGGCGTGCCGGTCTCCACGATGGCGCCGTCCGCCATGAAGATGACACGGTCTGCCACGCGGCGCGCGAAGTTCATCTCGTGCGTGACGACGACCATCGTCATGCCACCGCGCGCGAGCTCGACCATGACGTCGAGCACCTCGTTGATCATCTCGGGGTCAAGCGCGCTCGTGGGCTCGTCGAACAGCATCGCCTTGGGGTTCATCGCAAGCGAGCGCGCGATGGCGACGCGCTGCTGCTGGCCGCCGGAGAGCTGCGCGGGGACCTTGCCCGCCTGCTCGGCCACGCCCACGCGGGCGAGCAGCTCCATGGCGCGCTTCTCGGCGTCTGCCTTGGACATGCCGAGCACCTCGACGGGGCCCAGCGTGACGTTGTCGAGGATCGTCTTGTGGGCGAACAGATTGAACTGCTGGAAGACCATGCCAAGCTCGGCGCGCGTGCGCGTGAGCTCCTTGCCCTCCTGGGGAAGCGGCTTGCCCTCGATGAGAATCTGGCCGGAGTCGATGGTCTCCAGGCGGTTGATCGTGCGGCACAGCGTGGACTTGCCAGATCCCGACGGGCCGATGACGACGAGCACCTCTCCCCTGTCTACCTCGAGGTTGATGTCCTTGAGCACGTGCAGCTCGCCAAAGTGCTTCTCGACGTGGCGCAGCTCGATGACGGGCGTCGCGCCCGTGGGTTCGTTGTTCATGGCTTACTCCCTTGGACGGCCGCTAGCGGATGATCTTGACGCCTGTGCGGCGCGAGACGAGCACGGCGGCCTTGTTGATGAGGTAGTTGATGGCGATGTAGATGACCGCCACCACGAGGAACGTCGAGACGAGCGCGTCGTAGTTCGTGCGCAGCACCTGGGCGTTCTGCATGAGGTCCGGGTAGCTCACCACGTAGGCGAGTGCCGTGTCCTTCACCACCACGACGAGCTGGCTGATGAGCGAGGGGATCACGAGGCGAACCGCCTGCGGCAGCACGATCTTGGTCTTGACCTTCCAGCGCGACAGGCCGATCGAGAGGCCCGCCTCGGTCTGGCCGCGCGGCACGGCGTTGACGCCGGCGCGGAACACCTCGGCAAGCACGCCCGAAGCCGCAAGCGTCACCGGGATGCACAGCATCCAGAACGCCGGCATCTTGATGCCGAGGTTGGGCATCGCAAAGAAGAAGAAGTAGATGAACAGCAGGCTCGGGATGCCGCGCAGGACGTTCGTGAGCACGGCGCACGCCACGCTGAGCGCTCGGACGTGGCTCGTGCGGCCCAGCATGAGCAGCATGCCCAGGACGATGGAGAGCACCGCGGCCGTGAGCGCCACGGCAAACGTGCCCTCGAGGCCGGCGAGCAGGTAGCGCCACGTGGTACGCCAGCTGAAGAGCTCCCAGTACTTGGGGGCGAGCTGGCCCGTCACCCAGAAGCGGTAGACCACCCACGCTACGAGCGCGGCGAGCGCCGCAAGCGAGAGCGCGGTGCCCACGAGCATCCTCATGCGCGTCTTGGGACCCGGCTCCTCGTAGAGGGCGTCCCTCATGGACTTGGCGGCGCTCATCGGATCACCCTGACCTTCTTGTCGATGGCGTTGCCCACAAAGCCGGCGACGAGCGCGGTGGCAATGTAGCCTGCGGCAGAGACGAAGAACGTCACGATGCCGGCGGACTCGCGCGTGTTGATGTAGGTGACCACGCCCGTGAGCTCCTGCGGCGTCATGGGGACCTGCGAGCCCAGCGCCGTGGTGAGCATGACGGCGATGAACAGGTTCGTCATGGGAAGCACGGTGGAGCGAAGCGCCTGCGGGATGACGATCGTGCGCAGGATCTGCGCAAACGAGAGGCCCAGCGAGCGCGCGGCCTCGATCTGCCCCACGCCGATGGTGTTGATGCCAGACATGAAGTTCTCAGACCCAAACGCCGTGCCGAGAAGCACCGTGGCGAGGATGACGCTCGGCTCGTAGTCGAGCAGAAGCTTCAGGTGCGGCAGCGCGTACACAACGATGAGCACGAGGACCGCGCCGGGGATATTGCGGAATACCTGCACGTAGAAGTCACCGAACAGGCGAAGCGGCCTGAACGGGCAGACGCGCAGGACGGTCACGAGGACCGAGAACACCATGACGAGCGCGAACGAGACGATCGTGAGGCGCCACGTGGTGAGAAGGGCCGTGAGATACAGCGGCCCGTAGTTTGCGAGTAGCTCGGGAAGCCCCATCGTACCTCCTTACAGGGAAGGGGCCCGCCGCCCACATGGACGGAGAGCCCCAGACTTGCAATGAGCTTACGCGCCGCGAGGAAGACCCTGCCTCCCAAGCCGCGCGCGCTTACAAGATGGCAACCTTAGGCACCGATCGCGGGAGGCTCGGGAATCGTGTCGACGCCGCAGCGGTCCGCAAGGCAGATCTTGTAGAGCTTCTTCCAGTTGCCGTCATCCTCGAACTTCTTGAGGAAGTCGTTGATGAAGTCCACGGCCTCAACGTTGTCGAGCTTGACGCCGATGCCGAGGTACTCCTCGGGACCAAAGGCGTCGCCGGCGATGCGGTACTTGCCCGGGTTCTTGACGACGTTGCCCATCTGCAGCGTGTTGTCGACCACGTAGGCATCGACGCGACCCTGCTCGAGCGCGGCGCGGCATTCGTCGTCCTTGGAGAACTCCTGGACCTCGGCCTGCGGGGCGTACTGGGCCACGACCTCGGGGCCCGTGGAGCCGGACTGGACGGCGACCTTCTTGCCGGCGAGGTCATCGACGGAGTTGATGTCGGTGTTGTCGGCCAGGACGAGGGCGGCGTACTGCGTGGACATGTAGGGACCCGCGAAGGAGACGACCTGCTTGCGCTTGTCGGTGATGGTGTAGCTGGCAAACACCGCGTCAACCGTGTCGTTCTGGAGGACCGACTCGCGCGTGTCGCTCGTGAGCTGGGTGTAGTCGTACTTGGTCTCGTCGCCGAGGATGTAGCGAATGAGGCCGAGGTAGAGGCCCGCATCGAAGCCATAGACCTTGCCGTCCTGCTCGTCGAGCTGGGAGAAGATGGCCGAGGTGCGCGTGGCGCCCAGGCGGAACGTGCCGGCGTCCTTGATGCCCTTGGCCCAGCTGTTGGCGGAGATGACGTCGTCGGCGGCCGGCTCGATGGAGGCGACGAGCTCGTTGAAGGCGTCCTTGTCGATGTCGACGCCGGCGGAGCTGGCGGCACCGGTCGAGGCTGCGGCGCCCGTGGTTGCGGCGTCAGACGGGCCCTCCGAGCAGCCCGCAAGGCCAAACAGCGCGGTGGCGCCGGCGAGGCCCAGGCCGAGCGAGAGGAACTGACGACGGCTGTAGCTCTTGTTGCTCATGGGTAAGTCCTTCCCTATGACGTGAATCCCAGGATTGCGAATGCTGGTTGGGATGTTGGTGCGTAGTCTACCCGATTGGTGCGAGAATTAAAATCCTACCAACCTGGTGTGTAATAGGGTTGAAACAAAAAAGCGGCACCAGGCGCATGCCCGATGCCGCCCGAAGGCTCTTGCTGGCAGAGAGGCTACTTGCCGAGCAGCTCCTTGACGTCGAGGGCGATCATGAGCTCCTCGTTCGTCGGGATGACCCAGACGTGCAGGCTGGAGTCGGGCGTGGAGATCTCGCGCGGGTCGTCGGAGCGGACGGCGTTCTTGTCGTCGTCGATCTTGACGCCCATCCAGGCGAGGCGGTTCACGACCTCCTTGCGCATGTGCGCGGAGTTCTCGCCCACGCCGGCGGTGAAGACCATGGTGTCGACGCCGTTCATGGCCTGGACCATCGTGGCGAACTGGGAGGCCACGCGGTAACTCCACATGTCGATGGCCATCTGGCAGCGCTCGTTGCCCTCGGCCGCGCCGGCCTCGATGTCGCGGCAGTCGCTGGAGACGCCGGAGATGGCGGCGAGGCCGGACTGCTTGTTCATCATCGTGTCGATCTCGTCGATGGAGTAGTGGCCCTCACGGGAGAGGTAGAAGACCGTGGCCGGGTCGACGGTGCCGCAGCGCGTGCCCATGATGAGGCCGTCGAGCGGGGTGAGGCCCATCGTGGTGTCCATGCACTTGCCGTCCTCGATGGCGCACAGGGAGGCGCCAGAGCCGAGGTGGCAGCTCACGACCTTGTGGGCGGTGTGGTTGGAGACCTCGTCAACCGTGCGCCAGATGAAGCGGTGGCTCGTGCCGTGGGCGCCGTACTTGCGGATGTGCAGGCTGTCGACGACCTCCTTGGGCAGGGCGTAGTTGTGGGCCTCGGCCGGCATGTTGTAGTGGAAGGAGGTGTCGGCCACGATCACGTTGCCGATCTCGGGGAACATCTCGCGGCAGATCTCAATGACGTCGGCCTCGGCGTAGTTGTGCAGCGGCGCGAGCGGGGCGACCTCGCGGACCCAGCCGAGGGTCTCGTCGGTGACGACCTTGGACTCGGGGAAGTACCAGCCGCCCTGAACGACGCGGTGGCCGATGCCGTCGATGGGCTTGTCGACGGCCTTGAGAATCTCGAAGACGTGCTTGATGGCCGTCTTGTGGTCCGGAAGCGCCACGTCGAGCTGCTGCTTGTCGCCGCCCATCTCAGAGTGGCCGATGAAGGAGCCATCAATGCCGATGCGCTCGCAGTTGCCCTTGGCGTAGACCTCACGGGTGTCGACGTCGAGCAGCTGGTACTTGAGCGAAGAGCTGCCTGCGTTGATGACGAGAACGTTCATGTGGTGATCCTCTCCGATGAAGACAGTACGCAGGCGCGTGCGGCCCGCGAATTTCCAGTTGACCATGATAGCGCGTCAAGCTGCACCGAACTGGCAGAACGCAAAGTTGACAAAGGGACGGTCCGCAATGGCGATAAGGGACCTCGCCATCACCCGGCCAGCTCCTGGCGCCAACGGTCGATGAGGCGCTCGAGCGACCAAGCGGCGTTGGCCGGGCTCGTCGACGGGAGCACGACAGCGGGCAGGCCCGTCTCGCGCTCGAGGTGGCGATGGTAGAGCCTGCCGGCCGTGCCGCCATTGCAGACGACGCGCTCGATGCGCGCCACGTCCGTGACGCGGGCGATGTCTGCCGGCACCACGTTCCTGATGCTCGCGTCGCTCGAGCCCACGATGTCGCAGCTTGAGATGACGTCCCACAGGGCGATGCCATGGGCGAGCAGCATGGCGCGCTTCTCGGCGATGGTGGCGGGGACGGACTCGGAGAGACACGCCGCGGCAACCCGCCAGAAGCGGTTCTGGGGGTTGCCGTAGTAGAAGTCGTTCGCGCGGGACAGCACGCTCGGGAAGCTCCCGAGCACGAGAGTGCGCGAGCGCTCGTCGAACACGGGCTCGAAGCCGTGGTCTATGTGGGCATACGCGGCCTGGGACGAGGGCATGCTCGCCTCGCTACTCGCCCGTGGGATACGTGAGGTGGCTCTCGTCGATGCCTGCGAGGTCGCGCTCGAGGTAGCGGGCCGCGAGCCACTTGGCCATGGGCAGGTTCTGGTCCAGGTAGTTGCCGCACTCCTCGGGAGCGGCACCGGGGATGTCGCCCGTAAAGTCGCGGACAAACTCGAACAGCTCGCGCACGAGCGGCAGGATCTCCGCGGAGGTCAGCTCGCCAAAGACCACGAGGTAGAAGCCCGTGCGGCAGCCCATGGGGCCAAAGTAGACGATGCGGCTCGCCCACGTGGGGTGGTTGCGCAGAAACGTCGCACCCAGGTGCTCGATGGTGTGGCACTCGGCCGTGTTCATGACCGGCTCGTCGTTGGGCGCGGTGAGGCGCAGGTCGAACGTGGTGACGGCCATGCCGCTCGCCGGGTCTCGGTCGATGCGCGAGACGTAGACGCCCGGCTCGAGCAGCAGGTGGTTGACGGAGAAGCTTGCGATGCGCTCCATGGTTGCTCCTTGCGAGAGAGGCGTCCCAAAGGTGTCAAAGACCTTTGGGACGCCAAGTGAATGTCCGTGGGCACAATCCTAGCGCGCGGCGCCGCCCGTGGCCACGCGGACGGCCTCCTCCACGTCGTCGGTGATGGTGACGAGCGTGCGGTCCGGCGGCGAGATCATGCCCCTCTCGGTTACGGGCCCCTCAAGCCAGCCGAACAGCCCCTGCCAGTACTCGCTGCCAAAGAACACCACGGGCATGGTCTTGGCCTTGTGCGTCTGGATGAGCGTGAGCATCTCGAACGCCTCGTCGAGCGTGCCGAAGCCACCGGGGAACACGATGGCGCCGCTCGAGTACTTCATGAACATGACCTTGCGAACGAAGAAGTAGCGGAAGGTGATGCCCATGTTGACCCAGCGGTTGATGCCCTCCTCGTGCGGCAGCTCGATGCCGAGGCCCACGGACTTGCCGCCATGCTCGGCGCACCCGCGGTTTGCCGCCTCCATGATGCCCGGGCCGCCCCCGGTGATGACGGCGTAGCCCGCGTCCGCGAGGTGGCCGGCTGCCTCGCGGGCGGCGGCGTAAGAGGGGTCGTCCGTAGCCGTGCGCGCCGAGCCAAAGCAGGCGATGGCCGGTCCGAGACCCGCGAGCGCGCTGAAGCCGTCCACGAACTCGGCCTGGATGCGCAGCACGCGCCAGGGGTCGGTGTGCAGCCAGTCGGGCGTGTCGTCTGCGCGCAGCAGGTGCTCGGAGGTGCTCTCCTCGGGGATCATGTCCCCGCGAAGGATGACGGGTCCCTTGTGGTAGGTGGTCTCGTAGGGCGCGTTGCCCGCAGCCACGAGCTCGGGCGCGGCCTTCTCTCGATGCTCCATGACTCCCCCTCCTTCGCTCGCGCGACAGCAACTTCCCTAGTGCTTCCAGTCCACGAGGCAGGCGTCGAGGCCGGCCACGAGGCCCTTCTTGTTCATGTGCTGTCCGATGAAGCAGATCTTGGTCTCGCGGTCTCCGCAGGTCTCGTCCCAGTCGTCCATGACCTCGGGGTTCTCGGCGATAAGACGCGCTCGGATATCGTCGGGGGCACTCGCGATGAACTTGCCCTGCTCGGAGAGCACGGACTGCTGGCCGGCCTGCTCGAACATGTAGCACATGTCGGGGTCCTGGGCGCTCCAGAGCTGGCCCTTGGCACGGATGATCTCCTTGGGCCACGTGCGCACGTAGTCGGCGAACTTGTCGATGTCGAACGGGCGGCGGCGATCGTAGACGAACGTCTCGATGCCGTACTCGAGGACCTCGGGGTCGTCGTGCTCCTCGGGGTGCTCCATGGCGTCGAGCCAGGCGGCGGAGCCGTAGGCGCGGTTGAAGTCGAAGCGGTTCGTGTCGAGAATCTGGTCGAGGTCCACGTTGCCCTGCTCGGCCTCCACGATCACGGACTCCTTCTGCAGGCTGCGGACGATGCCCTTGAGCTCGTCGATCTGCTCGCGCGTGACCGTGTCGCACTTGTTGAGCACGACGGTGGTGCAGAACTCGAGCTGCTGGATGAGCAGCGCCTCGATGTCGTCCTCGTCGATGTTGTCGGCGAGCAGGTCGCGGCCGCCGTGGAACTCGTCCCACATGCGCGCGCAGTCGACCACGGCCACGATGTTGTCGAGGTCGAGCGGAGCGGCGCTTCCGTACTTGGACTCGTCGCAGAACTGGGAGATGGTGTAGGCGATGGGGATGGGCTCGCAGATGCCGGAGGCCTCGATGATGATGTAGTCGAAGTCGCCGGAGTCCGCGATCTGGGCGAGCTGGCGGGCGAGGTCGTCGGACAGCGTGCAGCACAGGCAGCCGTTCGTCATGGGGATGAGCTCGCCGTCCACCTGCGACAGGCCGCCCTTGGCAATGAGGCTCGCGTCGACGTTGATCTCTCCGATGTCGTTGACGAGCACGGCCGCGCGCACGCCGCGGTCGTTGGACAGGATGTGGTTGAGCAGCGTGGTCTTGCCCGCGCCCAGGTAGCCGGTGAGCAGGACGATCTTTGTCTGCTTGGGCTTGTCTGCCATGTGGAGCTCCTTCTTCTGGTCGAAAGTTAGCCACAGGCAAGTGTACCCAGCCGCGCGGGCTCTATCCAAGGTGCCGCACGTGATCAGTTCGAACAATTTGGACATGCCCGCAAGGGGGTTCGAACAATTTGGACGTTTTCGGGGGCGTATTGCGTCCAAAAAGTTCGAACGGAACAGGACGGAGGCGAGACGCGCTATCGACCGACGACAGACGCCACGAGCGCCTGCGCGGCGAGGCACGCGGCCACGCCGAGGGCAAAGCTCAGCAGCAGGTAGGCCGCGGCGGCGCCATAGGCGCCCCTCTCGATGAGGCCGCCCGTCTCGAGCGCGAACGTGGAGAACGTGGTGAAGCCGCCGCAGACGCCGGTCTTGAGCAGCAGCGTCACGCGAGGAGAGAGCCCAGCCGGGGTCGAGGCGGCCACGACGAGGCCAATGAGAAAGGCGCCCGCGACGTTGGTCACGAGCGTGGCGGCGGGAAAGCCCGCCTCTCCCACCGTCTTCCACGGCACAAACGTGAGCGCCCAGCGGGCAACGGAGCCCAGGCCTCCGCCCACGAACACGGCGATTGCGTCAAGCATGGCAGCCCCCTACCTGTTACGACGCCAGCTGCTGGGCAGCTCGAGCGTGACGTTGCCGTTCGGTCCGCGGCTCACGCGGCCGCCCTGGGCAAAGAACAGGCCCACGAGGATGACGGCAACGGCAGGCAGGAGCTTGAACGCGAGGCCAACGAGGCCAAACGCCATGCCGATGACGCTGATGACGAGCGAGATGAACAGCGAAAGCAGGAACAGGAAGAATATTGCGAGGATGAGCGTGGCCATGGAACGGGACTCCCTGGTAGACAATACGGACAGCCAACGGGCAAGCGAGCCCGTCGGCAGCCCCATGTTACTCGGAGACGAGCGCATGCTCCACCTCGGCGATGTACATGGTGTGATAGTCCCTCTCGGGATAGCAGCGGCCGTCGATGGAGACGTCGAGGAACTTCTCGGGCTTAATGTCGTCCGCGTAGAGCTTGCGGCACACGAGCACAAGGCTCGCCTGCTCAAAGGCCACCGAGCCATCGAGGTAGGCGGGCGTGAACCCCACGTGCGTGGCCTTGTAGGAGTCTCGGCCGCTGTGCGTGCCAAGGTAGCGCAGCGCCTCCTTGTGCTCGGGCGCATAGAACGAGAGCGTGAAGCGGTCGTTGGCGTCGACGAACTCCTTGGTGTAGCGCTGGGGGCGCACGTAGACGGTCGCGACGTCTCTGTTCCACAGCACGCCCATGCCACCCCAGCTCACGGTCATCGTGTTGTAGCCGCTCGTCGAGCCGGCGGTGAGCAGCGCCCACTCGTCACCGATCTTCTCGAACGGGCTGAACTCGAGGCTCTTGAGGTCGACTTCCCTGAACGCCATGCGCGTCTCCTCTCCGCGGTTTTCATCGCAGAGAACTATACGCCGAAGCGGGCCAAGTGGAGCGCGTGCTCAAAGGGGCCGCGTGCCCAGGTGCCCAAAGGGACCGTAGCCCTTTGGGCACCTGGGCACCCCCGGCAACGGGCGACTGGAGACGGGCGGCGGACCAGGCGAACTCCCCTCTTGCCCCCTAGCGCTGGCGGAAGAACGCCAGAGCGATGGCGCCGGGACCCACGTGCGTGCCGATCGTGGCGCCCACGGTGTGGACAGGCAGGTCGTCCAGCGCGACGTGACCCTCCCAGATGCGGCGGCTGTCCTCGATGTACTTGCGCAGCAGCGCGTCGTCGAGGCCCGCGTAGGCAAGCTCGATGGGCATGGAGAAGTCGATGCCGCCGGCGGCCTCGACCTGCTGCGTGAGCAGGTTGCGGCCGTTCTTGGAGCCGCGCGCCTTGCCGAGAAGCTCCACGAGGCCGTCGGCGATCGTGATGACGGGCTTGATGGAGAGCAGCTTGCCAAGCGCAGCGGCCGACGCCGGAATGCGGCCGCCGCGACGGAGGAACTCGAGCGTGTCGAGCAGGCCCACCACGTGGACGTCCTCGCGCGCCTGCTCGAGCGCCGTCACAATGTCCGCCGCGGACAGCCCCTCGTCGACGAGACGCAGCGCGTAGTCAACGAGCACGCGCTCGCCCACCGTGACGCTCTTGCTGTCCACGACATAGACGCCCTCGCCAAAGCTTGCCGCCGCCGTGTTGGCGCTCGCATTGGTGCCCGAGAGCTTGCTGGACAGCGTGATGACCACGACCTCCTCGCCCGCCTCGCGCGCGCCGGCGATGGCCTGCTCGAAGGCATAGGGGTTCACCTGGCCGGTCATGGGCAGGTCGTCGCCCTCAACAAGCAGCTCGTAGAAGCGCTGGTGGGTGAGGTCGACGCCGTCCTCGTAGGTGGTCTGGCCAAACGTGACGGACAGCGGCAGCACCGTAAGCGCGGGGCTGCCCGCGGCGGCGATGTCGGCCGAAGTGATGTCTGAGGCGGAGTCAGTGATGATGCGAACGGTCATGGGGTTCCTTTCGACGCGCGAGGAGGATGCGGGACACCGAGCGCGGCGCGCGGACTAGCGGCCGATGCCGCGCAGGCACTCGAGCACGGAGCCGAGCGAGGCGTAGAGCTGCGTGCGGGCATCGTCCTCAAGCGCGGAGTCCACGCGCGACATGACGCGCGAGACGGCCTCGTCGACGCCCGCCATGGTCTCCCGGCCGGCGTCGGTGAGCGAGACGGGCACGCGGTAGGCACGCCCCTCGTCGCCCGCAGGCGCCACCGACACGAGACCACCCTTCTCGAGCTGCGCCAGCGAGCGCGAGACGGCGGCGCGCGTCACGCCGGCACGACGGGAGAGCTCGGCGGCCGTGATGCCGGCCTGCGCCCTGCCCAGGCAGTAGAGGCACATGAGGTCCGCACCGCGAAGGCCCAGGCGCTCGCACTCGACGGCGCGAATGCGCTGGACCTCCTTCTCGAGCGCGGAGACGAGGCCGACGAACTCCTCGAAGCGCTCGCCGTCCGTGGGTCTGTGCTCACTCGCTGCCATGGTTCCTCCTGATTTGTTAACTGCTCAACATCTGAGCCGACTAGCCATTGTAGGAATCGATGTTAACACGTCAACAACGTTCACGAGACGAACACAGCGCTGTGGCGACACTCGCTCACGGCACGAGCACGAGCAGGACGAGGATGGCGAATAGCGCGAGCAGGATCAGCAGCAGGTCGCGCCAGGTGCGCAGGGGCGTTCGGGTGCGAAACCACCGCACGCGGGCGCGCAGCCAGCGCTTGTCGAGCAGCGCGTAGGCGCAGACGAGGCCCAGGAAGGGCATGAAGACCAGAAAGCCAAAGAGGTTGAAGACGGCGGAGGCCTTTGCCCAGTAATCGAGCACAACCGCGTCGATGGCACATCCAAGCAGGTAGAGCGCAAGAGCGCCGATGACAACGGCATTTCGCAGCGTCCAGAAGCGCACGGGCCTCGCCGCGGACGCATTGCCACGGCCCTCCCGCAGCGTCCAGAAACGCACGCGCCTCGGAACGGCGGAAACGTTAACGCAGCTCTCCCCCGGGCCCGGCAAAGACGCCGCGAGCTCCTCGACGCACAGGTAGCGCTTGTTTGGGTCGAGCGCCGCCGCCTGGGTGATGACAACCCGCCATGCCTTTGGAACGGCAGGGTCCGCAAAGCCATGCTCGCGATCCGCCGGCACGGGGTCGCGACCCGTGAGGCAAAAGAAGGCGAGAAGCCCAAGAGTGTAGACGTCGCTGCGGACGTCCGTCTGGCCAAAGCCAAACTGCTCGGGCGGGGCATAGGCGCGCGTGCCAAAGTGGGTGGTGTCCGCCTCGGCTCCCTCATGCCAGGCGCGGGCGATTCCCAGGTCGATGAGGACGGGCGAGGTGGGGTCGCCATCTGGGCACATGACGTTGCCCGGCGTGAGGTCGCGATGGATCAGCGGCTGGTCAAGGGCGGTATGGAGCTCCTCGACGGCGGCGCAGATTGCGGGAAAGAGCCGCTCGGTGAGCGCGAGGCGCTGCTCGGGCTCGGCCGCCTCGATCACCTCACGCAGGGTGTTGCCGGGAACGTACTCCATGACGACCGCGAGCGCGCCCTCGTGCTCGCGGCACTCGAGGATCCTCGGGAGCTGGCGCGTACGCAGGCCGTCGCGCTCGGAGGCGGCAAGCACCTCGTACGCCCCACCGATGCCCGACGAGCGATCGATGATCTTGCGAACGTAGGGGCCCAGCTCGCCTCCGGTGGCCGTGCGCAGGTAGACGAGCTGCGTCACCTCGCCCGGCGACTCCTTGAGCACACGCTCGACACGGTAGGCGTCCGTGGGCGCAAGCGAGGCGCCCGAGGCAAGGCTCGTCTCCAGTTCGTCGTGCAACGCGTCTGTCTCGTCAGTAGTCATGTGACCATCATAGCAAGGTGCCCAAAGGAGTCAGACCCCCTTGGGCACCTAAACGGCGGTCGAGCAACAAATCGCAGTTAGCAGATGGTGCGCTCGCCAAAGCGGTAGAGTTCCTCGTTCACCTTCTGTAGCGAGCAGCCGCGGTCCAGGCAGAAGATGATGATGGCGTCGCGGCGGTCCTTGCTGTACAGCGAGCTCACGCCGGCGGCCTCGAGCGCACGGTTGGTCTCGCGCAGGGTGAGCGCCATGGCAAATGCGATCTGGAGCACCTTGTCGCGGCTGGGATTGCGCGCGCCCGTGAAGATCTGGTAGCCGAACGTCTCGTTGAGGTTGGCCATGCGCACGACCTGCGAGCGCTTGAGCCGCTTGGCCTCGAGAAGGCTCGTGAGATAGTCGGAGAGGGTGCGGGTGCCGGGCGCGCGCGTGTCCAGATAGCTGTCGATGCTCGGCGCCTCGAGGAGCTCGTCGA
This sequence comes from uncultured Parolsenella sp., assembly GCA_934668375.1. GTDB lineage: Bacteria > Actinomycetota > Coriobacteriia > Coriobacteriales > Atopobiaceae > Parolsenella. The sequence continues at coordinate 47,454 of CAKUNF010000001.1, read as the reverse complement.
GCAGCTCCTCTGTCAACGGCTCTGCCATGTTGCCTCTCCTTGCCTATTCCGCGTTACGAAAGCGCCCAGCTTGCGCTCGGGCTATCGTTGAACATGTTCTCGAAATAAAGGGCGCTCGTGATGTCGCCGTCGAAGTAGATGTTGCCAGAGACGGTACCGCCCTCCGCAAGGGTACCGCTCTTGAGCTCGTCGGAGGCGTCGCTGTAGAACGTCGTCGACTGCTGCGCGCCGTTGGCGTCCTGGCCCTTCCAGTCGTAGGGGTTGTAGGAAGCGCCCTCGCTGCCGTTGTTCACGTACGTGACGTGAATGCCTGTGACGGTGGAGCCATCGTAGTTGGCAAGGCCAGGCTCGACGGAGTCGACCGTCACAGAAAGGCCGTCGGGGAGGTTCACCGTGGTGCCCACGGCGAGGTTCTCGGTGGACTCTGCCTCCTGAGCGGTCTCGGCCTGCTGGGTCTGGCCCCCATCGCTCGAAGTCGTGGTGGTCTTTCCGCCGCACGCGGTGGCGCCAATCGCGATTGTGCCCACCGCGAGAATCGCGACTACCTTGGCTGCAAAGTTCTTCTTGGACATGCTTCCTCCCATGACGGTGTCATCGGCTTGTCGCCGCTGGGCCTCATGGTGAAGAGAAGCGTGACTGATTTCATTAGCTGCGAGCGTTGTTTTTGCGTCCCCCGCAGGCATTCGAGGCGCAAAACAAGCGACTCGCCCGTCTCATGAAAGCTTGTTGACTAATCAACATTGATGGCTACACTAGCTTGTTGCTTAGTCAACATCTGAGAGGACGCCATGGGAAAAGACGCACTGGTACAGGGACTCGTAGACTCGTTCGACGATTGGCCCGCAAGCAGGAAGAGCGCAGATGCGAAGCCCGGCGCCTGCGGTGGCTCCGCGCGCATGACGCAGGAGCTCTTCCCCTACGACGCGCTCTTCTCGCCCATCCAGATCAATCGGCTCACCATCAAGAACCGCATCGTCATGGCGCCCATGGGCAACATCGACATGTGCGAGGAGACCGGCCGCCCCAACGACATGATGCTGCAGTACTTCTTTGCGCGCGCCAAGGGCGGCTGCGGCCTCATCACCACCGGGCTCGTCCCCGTGAGCCACGGCATAGACTCCACGGTCACGGAGCTCGACGGCCTCACCTACTTTCCGCGCATCGACCGCAGTCGCACCGTCATGCCAGGATGGCGCGACCTCGCCCAGGGCGTCCACGCCTACGGATCGCGCATATTCGTGCAGCTCACGGCCGGTCTCGGTCGCGTCGGCAACCCGCAGTGCCTCCTCACCCAGAAGAAGCTCCCCGTCTCGGCGAGCTTCCTGCCCAACTACTACATCCCGGCAATCCCCTGCATGCGCCTCTCGGACCGCAAGCTGCGCCGCATCGTGGCGAACATCGGCCAGGCTGCGGCGGACGCGCACGCCATGGGCATCGACGGCGTGTATCTCCACGGGCACGAGGGCTACCTCATCGAGCAGCTCGCCAACCCCGCGTTCAACCACCGCAAGCTGGGAAGATATGCGGACTGGAAGCGCTTTGGCCTCGACATGGTCACAGAGATCCGACGTCGCGTGGGACCCAGCTATCCCATCATGTACCGCATCGACCTGTCGCTCGCCCTCGAGGAGACCTACGGCGACCAGACGCTTGGATCCACCTACCTCGGACGCATGCGAGGCGGGCGTACCGTGGAGCAGACGCTTGCCTACATGGAGGAGCTCGTGGCGGCCGGCGTGGACGTCTTTGACGTTGACCTGGGCTGTTATGACAACTGGTGGATGCCCCATCCGCCCGCAAGCATGCCGGCGGGCTGCTTCGTGGACGTGGCGCGCACCGTGCGCGGGCGCCTCGAGGCAGACGGCATTCGCTCCAACGCCGGCCTTCTCGTCCCCGTGGTTGCCGTGGGCAAGCTCGGCTACCCGGACGTGGCCGAGCGCGCCTTGCGCAGCGGTGACTGCGACATGGTCATGCTCGGGCGCCCCCTGCTCGCAGACCCGGAGTGGCCCAACAAGGCCTATGCCGGGCGCGTCGCGGACATCCGTCCGTGCATCGGCTGCCAGGAGGGGTGCCTCAACGAGTTCGTCGAGGGCGGCCACCCACAGTGCGCCGTGAATCCGCGCTGCAGCTTCGAGCATCTCATGCCGGAGGCGCCAGCCCCCGCCGTGCATCCCAAACGCCTGGCCGTGGTAGGCGCGGGACCAGCCGGTATGGTATGCGCGCTCACGGCGGCACGGCGCGGGCACGCCGTCACGCTCATCGACGCTTCCGGGAAGCTCGGCGGCAAGCTTGTGGCCGCCGGTGCCGCCCGCATCAAGTTCGACGTGGACAACTATCGCATCTACCTAGAGCGACAGGTACGCAAGCAGGCCGAGGCGAGCAACCTCGCGCTTGAGTTGGGCCACGCCGCCACGGCAGATTCGCTGGCCGCCGCGCGCTACGACGCCATCGTCTGCGCGGCCGGCGCCCGCGAGGCCACGCCGCCCATCCCCGGCCTTGCCGAGCTGGCAGAGGTCGGCAAGGCCGCGCCAGCCACGCGCCTGCTCCGCGAGCCTGAGCTTCTCGGCCAGGCGCGCAGCGTCACCGTGATAGGCGGCGGTGCGGTGGGCTGCGAGGTGGCCCAGTGGCTCGCCGTTGAGCGCGGCGTCGCCAAGGTCAGCGTAGTCGAGATGCTCCCGCACATGATGCAGGGGGCCTGCACGGCAAACCGCGGTCACCTGCTCCACGCGCTCGCCGGCCACGGCGTGCGTCTGCTCAACATGGCCCGCGTCGTGCGCGCCGAGCAGACGCCGGACGGCCGTGCGATTCTGCACGTCTCACGCAACCGGCACAGGAACGTGCCAGACCCGTATGTCACGTGGACGCCGATTCTGCCCGAGAACGTCGTGAACCCGCTCGCACCAAAGATCGGCGACGACTGGCACGAGGAAGACATAACCTCTGACCTCGTGGTCATTGCCTGCGGCGAGCGCGCAGACGACACGCTGTTCTACACGCTGCAGCAGGCGCACGCCGCTCCCGAGCTGCGCAGCATCGGCGACAGCTTTGCCCCTGGGCGAGTGTTGGAGGCCGTGCGGGCGGCGTATCGACTCGGCACCACGATCTAGCCAGAAGGGAATTCTCGCAACATGAACCTCACGCCAGAACAACAGGCGCTGCTCGATGGCGCCAAGGGGCCGGCCATGGCCAAGGTGGTGAAGACCCTCGTCATGTACGGCGAGTGCTTCGGCGCCATGCGTATGGTGCCCGTCACCGGCTCGCGCGGCCACCTCGTCACGAGCTTTGGCCTGTCCATGCTTGGCCCCGTCTACGACCTCATGGACGAGCTCATCGGCGATGGCGCTCTCAGCGGCCAGGCGTTCTCCGCAGACCCACGGCCACTCGATCCGGCGGTTCCCGCCAACCCCCTGCAGCGGCTCCTCTTCAAGGTCATGTACTCCAAGCAGGACGACTACGAGGCGCAACTGCGCCAGATGGGCCTCATGGGCCCTGACGCCTTCACGTGCACGTGCTACGAGCCCGAGGTCGGCAACCGCCCGCAGCGCGGCGACGTCCTGAGCTGGGCCGAGAGCAGCGCCGTCGTCTTCGCGAACTCCGTGCTGGGCGCGCGCTGCAACCGCAACTCGGGCATCATCGAGCTCTTTGGCTCCATTGCGGGCTTCGTGCCCGAGTTTGGCCTGCTCACGGACGAGGGCCGCCGGGCCACGTGGGTCATCGAGGTGGACTGCGAGCACAGGCCCGAAGCTCAGGTGCTCGGCAGCGCCATTGGCATGAGGGTCATGGAGGACGTCCCCTACATCACGGGACTCGACCGTTGGTTGGGCAGCGAGCTCACCGCAGATGCCGAGGACTACCTCAAGGACATGGGTGCCGCGAGCGCCTCCAACGGCGCCGTGGGCCTCTACCACGTGGAGGGCCTCACGCCCGAGGCGCGCGAGGAGGGCCGCGGCCTCATAGCGCCAGGCGCGCAGGTCTATCGCATCGACGACGCGGAGCTCGAGCGCGTGCGAGCGAGCTACCCCGTCATGTGGAAGAAACCGGGCGCACGTCCCAAGCTGGCCTTTATTGGCTGCCCGCACCTCTCGGCCTCGCAACTTGAGCACTGGGCGACGGCCATATGCGACGGCCTGGAGACGGCCGGCAAGCACCGCGTCCAGGTACCAACGGTCCTCACGGCCGCACCTGCCGTGGCGCGTGCCTTCCGCGAGACGCCCGCCCACGAACGCCTCGCCGCCACGGGCGCGGTCGTTTCGAGCATCTGCCCGCTCATGTACACGAACAACCCGCTGTGCGGCAGCATGCCCATCGTCACGAACTCGAACAAGCTGCGCACGTACTCCACGGCGCGCTACTGCACGGACAGCGAGGTGCTGGAGTGCGTCACGACCGGCACCCTGGCGCGAAGAGGAGGCGACCGATAATGGCAAAGATCTTCCATGGCCGCGTAGTGGTACCCGGAAGCGTGCGGGCAGAGGCGCTCGTCTCCCACGGCGGACTCAACACGCTCGCGTCGTTCCAGAAGGCGCTCATGTTCGGCGACAAGCGCGCCACGTGCTCCGACCAGAACAACCCCGACCTCTACGGGCGCCCCATGGCGGGCCGGGCCCTGTGCCTGCCGCAGACGATTGGCTCCACGACGGGCGGCATGGTGCTGTTCTGCGCCACGAAGATGGGCCGGCAGCCGGCGTGCCTGCTGTTCTCCAAGCCCATCGACAGCCTGGCCGCCGCCGGCGCCATCCTCTCCGGCGTGTGGACGGACACGCCCATGCCCACCGTCGACAACCTGGGCGACGAGTTCCTCGAGGCCGTCGCCACCGGCGACACCGTGACCGTGGCCGAGGACGGCACCGTCACCGTCGAGTAGCGTTCCCAAAAGTGTCAGTCACTTTTGGGCACAGATGAACAGCTCGCAACGTTTTTCCAGACGCAACGCCAGCGGGCATATCCTGTCTCGCAACAGCGAAAACGCAAGGAAAGGACCATCATGAAGCCATCAGTTGCCGCAGGTCCCGCGCTCACCGCGGGTGGCTACAAGGCAGACGACGCGGCCGTGAGTCGCTTCCGGGAGCTGCTGCGCATCCCCACCGTCTCGCGCGAGGACATCTCGCTGCGCGACGACGTCGCATTTGCCCAGTGGATCCCCACGCTCCAACGCCTCTACCCGCGCTTCTTTGCCATGGCAGAGCTCACGCGCATCGACGACTTCGGCATCCTGCTGCGCTGGCCGGGCGCGGACGCCAGCCTCGACCCCGTCGTCATGATGGCCCACCAGGACGTCGTGCCCGTCGAGGGCCAGGACTGGCAGCACGACCCGTTCGCCGCCGAGATTGCGGACGGCCAGATCTGGGCGCGCGGCACGCTCGACACCAAAAACATAGTCGCGGCCTTCTTCGAGGCGGCCGAGTACCTCGTGGGCCAGGGGTACGTGCCCCCGCGCGACGTCTGGTACTTCTCGAGCGACGGCGAGGAGATCGCCGCGCCCACGGCCGCGCACGCCGTGGCGTGGCTGCGCGAGCACGATGTCCATCCCTACATGGTGCTCGACGAGGGCGGCGCCGTGGCAACCGATGCGCCCCTGGGCGTCACCGAGCCCGTGGCCATGGTGGGCGTGTCCGAGAAGGGCCACGTCGACCTCACGGTCACGGCGCGCGCGGGCGGCGGTCACGCCTCCACGCCGGCGGCCAACGACGCGTGCCGACTTCTCTGCCGTGTGTGCGAGACCATCTCGGCAAACCCAGGAAAGCCGCAGCTCACGCCTGCCGTCGAAGCCACGCTGGCCGAGCTTGGCGCCCGCGGCTCAGAGCTCTACCAGGCCGTCTTTGGCAACCTGTGGCTCACGCGTCCGGCTGTGACCAAGATCATGGCTGCCAGCCCCGAGACGGCCGCGATGCTACGCACCACCTATGCGCTCACCCAGCTCGAGGGCTCGAACGCCCACAACGTGCTGCCGCCCGTGGCGCGCGCCAACTTCAACGTGCGCGTCGCTCCGTTCGAGACGATCGATGACGCCGTCGAGCGTGCGCGCAGACTCGCCGCCCAGCAGTGCCGTGCGAGCGGCGTGGATCCCAGCTTCGTGACCGTCGAGGTGAACGAGGCCATCCCCCACACCGAGCCCGCACCCATCTCCCCTTACGAGAGCGACGCGGCCTTCGACTACCTGCACCGTTGCGTGGCCGGCGTCTACCCAGAGGCGGGCTTTGCGCCCTACGTGCAGAATTCCTGCACGGACTCGCGCGAGTTTAATGCCATCTGCGACCGCGTCTACCGCTTCTGCGGCTTCATCTACTCCGGCGAGGCACGTACGCTGTTGCATGCCGCCAACGAGCGCATCGGCGTGGACGTCTACAAGCGCGGCGTCGAGTTCTACGTGGCGTTCCTCGCCAACCTCGCCCACGTCGACACGCTCGGCGCGTAACGAGAACGTCGGACAGGGGACAGTCCCCCGTTCCACAGTCCCGCTCACGGCCCCAACCCAAGGAGACCCGCATGCCCCAACCCGACCTCAAGCGCGCCGCCAAGCTCGACAACAGAGCCGTGGCGCTGGCCTCACTGCCCTTCATGGGCATGATCAGCTTCTGGCAGGTCTACGACGGCATCGTTCCTAAGATGCTCACGAACACGTTTGGCCTCTCCAACTCGCTCACCGGTGCCATCATGGCCATCGACAACGTGTTTGGCCTGTTCCTGCTGCCGCTGTTCGGCATCCTGTCCGACCGCTGCACAAGCAGGCTCGGTCGCCGCACGCCGTTCATCCTCGGCGGCTCCGCCGTGGCGATGCTCTCCGTGCCGCTCATCGCCATCGCCAACAACATGGGAAGCCTCCCCGTGCTCGTCTGCGCCATCATCCTCACGCTGCTCGCCATCTGTGCCTATCGCACCATGACGGTGGCAATGGTGGCAGACATCACGCCGCGCCCGCTGCGCACCAAGGCCGACTCCATCGAGAAGATCGTGGGATACGCCGGCACGGGACTCATGCTCGTGGCCATCTCGGTCATGGTGCCCAACGTGGAGCGGCCCGACTACCTACCGCTCTTTGTGCTGCAGGCGGCCTTCATCCTCGTGGCCGCCGTTGCCTACGCCGCGTTCGTGCGCGAGCCGGCGCTCGTGGCCAAGATGCGCGAGAAGTCCCTTGCCATGGGCATCGACGAGGACCAGATCGACCACGATGACTCCCCCGAGGCCGGTGGCAAGGAGTGCGTGACGGACGTTGGCATGCGTCGCTCCATTGCATGCCTTCTGGCCGCGACGTTCTTCTATTACATGAGCTACAACGCGATGACCACCAACATCAGCCGCTACGCTGACCTGTTCTTTGGCATGGCGGGCGGCTCGTACGCCGTCATCAACATCGTGACGATCGTGGGTGCGCTCGTGAGCTACGTGCCGCTGGCGAACCTCTCGCTAAAGGTGGGGCGCAAGAAGGTTGCCCTGGGAACGGCCGTGATCATGGCGGCGTGCCCCGTGCTCATCTGGTTGGCGCCAGGCTTTACACCAGCGCTCTACCTCGTATTTCTTGCCATGGGTGTGGCGCTGGGCGGCGTGGACCTGTGCGTGTACACCATGATCCTGGAGTGCTGTAGCTCAAAGAGCGTGGGCCGCTACTCGGGCTACTACTACACCGTGAGCATGGCGGCGCAGGTTGTGACGCCCATCCTGTCCGGCATGGTGATGGACGTGGCGCCCACGATGCTGTTTGCCTACATCGCCGCCATGGGCGCGCTCATGGCCCTTGCCGTCGCCGCCGCCAAGCACGGCGACGCCATTCTCATCGACGAGGTGGCCCGTCGCGAGGCCGAATAGACGCCTCCAGGCCGTCTTGCCAATAGCTAATTGCGAAATTCCGAGGCTAACTGGCAACGAGCCGAGTAGACCCATAATACGTCGGAGCAAAACCCCAGGTAGATGAGTTGGCTCAATTTTGGCTACTCGACGACAGCTCTTTTAGCCTCGGAATTTCGAACATACCTCTAGCGGTCAGGCGAGAGGTATGTTCGAAATTGTGTAGCTATAACTTCTTCTTGCGAGTAGAGCCCTGGGCAGTGAATGCAAAACACCAGGTAGAACACTTGACTGTTTTATACCTACTCAGCAGGCAGCCACTTAGCTACACATTTTCGCACTTTTACATAGAAGGGCGCGGGCGAGAATCACTTCCCGTCCGCGCCCAACGCGTGGAACAGGGGACAGTCCCCCGTTCCACGTCCCCACTCCACAGCGCCGCTAGCTGCGCTTTCGGCTCACAAACAGCCCGCTCACGAGCGCAGTGAGGCCCGCGAGGCCGGCAGCGAGCGCGCCGGCGGGCGAGGCGTCGCCCGTCTGCGGAATCGAGGAGCCGGTCACCGTGGACGTTCGCGCCGTAGCCTGCGTCACGGCCGCGCCGCTCGTCGTCGTTCCAGGCGTCACCGGTACAGGCTCGGCCAGCGGCGCAATGACCGTGCTCTTGGCGATATCGGCGCTGCTCAGCGAGTCAATCGTGGCGCCCGAGAGGCCAATGGTCTGGCCAACGTCATACGCGGTGGCGCCGTCCCAGTTCTCATACTTAACGTTGTAGTCGCTCACGCGTCCGCCGGCGGGCGTCTGGATGAGCGAGCCCTCAAGCTCGATCGTCCCCGCAACGCTCCCATCCTCGCTCGTGACATAGACGAGAATCGCGGCCGTGTCACCCTCGGCCGTCACGGTGCTGCGCACGATGGAGAGCTTGGCCGGGCTGATGCCGTTCTCCGTGAGCACGATGATGCCAATGTTCTGGCCCGACTGCTCGTCGCCGTCCTCGGCAACGGCGTCGTCAACGTCGTTGATGCTGATGTCGCCACCGTCCTGCCCCTCCTCCGCGAGGTAGCGCGCGATGGCTTTCACGACGGAATCGCTGATGAACACATGACCCCCGGCATCGCCCTCTTCGTAGTTGCGAGCCAGGATTCCCGCGGAGTACGCTCCCTCTCCAAGCGCGTCCACCACGGAGCCGTTCTTGATGACGATGTCGCCCTCGTCAACGAAGAGGCCGTAGGCGTCGTCGCCGGCCTTGCGGGCCGTGACCTTGACGTTGGCGCGGTCGAACGTCACGCCCTTGTAAACGTAGAGCCCCTCCCATGCGCCCGACGCCACAATCGTGCTGCCAACGGCAGAGAGCGTACCCTCGATCAGCAATCCCGTCCTCGCCTCGGAGCTCGCCTCCAGGTGGCTACCGCCGGTCATGGTGAGGTTGCCATCGACGGACGCTCCCCTGTCTTCCGTGGAGCTTGCAGCCAGACGGCCGCCGCCAGACATGGAGAGACTGCCGCCAACCTCCACGCCCGCGTCGTGAACGGAGCTTGCCTCCAGGCAGCTGCCGCCAGAAATGCCGAGGTCACCATCGACATCCACGGCCGCGTCATTCTCGGAGCTTGCCGTCACGTTGCCGCCACCGGAAATGGTGAGGTTTCCATTGACGTCCAGGCCGTTAGCGGTCGTCCCCTTGGCCGTGACGCTACCACTCGTGTCAATCGTGGTGTTGCCGCTCACCTCGATACCGTCGGACGAGCCCGTGGCATTCACGGTGCCGCCGCCACCGATGCTGAGGTTTCCCTCGGCGTCGATACCGTCCGCGCCCGAGCTCGTGGAGGTGACGGTGCCGTCGCCAGAGATGTTGATGTCACCGTCCGAGGCGATGGCGTCGCCCGAGGCATCCACGGTGAGGCTGTCGTCGGCCCCGCCCGTGATGTTGAGCTCGCCTTTCTCGCTTACGCCATCAACCGTCGTTATGCCCTCGCCCTCGTCGTTCGTGACGGTGTTGTCGCCCTCGTAGGTGAGGTCGAGACGTCCGGCGGCCTCGATGGAGCCGCCGTCGTAGCCGTTGAGCCGCATGTCGTTGGCGCCGTCCCAGCTCCAGGTGCCGGCCTCGTCACCCGCGGCGGCACCGGCGTCATACTGGGTGCCGCCAACGTTGACCCACTCGGCGGCTAGCGCCGTGGACGGGAACGTGAGCGAGACGGCCGTGACGGCGCATAGGCCGCCCGCGATGATCCGGCGGGCGGCGCGGTGCCAATCCGTGCGGAGCGTCACGTGCGGGCGATCGTCGGGCAGACGCTTACTCGTGGTAGAGGTGGTCTTTGCAGGCATGGTGCACTCCTCTCTCGCAGGACTTCCCATGCCTCAAACCTAGGCGGGAGCCGCAAGAAAGGCGAGGTACGTAAATACGAACATCGGCGAAAGGACGAGCGAACAGTGGCGGCGGTGTCCCTACAGCTCCAGCCACTGACGCGAGTCATACCCGCGGGACTTGAGGTCGCTGCAGAGATAGTCGATGCGCGTGGGCCGCACGCGGATGAGACGCAGCATGCCACGAAGCTTGGGCAGGGCGGAGGCAGGCAGCCCCTTGGCCGCGACCGCCTCGGCGAACTCGGGAGCCTCGGGGTCGACGAGCTCTGCCACGCCCGTGACCTGCGCGCTCGCAAGCTTGCCAAAGCCGTCATAGGGCTCGAACACCGCGAGGCTCACGTTCTTGTTCTCCTTGAGCGCGCGGAACTTGAGGCCGCCCTCCGAGAAGATCCAGAACGCGCCGTCTCGCCAGGCGTACTCGAGCGGCGTGCAGCGCACGAAGTCGCCGGAGCCGCAGGCCAGCGCGCACGTGTTGTGCGAGGAGAGAAAGGCGTCGATATCCGCGCGCAGTTCGTCGGCCGGCATGCGTGCGGCGCCGGCCTCGCGGCTCGTCCAGTGCGCGGCAGCCTCATCGTATTCGTCGTTTGTCATGATGGTTCCTTTCTTGCGCAGATTCGGATTTTGAATCGATATAGATTCGGAATAGATCCAAAGGAGTCGTAGCGCTTTGAGTCCGTGCCATCAACAGCCGAGACGCGCCAACCAAAGAGAGGCGTCTGCGCTAGCGAATGATCGACTCGATATTTCGCGCGCGATAAAGAAGGCGGCGAACTTCAACCGTATCGCCATCAACAACATAAAACACCATGTAGTTGCCAACCCAAAAACGGTAGTACGGCTTTGGGCGATGCCGCGTTGAGGGATATGTCGATGCCATCGTAGGATTCTCGAGATGATCGAGAATCCCCTCCTCAACCGAGTCCACAAGACGCTGGGCGGCGGCGGGGTTTCCCAGCTCGAGCGCAATATAACTGGCAGCCTCGCTGAGGTCCTCCCAAAAGATAGGGAGGTAGCGAACCTTATACCGACTGGGCTGGGGCGACATTGGCAAGCATCTCCCTCACCGAGCCGAAGACCTCCTCATGCGAGTAGCGGAGAGGCATGCTTTGAGCCTGGCGGTCTGCGGCATCGAGAGCCTGCTCAATGGTGTCATTGACACGCTGATACTGGTCAAAGCTCATCACTACCATCGAACCTCGACCGTTCTTGGTGAGAAAGACGGGACCGCTGGTCTCAACGTCCCTCTCAACGTCCGAGTAGTGATTGCGAAGGTCAGATACGGGTCTGATGTTCATGATGCCTCCAGCCTTTTAGCTCTGAGAATTATATCCGAATTCTGATAAATTCGAGCCTCATGTCTCAACGGCTCGGACCCAAAGGTGCCGTAGCCCCCGGGCCCAAAGAGACCCCGCTCGATAATCAAAGGACTAAGATGGAGGCGGGAATGGCGCCCACACCGAGGGCGCAGGACGGGAGGCAAGACCATGGGAAAGAAGATCAAGTGCCCAAAGTGCGGCAGCCTCAACTTTGAGGCCGTCGCGTCGAGCAAGAAGTCGCTGTCGCTCGGGAAGGGCATCGTGGGCGGCGTGCTGCTCGGGCCAATCGGCGCCGTGGGCGGCGCCATGCTCGGCAAGAGGGGAAAGACCACCTTCGTCTGCCACGAGTGCGGCAACACTTGGCAGGTGAAGCTGTAGGGCGTGGTTGGGGTGCGGCGCCTGCCTAGAACCTCGCAAACAACCCGTCACTCCCCGGGACCTGTTCGAATCCAACACGCGTGTAGAACTCCGCACTCCCAGCGTTCAGCGGGTCAACGACCAGCGCGCGGGCGCCGATAGTCTCGGCAGCCTGCTTGGCACGATGGTAGGCATCAAGGAGGAGCTGCCTTCCCAGGCCCTCCCCCTGGTGCGCGGAGCCCACGCCAAGCATTCCCAGCAAAATCACCGGAACCTGCTCTGGGGCGTTTCTCGCAAGCCAGCCCGTCATGGCGTTGCGATCCATCGAATGAGCAGACAGGCTATAGAACCCGGCAAGCCTGCCTTCGTCATCAAACGTAACGTAGACAACCGCGGTTCCGCGCCTGAACGCATGGCGGGCATGCTTCTGCAGACACGAGTCTATTGCCGATTCGCCACAAGTGAATCCCGAAAGGTCATCCGCATCCTCGAGTCTTCTAGGCGCAGTAAACATCGTTACTGCTCCCACATAGTCTTCTGAGAGACGAACTTCTTCAGATCTGGGTTCATGGGTGAATCCAAAGCTTCGACAAAGGCATCAAAGTCCGCCGGAGCCATCACCGTATGGCCGCTGCGGGCGATAGCCTCCCGGGCGTTAGCCAAAAGGTTCTCAAGAGACCACTGGGAGAGGCTGATTCCGCTCAGGCTGGCAGCGAGCTCGACTTCTTCCTTCTGCTCGGCGGTCATGCGGAGGTCGAGCCTGGCATTCTTCTTGTTCGATGCGATCGTCGCCATCTTGCATCCCCTCTCACGTACGGCGATTCACCGTACATTATAGCCATGAACGATGATGTGCAACCGCTCGCCCAGACTCAGCTCGTAGCTGAAACTAGAGCTCCAAGGGAGATATAGAATCCATCCCAGACGAATGGGCTCGCAAATCTTACATGCGCTGTTAAGAGGTACGGCCAAAACGAGGAGGACAGGATGGAAAATCAGAACAAGATTGCTCCCGCAAAGGCAGGGGCAGCGCTTCGCGGGTTTGCGGATGCCGCCAATGCGGGGTTCGGCGCTCTCAGGGCAGGCGCAAAACAGGTCCACCAGGCATTCGGCGGTGAGTATGGCGACAAGTTCGCCGGGACGTTAAAGAACGAAGAGGGGAATTACGTGATTCCCGACCCGCTCGTAGATGAGCGAGAGTACGAAGAGATAGCCACATTGACGAAACGCTACGAGAAGGCTCTTGCCCCCGGCCCCATCGCTAAGGCAGGCAAGGCAATCATCGAGAAGACTCCGCAGCCCGTAAAAGAAATCGCGGGCAAGGCCGGGAATGCAGTCAAGGACACCTTCAATGGGCTGACCGAGCAAGAGCTCATTGCGGGCGCCATCAAGAAAGCCACGGAGGGCTTTGGCGAGCTTGAGAAGCACGCCGCGCGCGCAAGTGTAAGCAAGGAGTATGTGCTCCAGAGGATCAACTCCGGTAAGCAGGAGCAAAAGGTCTCCGACATCTCTGAAATATGCATGCTGCGCTCATACGACGTCGCAGCCATCGCAAACGACGAGCATCTGCAACATATCGGCATCGCAGCTGTTGAAGGCGGCGGGACTGGGGCCGCAGGATTCTGGGGACTTCCGGCAAACTTCGCTTTAAGCATGCTCATCTACTTCCGTGCGGTCCAATCCGTAGCGCTCTTCTACGGCTACGACGTGAAGAGCAATCCTGATGAACTTGTTATCTCGAGCGAGGTCTTCTCAAAGGCCATGTCTCCCAACGCCGAGAACACGGCGGCGAATGACTACGTCGGCAAGATTCTGGTCTATACGGAGATGGCCGGCGTCAGGAAGGCTGCCGCAAAAACCTGGACAGCAATGATTGAGTCGGGCGGAGCGGCGCTGGTACTTACCCAGATGCGAGCTATGGCCAACAGGGCCGCTCAGAAGGCCCTAGAAAAGGGTGGGCAGAAGGCCCTCGAGGCGGGGATCTTCAAGAAAACGCTCGCACAAATTGGAAGAAAGCTATCTCTTAAGACAATCGGGAAAATGGTCCCGTTCGTAGGTGCCGGCTTCGGCGCATTGTTCGACACGGCCCAAATGAGTCAAGTTCTTAAAATCGCCGACCTCTTCTACCACAAGAGGTTCATTCTCGAGAAGCAAGAGAGGATCGAGAGGCTCTGCGGTCAAGGTATGCGCAACGTCTCCGAGACAGACAACGAGCATGTCGAATAGCCTCAGCCAGCACCGCCTCGAGGTCTTGTCACAGCCCTAGTAAACCCCTGAGGGGCCGAAGCTTCCAAGCTTCGGCCCCTCAACTACCTACGGTAACCTTCCCATGACCTCAAGCAGATCGTCGTAGGTCGCCACGTTGTGGTAGCGCACATCGCTCGTGCTCATCTCGTTGAAGAGCTTCTTGGCGCAGGCAATCTTTGCGTTCTCCACGCCGGAAAGCTCCATCGAGTCCATGGTTCCCTTGGTCTCGGCGACGAAGAACACATGGCGCACGCTGCCCTGCCTGAAGGCAATGGCCCAGTCCGGCGCGTAGTTGCCAACAGGCGTGGGGATCTGGAACGTGCGCGGCAGCTTGGCATAGACAGCAACCTCAGCCGCGGCATCCATGTCCTCGGCAAACTTGCGCTCGCCGTCAGAGTCCGGGAACACGAAGCGCTGGACGTTCTTCTTGGCCTCGTATGCCCTGCTTGCGTTGTCAGGCATGCGCTCAGTAAAAATGGCTTCGTCGTAGGCATCGTCTATCTCGTGGTAGCTGATGTGTTCCACGACCATCGTCGCCTTCTCGGAGACGATGAGCGCGGCAGCCTTCTTGATGAACTCCTCGGGATTAACGCGATAAAGCCTAAAGACGTTGGCGTCAATTCCGGCGAGGATAGCGGCGGCGCTCCTGCGAGTGACGGCGGCCGCCTGAGCCACCTCGCCAACGAGGTCATACGTGACACCAACGGTGGAGGTTCCCGCATCCACGTCATGCGTCTCCGTGCCCGTACGCCCAAAGGACGAGCCGCCTTCGACCTCTCCACGAGTCGCCTCGGCCTTCTGGCCGCCAATCGTGAGCACGTACTGGAGCTTGCTCACGCGAAGGTTGCTGTTGATGCGCGCAATCGCCTTGCGTCGCAGCTCGTCGTCAGAGAAGCTCACGGTGTAGGCATGCTTGCGGTTGATCCGGCTCCACAGCTCCTTGAACTCCCTCTTGGCGAAGTTGTCCGTGAGCGAGTTCTCCGTTACCTTTTCCTCGGCCCGGCCAATCATGCCGTCGAGGGCATGGGCGTCATAGACGCTTCTCACCAGGGATTCGACCGCCTTGGCATGCGCCTCGTCAGCGATGTCCTCCGGCAGCTTTGGCACGAACTGTTCAACGAACGTCCCCGCGTCCACGGCTTCCCTGAAGGTATCCGTTGGCCTATCGTCCTCGTCGATAAAGTCCGCCTTGTAGAGGGCCTTGTAGACGCGCTTGGACTCGTACTCGGTAAAGAGCACGGGCTGGCCATCAACCACGATGTCGGCACCGCTGAACAGGTGGGCCTCGACCTTCTTGGGACGCTCACGCAGACTCTTGCTGATGTCGGTCTGCAGGTCGCGGACAAACGTCTCATAGCTCTCAGACGCAATGACCGTGAGCAGGTTCACGCGGTGCACCTCATCGGGCCCCAGCAAAACCGCATCCTGGCGGTTGCCCCATTGGTCAACGGAAAGGCGCATGCCTCGGCCCACCTCCTGGCGCTTGGAGGTCTCGGAGCCCGACTCCTTGAGCGTGCAGATCTGGAAGATGTTGGGGTTGTCCCAGCCCTCGCGAAGCGCCGAGTGACTGAAGATGAAGCGCACGGGCTCGTCGAACGAGAGCAGCTTCTCCTTGTCACGCAGGATCAGGTCGTAGCCGCGCCGCGCGTCGTCGTCGTTGATGCCGATGCCATCCTCGCGCTCGGCCTTCTTCTCGGCCTTGGACTCAACGGTGTTGCCCTTCTTATCCACCGAGAAGTAGCCGCTGTGAACCGCATGGGCGTCATCGCGGCGCAGGTAATTGAGATAGCTTGGGTCATACGCATCGTCCGTGGTAGGATGCGCCACGCGCTCGACAATGGCCGCCGCGTATTCTTCCTCGAAGATCTTGCCGTAGCCCACAGTCTCGCCGTTGCCGGTGAGGTCGCGATACTTGGCCACCTCATCGATAAAGAACAGCGTCAGGCACTTGATGCCGCGGCGGAACAGGGCCTCCTCCTTCTGGAGATGGCTCTTGATGGTCTCGCGAATCTGGATGCGCTGGATGTCGTCCGCCGCGGAGTCGCAGTAGACCTCACCCATGTAGATGCGGCCGTTGTCGCCGATAGAGCTGTCCAGGAAGCGAACGTACCCGGGGCGTCCGTCCTGCGGCGGCACCACGCCATCGTTGCCGCTCGCGATGGTGTAGCCACGATACACCTCGAGCTTGGTGGACCCGCTTACGTCGTAGATGCTGTCACCCTCGCAGAAACGCTGGGTCTTCTTGCGAACCTTGCCACCCGCGCCCATGTACTTGAACTCGATAACGGCCTCAGGGGCGCGGCTCTTGCTCACAACGATATCGCGCAGGTAGAGGTAGCCGTCGGTGCCGCGCATGTTCTTGAGCGAGAAGCCCTTGACCTCGATGCGCTTCACGAGTTTCTGGTTGTAGGCATCCAGTGCGTCCAGCGCGTACACAAGGTCGTGCTTCTCCTTGTGCGTGGCCGAGTAGGACAGGACGAACAGCGGGTTGAAGCGCGCGATGCCCTTCCAGGTGGCGCTCCCCTTCTTGCCCATCTTCTGCGGCTCGTCGGTGATGACGATCGGCCGGGTGGCCGCGATGACGTCGATGGGCCTGCGGCTACCGAACTCGTCGCGCTCGTCAAAGATGATACGTGCCGCCTTGTTCTTGGCGCCCTCCTTCATCGAGGCGTTGAACGCCTGCATGTTGATGATCATGCAGTTGATGTCGCTCGACTGCGCATAGGCGTCCAGCTCCGTGAGGTTGTCGGAGTCATAGATGAAGAACCTGATCTTCTTGTGGTACTGGGAGAAAAAGTGCTCCTGGGTGTTCTCCAGGCTCTTGTTCACACCCTCGCGAATGGCCACGCTCGGCACCACCACGATGAACTTGCACCAGCCGTACAGGCGGTTGAGCTCAAACATCGTCTTGGTGTAGACATAGGTCTTGCCAGTGCCCGTCTCCATCTCCACATCCAGCTGGCAGGCGCCCATGCCAATGAAGAGCTCCGCAGACTCAGGAATCTGGTTGCGACGCTGAACAGCCCGGACGTTTGCCAGGAGCGCGTCTGGCGAGAGCACAACGGGCGCGTTGGCATAGCCCTCCGTGCTCTCGTCGCCAAAATCGAGCTCGCCCTGCGCGCGCTTGGGCTTGCGTCCCAGGTCGCGCAGGTAGACGGAGGCACCCTGGTTGGATTGTCCCTCAAAGACCGAGGTCACAGCATCTGCGGCGTCGGTCTGGTACTGCTGCACTTTGAACTTGAACTTCATGCTGGCGCCTTAGATCACTTGGGGAACGGTGTCGGGACTGTAGGTGCGGAAGAGCTCCTCGTAGTTCGCGTGCGTGGCGTCGTCTGCCATGGAGGCGTCGCGGATGACGGCATACCACGGCTTGGCCTTTGCCATCTCCTCGATGGTGTCGGAGCCAACGTTCACATCGAAGCAGGCGGCAAGCTTATCGTCGTCCACGAAGAAGACCTTCTTGCCCGCAAGCATG
Source organism: uncultured Parolsenella sp. (assembly GCA_934668375.1). Lineage (GTDB taxonomy): Bacteria > Actinomycetota > Coriobacteriia > Coriobacteriales > Atopobiaceae > Parolsenella. Next base: position 29,919 of record CAKUNF010000001.1, on the reverse strand, counting down.
CGTTCCTCGATCTTTGCCGAGTAGGGAATGCCCAGCTTGGGCAGTACCTCGAACAGCAGGTCCAGGTCCGTGCGGCCCTCCTTCACGTTATCGACGTAGTCAAAGAGGTTCGCCTGCTCGGTCTGCCCGGGCGTGAGATAGGAGTCCTTGAAGTTCGAGGAGTCGATGCGCAGCACGCGGAAGCCAAGGTCAGGGTAGGGCTTGGGCTTAGCACCGAGCTCGAGCTGCTCGTTTTCCTTGTCAATCTCGGCGGCGATCTTCGCGCCCGCGCGGCGGATGCGCTCCTCACCAACCTCGGTCAGCGTTGAGAACTGGCCAGACGTCTCCTCGGGAATCTGAACGAGCACGAAGCGACGGTTGCCGCCGTCCTCGGCGTTCTTCTCCATGACGGCCTGCGCCATGGAGGCCGAGCCAGAGAAGAAGTCGAGTACGACGCAATCCTCAGAAGAAGCGATGTCGAGAATACGCCTCATGAGACGGACCGGTTTGGGCGTATCAAAGGGCGCGGAACCGTCGAAGAGGGCCTTGAGCTGCTTCTTAGCCTCGTCGGTATGGCCGACCTCTGAGTAGGGCCAGAGATTAGTAGGCATCTTGCCTTCCATGGTGTCGAGATAACGCTTTAGACGCATTCCGCCCTTGCCGCCACCAGTGAAATAGAGTCGTGGCCAATTACCAGCGTCATATCTACGTTGCGCGGCCGCATACGTTTCCTCACACGGATTTTTTAAAACAATTGCATCGACGTCTTTTCTGACTTCATCAGGAGAGATGCCACATATTTCCGCACGACGTACTTCATCGTGTATGTTCTTGAACTCGTATTCAGCCCACCCACTCATTATTTCGAGCATGCTGTACCCGCCGAACGGACGGCATCGTCCGTTCGGCGGGTACAGCAGCTCTCCAGTGATGGGATGCTGAATAGCGTAAACCATTCCTTGGTGAGTAGCTGCGCCAGGGGCTGCGGCATCGCCCGAAGACCACGGTCGTGGATCCCCATCTGGACTCGAATAACGCTCGTCCATCTCTGCAGTTCGAGGCAGTCTTCTCGGAGTCCAACTGGGACTCTTTGAGCACACGATGACATGTTCGACTTCAGCAGGAATGCCCTTGGAGTCATTCCTCGGCGAATACGTCTTCTGCCAAGCGATATCCCCGACAAAGCAAGCGCCGCCAAACACCTCGTCGCAAACCTTGCGAAGGTTAGCGCTCTCATTGTCATCAATGCTGATAAAGATGGCGCCATCGACCGCCAGCAAATCACGTGCCAGCAGCAGCCTCGGATACATCATCGAGCACCAGTCCGAATGGAACCGACCGTTGCCCTCGGTGTTAGCGACCAGGCGGCCGCCCTCCTCATCGTATTCGCCGCTCTCGGCATCATATTCCCCGCGCGTCTTAGCGAAATCGTCGTCGTAGACGAAGTCGTGACCCGTGTTGTAGGGCGGATCGATGTAGATGAGCTTCACCTTGCCGGCGTAGGTCTCCTTCAGGATCTTCAGTGCGTCAAGGTTGTCGCCCTCGATGTAGAGGTTCTCGGTGGTGTCCCAGTCCTTTGACTTGACCGGCTCGGGAATCATCGTCTTGTAGATGGGACGACGCGCCTCTGCCTTGGCCTCGCGCTTGCCCGGCCAGGTGAACTGATAGCGCTCTCGCCCATCCTCGGCAACGTCGCCCAGGAGGTCACGCAGGGCGTCAAAGTCTATCGCCTTATGAACGCCCCCCCCCGGTTGAATTCTCGACCTCGGTAACTACCTGCGGAAACAGCTCACCCAAGCGCTCCACGTTCTCAGCTACGCCATCAGACGTGCCCAGTTCAATCTTGTCCATCTATCTGCCCTTCTCGATGTCGGCAATCTGCCGTTTGAGACTCTTTGCTTGCTCGAACAGCGCGTTCTTGCGTGCCACCTGCCGCTCCTTACGCCCACGAGCCTCGATGCGAGCCAGCTCCTTGCGCAGGGCCTCGAGCTTGGTATCCGCCTCGAACCGCTCCTCGACAGACACGCCGCTGCCGATGTCACCGTAGGCAACTTGCGAGGCCAACGAATCCCACATCGCGTCGATACTCGCTGCACGTACGTCAAGTGTAAGGCCATCCACGCTCCGCCACGGACCAATAACAAGGTCTTTGAGCATCACGGCCAGGCACGCCTCGTCCCCAAATGCGCAAACAAACAGCAGCTTGTGTGGGTTGGCCCGCGCCACGCACGCGAGTACGTCCTCGGGGACCTTGCGCGCCTTGAGCGCGACCTCAAGCACGAGCACCTCATGGACGCGCTCACCGTCGGGAATGCCCGTCGTAGCGTTCTTGATCGAATTGGTCACTGTGAAGCGCTCGACGTCCTCAACGAAGCTCTGTCGAAGGGCAGCATTGACCTTCAGGTGCCCGTAGAAGGCCTCCTTGGGAATGCGCCGGCCCACCTCCGTTGTGCTTGGCAGCCCTAGCATCTGGGTCTCACCACCAGGAAGCATACGAGCTCAAAGTCGTCGAGCCCCTCGATGTCATTCTCCAAATAGCCCGTTGTGCCGCCACCAAAGAAGCTGTCGACGTCAGACTCCTCCTTGGAGTCGATGATCGATGCCACCGCATCCCGCAGAAGCTTGGCCTCGCGCCGCATGTCTCGGCCGCTCTTTGTCTCGCGATTGTATGCACGGCACAGGGCCATGTTGGGCTCGGTCTTTCCACGGCAGAGCAGACGCATGTCGTCGAGCACCGCCTTGGGCTCCAGATGCCCATGAACAACGGATCCATCGGCACCCATGTGCACGACGTAGAACGGGTGCAGATGGTTTCTGCCGTCGCGATCAACCTTGGCGTTCACGTTCCTCAGCACGAAGATGACGCCAGGCTCATCGCCCTCCACGACGGCATTGATGCCCGAGGGAAGCCGATCGATTCCGGGGTTATCGCGGTAGTAGCCCACGAGGTCCATGCGGAACTCATTGAGCCCCAGGTCCGTGATGGACACGCCGCCCGAGACGTCCTCCAGGTCAATGACCTCGTTGTGCATCTGCTCGAGCTGCTGACGGCGATACTCAAGGTCTCCCGTCTCCCCGGCGTTGATGTAGTCGTCATCGCCCGTGGAGGTCATCACGGTTATGCGCATGCGCTCCTCAACGCGCGCCTTGAGCTTTATGTACTCGTCCAGCTCTACGTCTGGCCAGTAGTTGACGAGCTGTATGCAGGCGTTTTTGGAGCCGATGCGGTCCACGCGGCCAAAGCGCTGCACGATACGCACAGGGTTCCAGTGGATGTCATAGTTCACGAGGTAGTCGCAGTCCTGGAGGTTTTGGCCCTCGGAGATGCAGTCAGTGGCGATCACGATGTCCACGTTGCAGCCTCCGAGCTGCGGAGCCACCATATCCCGCTCCTTGGACACGGGCGAGAAGCAGGCGAGGATCTCGGGCATATGAGGCGGGACGACGTCGATGGTGCAGGCACAGCCGTCGCCCGTGACCTTGGCACACTCAAGGCCAAGCTCGCGTGCCGCAAATGCAGAGACGTTCTCGTAGAGGTAGTCGGCAGTGTCCGAGAACGCGGTGAACACGAGCACCTTGCGGTTGCCCGGGTTGATGGGGTTGCGCACCTTGTCGCGGATTTGTTCGCACAGCTCGATGAGCTTGGCATCATGAGCGGGGTCGATGTCACAGACCATGGCAATGAGGACCTCGACGATATCCGCATCTGCCTTGATATCGCGCTCCCAGCTCATCCAGTCCATGTCCTCGATAAGGATCTTCGTGGCACCGCCCACCTCAAAGCCGCCCTCATCGTCCGGATCGAAGTCAAACCCGCTGGGCAGGTCGCCGTCAGCCACGCTGGCCCCGGCCGCAAGACCGCTGCGGTAGTCGTCAATGGTCTTGAGGGCGTCGTTCATGACGGCCAGCACGCGTTCGAGCGTCAGGCGGAACGAGCACACGGAGCTCTCCAGGCGCTTGAGGAGGTTTGCCGTCATGAGACGGCGAACGCCCGTCTCTCGCCCGCCGAGCGTGAGGTTGCCGCCACCGCCCTTCTCAACGTATTTGGCCATCTTGCTGGGCTGCACATAGGCGCTGGGCATGTACACGGCGAGCACGAGGGAATCGAGCTCCTCGTAAATCTCGTGATAGTTGATGGTATCCGGCAGCGTGGAGAGCTTGGGGCGTTTGGATATCGGGGGCAGACGGCGCGGGAAGGGTCCGATTGCGCTCATGTCGTAGTAGCGCTGGATGTGCTTGCGGCTGCGCGCCACAGTCACCTGGTCGAGCACCTCGAAGAAGTCGAAGTCGAGCATGTCGGTGAGGGCGTTGGTGGTGCGCTGCTCGGGCGGGAGCTTTGACCAGCGGGAGTAAACAGCCTGTGCGTTGCGGAACACCGTCTCGATGTCGTTCTCCAGGTGGAGCTTCTCCGACCACCCCGTGGGATCGCCCCAGTAGGCCAGGGCAAGCTGGTTGCGAAGGTCACGGAAGCGGTTGTTCACCGGAGTGGCGGAAAGCATGAGCACCTTGGTCTTGACGCCCTGCTTTATGACCTTCTCCATGAGGAGCTGGTAGCGGTTCATCTTGTCCTCGGAGGCAGAATCGCCGCCGTTGCGGAAGTTGTGGCTCTCGTCGATGACGACGAGCCCGTACGCGCCCCAGTTAAGGCGGTCGAGCGGAAGGCCCGTCTCCGACGTGCCGCGTGTGCGCGAGAGGTCGGTGTGGTAGAGCACGTCGTACTGCAGGCGGTCCCCGGCGATGGGGTTGTTCACAACGTTGGAGTTGTAGGTGATCCAGTTGTCCCGCAGCTTCTTGGGACACAGGACGAGCACGTCCTTGTTGCGGCTCTCATAGTATTTGATGACGGCAAGAGCGGTGAACGTCTTGCCCAGGCCCACGGAGTCGGCCAGGATGCAGCCGTTGTACGTCTCGAGCTTGTTGATGATGGCAAGCGCCGCATCCTTCTGGAAGTCGTAGAGCTTGTTCCAGATCAGGCTGTCGCGGAATCCCAACCCCTCGTTGGGCAGCACATCCTCGGAGACGTCGTCTAAGAACTCGCTGAATATGCGGTAGAGCGCCATGTAGTAGACGAGCTCGGGTGCGTTCTCCTGATACATGGCCGTTACGCCATCGATAACGGCATCGGTCACGTCGTGGAGCTCGCCGGAATTCCAGGCGGAATCGAACTGCTGGAGCAGAGCGCGGGATTGCGAGACATCCAGACGCATGGTCATATCGGGCGTCGACACCGAGTTGTCGCAGCCAAGCTTTCGCGTGGTAAAGCCATCGAAGGGCATGTAGGCAACGATGTCAGTTGGCTTCTCGACGTCCATGAAAGCAGACAGCTGGCCCTCGCCCTCATAGGAGCGGAACTGCGCCTTGCGACGTATCCAGTCGGCGCACTCGGCGGCAACCGCCTTCTGCGTGAGCTCGTTACGCAGCTTGATCTCGAACTCGGTGCCGCAGAGCCCCCGCTCGCGGGCCAGACGCGGGATATAGAACTCGCGTTTCTCACGTGGGGTGCGCTCCTTTGTGAACGCCTGCGAGGTAAAGATGAAACGAAACTCATCGATGCCCTCAAGTTGCTCCTTAAGCTCCTGGTAGGCATACATGGAGAAGACGGAGGCGGCAACGGAGACCTTGTCACCGGCAGAGACGTTGGCCACAAGGTCGTCTTTGACGATGCGCGCCATGTTATCGAAATAGTCCGGCTGCATGAACTGCCGCCCTCCTTGTACAGGTTCACGGCGGAGCTGGCCCGAAACGGATGTGTGGGCCCACATGTCTAGCCGCGATTTGAACTAAGCTCAACTCACTCGCATATTAGCAGAGCATGAGTATCGCTCCCGTATTTGCGCCACGAGCCCGGATTCCAGCCCCTGAGACAAAGGCGCTCCCGAGCCGCTATATGGATTCCTTTATTGTCCGCAATGGCCTCTACACTCCGTTCATAGGTACTATCGAATGTCGCAAAGGGAGTCACCATGAGCAACCACGGGGACGAGAACTACTGGCGTTGGACAGACGGGCGCTATGCCAGCCTGCCTCCAAAGGAGCTGGCGCGACGTCAGAAGGCGATCTATCACACCGAGGATGTCATTGAGACTGACGAGGGCCTGCTGCTGTTCCTGACCGGCGCCGTGCCACCCGTGGAAGGCGAGCATGAGGGATGCTTCCTCGAGGGCATAGAATGCGATACGGACTTCCGGCCACTTGGTACGGACTTTTTAACGCTCATGGGTGTTCAAGTCGTCCGCAGGGTCGGCCGCGTGACAGAAGACGAGCAGATTTTCACCTGGATGGATGTATGCGAGTTCCTTCGCATGGGATATCTCGCACGTGGCCTATACGAAAAGCTACCGAATGGTCCCCTTCGCAACGAGGTACGCAAGCAGGTGGCGCACAGCCACCGTCCGCAAGACCTCACCGAGGCACCCTACATCCCCGAATGGCATCAGAAGTATGACCTCCTCCCCCACTCGCGCGAGAACAGAGGCGAGGTGTTCTCTTATCCCATCGAGCTCATGGCGTTGCAGGATTTGCTCTCAGAGGCGGCCGAGAAGGACAGAGAGAACGTCAAGGTCAACATCATGCCCTTTGACTGCAAGAGCTATGAGGAGTTCTTTGGCAGGCTCTCTGGCTATGCAGACAAGTACAGGACGAAGAGTCCCGAGCTCGCCGATGCCGTGTTGGACGTAATAGAACTCATGGACCAAGCGAATGCGAAGGAATACTGGTCCGTCGTGCGCTACACGGGCAACCAGCCAGTGGGTCATCGCGGACTCACGCCCGGGCGTTGCTACTATTGGCCCTGTTCGCCGGCTCATCCCATCTACGAGGGCGTCATTGACGACGAGGAAACCACCTCGTACCTCTATCCTTGCGATCCATCCCGCTGGGAGATTCTCGAAGACCCCACCGGCATGGCCGCACGCGCGCTTGCAGGCGAAGCAGACACCGTTGACTTCTGGGGCACGGGTCCCACCGAGCTCGACGCCTGGGCAGATGAGAACGGTATCACTGCCAAGCGCAAGGCATCCTACTCGATGCTGCCCAAGGAAAACCCCTGGGGCGAGTCCGAGCAGGACACCGTCAAGATCACGTGTCCAGGATGTGGGAGGCGCATGGACTTCTCTGCCTGGACCAAGGTCAACGCCCAGGATGACCCCAACCTCGTTGATGGCATTGTTGACGGTTCATACTGCAAATTCACCTGTGACTCCTGTGGATACACAGCCCACCTAGAGCATCCATGTCTCTACCTCGACCCAAGCCATCGCGTTTGCATCTATCACGTGGTAAGCGAGCAAATGCGCGAACAGGCAGAAGAGATGTTTCTCGGTCTTGCTGAGGACGATGGCGAACAGGGCCCCGGAGGCAGCAACAGGCGAATTGTGCGAAGCAGAGAAGAGTTCCAGGAAAAAGTCGCCATCATCGCAGCCGGCCTGGATGACCGCGCCATTGAGCTTCTCAAGCTCGGCGTTGCTGGGCAAGCGCTCACGCAGGGAATCGGTTCGGAGGCGCCTGGTTACAAAGCAAGGTTTGTCGCAGCGGACGCGGATACGATACAGGTCAGGCTCACGTTTAAGAGCGGTCGTTCATTCGTTGCAGACGTGCCACGCGGTGGATACGAGTTGTTCGTAAACGAGATTTCCGCAAGTGACTTGGCCAACGAGCAGCCACTCTACGTTGACCGCACGTGGGCATATCATGCCTCGGATGTTCTCGGTCATTGATGGGCTCCACTTCTGCTGCGACGCCCTGGAGGCAAGCACGGCCAACTCCGTTGACGCCATCGTGCTCGGCGGCATCGCGAGCGCGGACAAGCGGCTGGGCAAGGCCGTTGCCGCCACGCCCGTAGGCGATTACACGCTCATCGACGAGGCGCTCGAGGGCGCGGGCAAGGGGCTCGAGCACCTCAACGGCAAGATCTCCGACGGCCTCACGGCAAGGCTCGCGGCCGCCAAGGTTCCTGACCTCACGCCGTTCTCGGCCTGTCTCGAGACCGTGAGCGCCCTGCACAACGAGCCCTCGCGCCTCGCCGTGGACCGCGAGAACGTCTACATCCTGCCTGGTGGAGAGGGCACGGACTAGACCGGAGCAATCTGCTGGCAGGACTACGCCCCCAGTAGCGCCATGGGAATAACGGCAACACCGTCGTCTCGCATGTAGGTAAGGCTGCCCTTCCCTACCACGACGGCCAAAAAAGCGGGCTTGGCATTCCGAGCTGCCGGGTTGGACAGGACCTTTCGCTCGAGAGCCTTGAGATTTCTCGCGCCCTCATCTGCCTTCGCGTCGCTCAGCTTGACCTCAAGAGCGCCCCATCGGCCCTTACACTCAACGACGACATCGACCTCGAGCCCCTTATCGTCTCGATAGTAGTAGACGTTGTTGCCCAAACCGGAATACGTCGAGACGAACGTTCTGATGTCTCGAACGACCAAGTTTTCGAACAGCATTCCAAGCGTCTGGGTATCAAACAGCAAGCGCTCGGGAGTTGCCCCCAGCAGTGCTGCAGCAAGAGATGGGTCGCAAAAGTACCGCTTGGGCTTCACGCGCACCCTCGCCTTTGAGCGCATGGGTGGCTCCCAACCATATAGATTCTCGATGAGCTTAAGTCTTTCGAATAGGTCAAGATAGGACTTGATAGTCGCCTCACCAGGCCCCTTCTCACCATACGAAGCATCCTTTTCAAGGGTCTTGTACGTAACCGCCTGGCTCTCGTTCAAGGCGAGAGAGCGGAGCAGAGCCATCGCCAACTCTGGAGACTTCCCCTCTTCGACGACATTGACGTCAAGGACGGACTGGACATATTGGTTCGTAGTCTCGTAGGCGAGCTCATTGGCCAGCTCGAGATTGGCGGGCCAGCCACCCCTGCAACACCAGCGAGCAACGTCGATGATCGAGTTCTCCGTTCGCGCTGGAACCATCGTCTTGCCATCAAATAGATCGGCAAGCGAGACCGTGGGTTCGCTATCCCCAGATTCGCACAAAGCCATGGGGCGCATGGTCAGACGTGCGATTCTGCCCGTACCCGTGTGCCTCACGGCATCGCGCTCGCCTTTTGAAAGCGAGGTCGACCCGGTGAGGAGAAGGGTCCCTCGTTGGTTCCCGCTTGCGTCCACAAAGCGCCTCGCCGCGTCCCACACCCCCGGGACTTCTTGCCATTCGTCAACCAGATGAGGTGTCTCGCCAACCAAAGCGAGTGCAGGGTCAATCTCGGCAGCCTCTCGCTCCGACGGCTCGTCGAGCCTTGTCACGCTTACGGCACGAGAGAGAGCTGTCCAGGTCTTCCCGCACCATTTGGGACCGTTGATCTCAACGCAGCCAAAAGCTTGCATGAGCGTGTCTAATCTGTGCTCAATAAGACGAGGGCGATAACCTTCCTGAACCAATCTCTTGACTTGCTTCATGGTTGTTCACCGCTATTCATCTCGACGTTTATGGTTTTACACCGATTTCATTTATGATTTTATACCTATTTCATTGATGATTTTACACTCTTCTTGTTAAAGAAAATGTGCCTTCACTTTGGCACGACAGCAAGCTCCTACTCGTCATCCGCCTTGGCGTTGAGCCTCTCTGCGAGCCTGCCGATGAGTTCCCTCGACTCGTCGCTCTCGTCCCAGGGGATGCCGCCCAGCCCAGAGGGCGCCATGCTCGTGTAGGGCCACGTCTGGCAGGGATGCTGCAGCGCCAGGATGACCTCGGGGTCGGAGACCTTCTCGAGCGCAAAGCCTTCGAGCTTGCTGAGGCTCATGACGACGCGAATCCTCTTGCCCGCATAGCGGGGCACGCCAATGGCAGCCACGCGCCCACCCCAGTGGGGACAGGCCAGGTACACCTTCGTTCCAGGAGCAAAGTGCCTCGATCCGCGCACGGGCCTTTTGTCCTCGCCCAGCACGTTCTCGTCCACGACGCGGGCCGTCAGACACCAGATCCAGCTGGGAGTGCGGGGGAACTCCGCCAGCGCTCGAGCAAGCGCGCGATAGAACTCCCCCGCGTCTCCGCCAAACGAAATCTGCGACATCTGCGCATCAAAGACCCTGTCGCACATCCAGGAGCCGCCTGCGACGAGGAAGAAATCGCACGCATAGAAGAAGCAGGCATCGAGATTCCGGAAGGCGTCCACGATCTCATCCGACGGCTTGGGAGCATCGCATGGCACATACCTGGCATCCGAGGAAACCAACCCCGAGTAGAACGGGCGACCGTCGAGGTAAAAGACGCGCCAGCGTACGGGAATGCCGCCGTCGCCGCACGTGGCGCAGGAGACGAGTTGCTCAAAGAAAACCTCGCCAGTAAACGTCTTGCCCTTTGCCCTCACAAACCTCTCGGCAATCTCGCGTGACTCGGCAGCCGTTATCCAGCCGATCGCGAGCATCAAGCTCAGGTCGCCAGGGGCATAGCCGTCTGCGTCCCTGGCTATGGCAATTGTGGGAGCCATGCCATCGCATGGCCCATTGCCAAAGGAGCACCCGGCGTGATACCTGTTGGGAAGATAGCGGCTCGCACGACCCTCGTCCCCGCAGATGGAAAGCGGCAGGGGCTCATAGACCCATCGGTTCTCCTCGCCGAGCAACCTGAAGCCACAGAGGCGGAGCTCACGGGCAACCCGCTTGTAGCTCCCAGCGTCCATTGGATGGCATCTCATAATTGCGGGCATGTCTTTGGTGTCCGAGCGCTCGCAGATGGGACGAGCCCCAGACAGAAATCCGTCAACGTCGATGAGGCGAGTCTCAAACTGTGGCATATCCTTGGCGCAGAGCCAGTCCGCAAAGAAACCCAGAGCGGGATAATCCGCCTGATGCTGCGGCTTCTCCAGGAGAAGGGCGACCCGCTCCATCCTTCGCTCCAATCAAGTGGGGTGCCCGGCCAGAGCCGGACACCCAAAAACGGTTGGCCCATCTGGGCCCAGTCCCGTGGACTGCAAGTCAGTGGCACGGCGAGTCCTCGTTGGTTCTTGGTCTAGTCCCAGGAAACGCTAGGCGATTCAGAGCCGTGCCCCAGCGTCTCGCGCGCCCTCGCCTGACCCTCGATGACCTCCTGAAGGCGCTTCTTGTAGTAGACCTGGCCGTTGTCGATGTCGATTCGCAAGCCAATCTCGGCCTGCTGGAACAGGGAGAGCGCACGCAGGGCATCCGGCTGCACGTGGGCAGCCGCGCAGTCATCGGAAATGAGCAGCTGCGCGATCCTCGCGGCAGGCTGGGCAAGCTCCACGACGTTCTCGGCAAGCTCAAGGCTGCGGCTCCACAGCTGGTAGGCCTTGGCAACGTCTCGCTCGACGCCCTGGCCGCGGGCGTACATGTCGCCCAGCTTGTAGACCGCCTCGTAAGAATCCACGAGCGCCGCCGCGAGCGCGAAGTAGTGGTACGCGCGTTCGTAGTCGCGCTCGCCCGTGCGGCCGTACTCCCAGATGTAGCCCAGGTTGATGACGGACTGCAGGCAGCCGCGATCCATGGCCATCTCGTAGAGGTCGGCCGCCTTCTGGAAGTCCTGCTCCACGAGCTCGCCCATGTAGTAGAGGGCTCCCAGGTCGTTCATGCAGGCGGCGCCGCCCATCTTGATGCCCAGCTTGTAGCCATACACGAGCATCTCGGAGACGCTGGGGTCCATGGCCACCGCCACGCGAATGAGCTGGCGGTTCTCGGACACGTACTTCGCGAAGGAATCGGGATCGGCGGAGACGGCAGCCTGCCCCATCTCCTGGAGCAGCCCCTCTATGTCGACGTCCTCGTCGTAGTGGAACTCAAGCTCCGGCAGGTCCTCGTCCGGCTCCTCGACGCTCTCCTCGACCTCAAAGCCCGCAAGCTCACCAAGGCGCTTGAGCTCGGCTGGGGTAATACCGTAGTCAACGTCACTCATGTCCGTCTCCCTTCGATGGCGATGGATCAATCATGCCACCCATAGCGGACAATAAGTCGAACCATCTTAAATGGTCCCCAGCGCGCCAACAGCTAGTGAATCCTCCTGCAAGGGACCAACGCATAGACGTTTACGCAATCGCCCTGCCTGTCGAACTCATAGATGATGTCGAACGGAGCCACGGTCAGCCTCCTTACCGACTCGCCGTATTTCCTTCTCATCCCAACGGGCAGGAGCGTCGATCCAAGCTCAGGGAGCGTCTCAAGATTTCTCAGGGAATCCCGAACTCGCATTGCGATGCGCTTGGACCAAACCCGAGCGAGGTCGTCAACGAAGCCCTCGGTTATGACGAGCCTAGCCATTTACGCCAGCCCTTCGCTCGGCCTCATCAAGGAGATCGTCGAGAGAGCCCTCAAAAACGCGACCAGTGGCAACGTCGGCGCGTCCTCTCTCGATACCCATAGAGACGCGCGCCTCATAGGCAGCCTGCTCGGCGGCCTCGGCAATCTTCTCGCGATATATCTCTTCCGAACAGAATACGAATGCGCCATTACCGTTCTCGGTGATTCGGACGAGGTTGTGCTTCGCGGCCTCTTTCACCTCGCGGGGCTTGTCCCGAAGCATCGTTGCCGAGTAGATTGCGTCCATGACCTTCTCCTCAATGTAGCCACTTCTGCACATAGTCTAGTACATGTTTTGGCACATCTCGCAGCATGAGATGAACGCCACCCAAGGCCCGCCCACGCCCTAGCTGTTCTCCATCACGATGCCCATGACCTCGTCGCCCACGTGCTCGCAGGCGTCCACGCAATACTCCAGGTACATGTAGGTCTCGCGCGTGGAGATGACGCGCAGGGCGTCCGTCTCGCCCTCGTGGAGCTCGCGCATGATGCGAACGAAGACGTCGTCCGCCAGGCCCTCCACGGTGTTGATGGCCACGATGTGGTCGCGCAGCGTCTTGGACTTGCGGAAGTTGGGCAGCTCGGCCACGGTGTCTCGCACCTCGTCGCACGCACGCACGAGCAGCGTCACCATCTCGAGGGCGCCGGCCGTGAGCTCGCGGACGTTGTTGTAGTACAGCCGGTGCAGCACGCCCTCGATGCAGTCCGTGACGTCGTCGAGGCGTGCGGAGAGGGCCACGATCCCCTCGCGCTCGATGGGCGTGATGAACGCCGTGAGAACGGTGTCCAGCAGCTCGTGGCGCAGCTCGTCGTTGGCCTGCTCCATCTCGTGCATCTCGTTGATGCGCTCCGTGAGGCCGTCTGGGTCGTACTCGCGCATGACCTGCTCGAGCAGCCGCGCCGCCCGGCAGTTGTTCTCGGCACACGCGTTGAAGTTATCGAAGTAGAAGCTGTCTGCCTTGCGCGCCATCGCTGGCTCCCCTCGCCCGCAGCCCGGCACTTGCGCCGTGGCCGCCATTCGCTAGAACAGGAACATGAACAGTTTCGCCATCGCGAAGCTGATGAGGCCGCAGCCCGGGAACGTGAACACCCACGTGAGCATCATGTCCCGCACCACGCCAAAGTTGATGGCCGAGAGGCGCCGCACCGCACCCACGCCCATGATTGCGCTCGTCTTGGTGTGCGTCGTGGAGACGGGGATGCCGAGCTCGGTCATCACGAGTAGGCACAGCGAGCTTGCGAGGTCTGCCGCGAAGCCCTGGTACTTCTCGAGCTTCACCATGTCCATGCCCACGCTCTTGATGATGGGCTCGCCGCCCACGCTCGTGCCCACGCCCATCGTGAGGCTGCACAGCAGCATGAGCCACACGGGGATCACGACGCCCTCGACGCCCGGCTGGCCGTTGCACAGCGCCACGCCCAGGAACAGCACGCCGATGAACTTCTGGCCGTCCTGCGCCCCGTGCATGAAGCTCATGGCCGCGGCGGCCGCGATCTGCGCGTAGCGAAAGAAGCCGTCCGCGCGGCGCCGGTCCGCGCCGGCAAAGGCGAGCGTCACGAGCTTGCAGGTGAGCCAGCCGATCGCAAAGCCCAGCACGAGGCTCATGACCAGGCCGTATATGACCTTGACCCACTCGTGCGCGTTCACGCCGTCCATGCCGCCCTGGATGGCGATGGCCGCTCCCGTGAGGCCCGCGATGAGGCTGTGGCTCTCGCTCGTGGGGATGCCAAAGACCGAGGCCGCCACGCTGTAGACCACGATGGAGAACAGCGCGGCGCACAGCGCGATGAGCGCCGCCTGGGTGTCCGTGCCAAAGTCCACCATGTTGGAGATGGTGGCGGCCACGCTCGCGTTGAGGTGCGTCATCACGAGCACGCCGGCGAAGTTGAGCGCGGCGCTCATGAGGATGGCGGGCTTCACGCGCATGCATCGCGTCGTGACGCAGGTGGCGATGGCGTTGGGCGCGTCCGTCCAGCCGTTCACGAAGATGACGCCCAGCGTGAGCAGCGTCGTGAGCGCCAGCGGCGGGCTGCTGGCAAGCTGGCCCATAAAGTGCGCGAACGAGACGTCCATGACTCTCCCCTTCCCATGCGTTCTCGACTTCAGTTTTCCACGGGCGGGGCGGGGTTCGCCGCCGGGACGGCAGACGCGGCGGCAGACGCGCACGGTTCTGCGGCCGAACGGTGACACTTGGGGACGGGGTCGTTCTGTCACCTCGCTGCCGAACGGTGACACTTGGGACAGTTGGTGACAGTTTGACCCCGTCCCCAAGTGTCACCCAAGTGTCACCGCTAGAATGGGGGGCACACGCTCATCGAGAGGAGACGCACATGACGGCAGCTCACAACATCGTGTTCGACATGGGAAACGTGCTCATGACGTTTGACGGGATGTACTTCTCGCGCGTCTTCACGGAGTGCGAGCAGGATGCCCAGGCGCTCTACGAGGGCTTGTTCGGCCGCACGGAGTGGGCGCTGCTCGACGCCGGCGCCATCGACCACGACACGATGCTGCGCGTGGCCGAGGCCCACACGCCCGAGCGCCTGCTGCCCAACCTGCACGAGTGCCTCGCCCACTGGCCCGAGCACTCCCAGGTGATCGAGGGCACGAACGCGCTCGCCGCGCGCCTCAAGGCAGCCGGCTGGGGCGTCTACGTGCTCTCGAACGCCTCCACGCGCATCCACGAGCAGCTCGACCAGGCGCCGGTGGCCGCGATTGCGGACGGCGTCGTTGTCTCTGCCTTCGAGCGAATCATGAAGCCGGATCCGGCCATCTTCGCGCTGCTGTGCGATCGCTACGAGATTGCGCCCGACACCTGCATCTTTGTGGACGACAACCTCGACAACTGCAAGGGTGCCGCCATCGCCGGCATGCACCCGTTCCACTTCACGGGAGACGTGAGCGCGCTGGAGGACTTCATCGCCGACGAGGCGGGCGCCCAGGCACAGACCCAGGCCCCGGCAAACTAGAACTCGCTGAACTCCGGCTCGCCCACGAGGCACACGTCCTGCCCAGCCATGAGCTCGCGCATGGCGTCCACGAACGGCACCTCCTCGCCCGCGCGGAACACGAGCGAGAGCGTGACGTCCGCCGCGTAGTCGCAGCCCGCCACGTGGGCGCCGCTGCGGTCCGCGAGGTCGCGGACACGGTCGTGCATCGCGTAGGGCACGCCCACCTCGACGGGCACCACGAGCGTCTTCTCGACGACGGCACCAGCCTCGCGGGCCGCCTCGATGGCACGCTGCGCGGCCGTGGTGTAGGCGCGCACGAGGCCGCCCGGACCCAGCAGCGTGCCGCCAAAGTAGCGCGTCACCACGCAGCACACGTTCATGAGGCCGGCGCCTCGCAGGGTCTCGAGCGTGGGCATGCCGCTCGTGCGCTGGGGCTCGCCGTCGTCGCTCTGGCGCTCGCGGCCGTCCGCGAGGATCCACGCCGGCACGTTGTGGCGGGCGTCATAGTGGTGGGAGCGCACGCCAGCGATGAACTCGTTTGCCGCCTCCTCGCTCTCCACGTGCGTGAGCTGGGCGATGAAGCGGCTCTTGCGGTCCACGAACTCGGCCTCGACCACCTGGCCGGCTCGCAGCGTGAGATACGAGGCGGCTCCCGAAGACGCGGGAGCCGCCTCGCCATGAGGAGCGGTTTGCTTTGGTTGCTTGGGACGGGCCACTAGAGCCTCCGGAGAAGGTGCGCCATGAAGTCCGCGGCGTCCTCCTCGTCCGCGCCAGAGATCTTCACGGAGATGGTGTCGCCCTTGTGCGCCTCGAGTCCCATGAGGGCGATCGGATCGTCGGCCGAGGCCTCGCGCGTGCCATGGGCAACGGTCATCTCGCTCTTCCACCGGGCGCACTCGCCCGCGACGAGCATCACGGAGCGGGCATGGAAGCCCAGGGGATCCTTGATGGTGTGTGTTAGCTCGACCATGCTGCCCGCCTCGATAAGAACCTGAACCAAACGTACGCGTTTCCCATGGTAGCGCTCATGGGACGTGCGGGTAAGCGTCACCCGCCCGGCAAGACGCTAGGCGCGCTCGGCGAGCTCGCGAACGAGGTACTCCGTCTTGTCCCAGCCGATGCAGGCGTCGGTGATGGACTTGCCGTACACGCCGCCGTCCACGGGCTGGTTGCCGTCCTCGAGGTAGGACTCCACCATGAAGCCCTTCACGAGGCCGCGGATCTGCTCGTTACGACGGCAGGAGTCGAGCACCTCCTTGCAGATGCGGAACTGCTCGAACGGGCGCTTGCCGGAGTTGTCGTGGTTGCAGTCCACGATGACGGCGGGGTTGGCGTAGTTCTCGGCCGTGTAGCGCTCGGCGAGGCGCTCGAGGTGCTCGTAGTGGTAGTTGGGGTAGGTGCGCCCATCCAGGCCGATGTAGCCGCGAAGGATGGCGTGCGCGAGCGGGTTGCCCTGCGTCTCGACCTCCCAGTTGCGGTAGATGAACTCCTGCGGGGCCTGGGCGGCGTAGATGGAGTTGAGCATGACCGTGGTGGAGCCGGCCGTGGGGTTCTTCATGCCCACGGGCACGGAGACGCCGGAGGCCACGAGGCGGTGCTCCTGGTTCTCGACGGAGCGGGCACCCACGGCCACGTAGGACAGGATGTCGAAGAGGTACTGGAAGTTCGCGGGGTAGAGCATCTCGTCGGCCGTGAAGAAGCCGGTGTTCTCGGCCACGGCGAGGTGCATGTGGCGGATGGCCTTGACGCCCTCGAGGACGTCGCCGGCGGCATCCGGGTCGGGGTTGTGGAGCAGGCCCTTGTAGCCGGTGCCCTTGGTGCGGGGCTTGGCCGTGTAGACGCGCGGGACGATGACGAGTCGGTCCTTGACGTCCTCGGCGAGCTTGGCCAGGCGCGTGGTGTAGTCCAGCACGGAGTCCTCGCGGTCTGCGGAGCACGGGCCGATGACGAGCAGCTTGCGGGAATCCTCGCCGCGGATGACGGCGGCCACCTGGGCGTCGAACTCGACCTTCTTGGCAGCGAGCTCGGCGGACAGCGGCATGCCCTCGCGAATCTCCTGCGGGATGGGCAGACGGCGCTTGAAGTTCATGGACATGTGGGGACCTCCCGCGTGGATGTGACGACGGCCGAGCGCGCGAGCCCGCCCGCCGAATTAGGCGAATTGTTCGAAATCATAGCAGCTTTGCGCGGCTCGCGGGGTAACGCGTTACGCGCGTGCTACAATCGCCCACGCGAGGTGGGCCAGACGACCGCGGGGCACGCGAGCAATCGCGCGCCGTGAGGAAAGTCCGGGCTCCACAGGGCAGGATGCTGGCTAACGGCCAGGCGGGGCAACCCGACGGAAAGCGCCGCAGAAAAGAAGACTCCCGCTGGCGCCGCAAGGCGTTGAGAGAAAAGCTGAAACGGTGGTGTAAGAGACCACCAGCGTCGTGGCAACACGGCGGCTTGGCAAGCCCCATCCGGAGCAAACGCAAATAGGAGCGCCATGGTGCGGCCCGCACCGCGCTCGGGTTGCGCGCTCGAGGCCAGTGGCAACGCTGGTCCTAGATAAATGGTCGTCCGCGACAGAACCCGGCTCATAGGCCCGCCTCGCACCGAAAGCGCAACGCTCCCCCGGCCCAGCCGAGGGAGCGTTTTTTGCGTGCGCGAGAACGGCGGCAGACGGTGACAGTTTGACCCCGTCCCCAAGTGTCACCGCGGGAGGCGGACGATGCGGGTGCCGTGGACCTCGGAGACGCCCACGGCGGCGGCGACGTCCTCGGCGTTCTCCCAGGTGATGCCGGCACCCGGAAGGATGCCGATGCGTCCGGCCGCGCGCGCCACGTACGTGCGCAGGCGCGCCACGTTGTCGGCGATCGAGGTGCCCTCTCCCCCGCCGTGCGTGAGGATGCGCGTGACGCCGCGCTCGGCCAGCCAGTCGATGACCGCAAGCTGCTCGTCCGCGCGGATTGTGTCGAACGCCATGTGAAACGTCACCTGCACGTCGGCGCGGACCTCATGGACACGCGCGAGAAGCACCTGCGTGGCAGCCGTGTCGAGGTGTCCCTCGCTCGCACAGCCAAACACGACGCCCGTGGCACCCGCCTCGAGCGCCACGTCGATGTCATCGCACATCATGGCAAGCTCGGCTGCCGAGTAGGCAAAGTCTCCCCCGCGCGGGCGCACCATGACCATGACGTCGGCGCCATGGCTGCGGCCATAGGCACACGCCGCCCGGATGACGCCCGTACTGGGGCTCGTGCCGCCCACGGCGAGGTTGTCGCACAGCTCGATGCGGCCTGCACCCGCCTCGATGGCGGCCGGCACGTGCTCCATGTTCTCGGCGCAGAACTCCCTCAACAGGCCCATGGCCCCTCCCTAACGAGAAGGGGCAGACCCGCGCGGCGAGCCTGCCCCAAGCAATCAGATGGTTGCGGCCTACAAGCTAGTCGAGGTCGTCCACGTCCACGCCAGACATCGGCAGCTGAGAGGGCTGCGCGAGCTGCGTGGCGTCCGCGTCATAGGACGCAGCCGGGGCAGCCACGGGAGCGGCGGCCTGGGCGGCAGCGGCGGAGCCGGTGGGTAGGCTCGTGGAGAGCTGGCCGGAGAAGGCGTTGTCCGCATCGTCCATGAAGTGCTGGAGCAGGGCCTTGTACTGGTCGCGGAACTGCTCGCGGGACTCCTTGAGGCGATCCATCTCGTCAAGCTCGCTCTGCTTCTCGGCCAGGGCCTGGCGAATGACCTCGCGGGCCTTCTGGTCTGCGTCGTTGCGAATCTTCTCGGCGTTGTCGCGGGCCTCGGCAACGATCTTGTCGGCGCTCTGCTGGGCCACGATGAGGACCTTGGAAATCTGGCTCTCGGAGGCGGTGAGGCCGGTGGGGGCAACGGCGGGCGCGGCAGCCTCGGCGGGCTGCTGGCTCTGGAGCTGGGCGACCTGGGCCTGGGCGGCGGCAAGCTGCTGCTCGGAGGCGGTCAGGCGGCCCTTGAGGTCGGCGATCTTCTGGAGCATGGCGTCGACCTCGCTCGAGCAGCGCTCGAGGAAGGCGTCGACCTCGTCGGTGTCATAGCCCTTCTTGGACGGAGAGAAGCAGAGGTTGTCGATTTCTGCGGGTGTGATTGCCATTCTGAATCCCTTTCGTTCCTATGGGCGTGCGGGGCGTGCGCCCAGGTCACGCGATTAGCCTCTTACCAGTATAACCCGCCCGCGATTCGTGAGCGGGGCGGGTCACAAACGCGCGACAAAAGCCGCGATGCCGAATGCGGGCGGCACGGCGTCGCCCGACGCATTGCCCAAAGGGCCACGCCCCCCCTGGGCAGGCGCTAGGCCAGGCCCAGCAGCAGGCGAAAGATCAGGCGCTCACCGATCGAGAGGACGAACAGGCCCACGATCGGCGAGAAGTCCATGCCGCCCAGCGGCGGGATGAAGCGCCGGAACAGGTTCATGTACGGGCTCACGATGCGGTCGATGACCACGGCGATGTCATACATGAGGCTGCCCTCGCGCAGCGGGAACCACGACATGAAGCACCAGATGATCACAAGCCACTCGTAGAAGTTGACGAGCGCGGAGACGAGGTTGATGACGCGATAGATCTCCATGCGCTAACCCTTCGCAAGCTCGGCCGTGCGCGCAAGCGCGGCGTCCACCGCGTCATAGCAGCCGTCGACGAGCGCGGGCTCGAGCTCGTAGAGGGCGGCGGCCGTGGTGCCGCCCGGAGACGTCACACGTTCCATGTAGGCGCGCGGGTGCTCGCCGCTCTGGGCGAGCGACTCGGCCACGCCGAGCATCGTGGCGTTCACCATCTCGCGGGCGTCCGCGGCGCGCAGTCCCGCACGGATGCCGGCACGCGTGAGGGCGTCCACCATGAGGGCAAAGTAGGCCGGCGCGCAGCCCACGACGGCGCCCTCGGCGTCGAGCTGGTCCTCGCGCATGACCTTTGCGGAGCCGAGCGTGGCGAACAGCGCGCGAACGGTCTCCACGTCCGTCGCGCTCGCAGAGGCACCGCCCGTGACGGCCGAGGCGCCCGAGCGCACCGAGACGGGCAGGTTGGGCATGACGCGCACGACGCGCGAGCCGGGAAGCGCCGCCTCGAGCGTGGCGAGCGTGACGCCGGCCGCGATGGAGACCACGAGCACCCCGTCGAGGTCTGCCGCGTGCTGTGCGAGCACGGGGGCAAGCACCTGCGGCTTCACGGCGAGCACGACGATGCCGGGCTTGGCGGCGAGCAGCTCGGAAGACGTCTGGAACGTGCGCACGCCCGCCTCGGAGGCCAGCGCCTCGAGCTTGCCGGGATTGTGGTCGCACACGAACACGTTCGAGCCGGGCAGGGCGCCGGACTCCACGAGCCCACGGGCGATGGAGCCGCCCATGGAGCCGGCGCCAATGATGCCCACGGTCTGGCCGCTGAGCAGGTCCTTCTCGGTATCGGACATATGTCCCCCTTCAGACAACGTGGCGGCACGGGGCCGCCACGAGGTTGTTGCGAATGGTTGGTTGGGAGCGCTAGTCGATGAGACCGTCGGCGCGCAGCTTGCGCTTGTCGGCCTCGGCGAGCTCCACGCCCTGAGGCAGCACGACGAACACGCGGTCTCCGAGCTCCTCGACCGCGCCGTCGATGCCGCAGGCAAGGCCGAAGCTGAAGTCGAGGATGCGCTTGGCAACCTCGATCTTGAGGTTCTTGAACGAGAGCACCACGGGCTGGTTCGTGCGCACGCGACGGACGACCATCTGGACGTCGTCGTAGCTCGTGGGCTTGAGCACGTAGGCCGGCAGCTTGCCGCTCGTCACGCGCGGGACGGCCGTGAGGCCCTTGTCGGCCGGCGTGTTGCCCGTGGCACCAAAGACGCCGGGCTGCGTCATGGGCGGCACGTAGGCCTCGGTGCCCTCGGCGTGCTGGGGCTCGAAGTCGCGCGGGGCGTCAGCACTGGCACGCCAGTCGTCGTCTGCCGCGCGGTAGGCGGAGTCGGAGCTGTAGGAGCCGTACGTGCCGTCCGCGCCGTAGGTACCGGAGCCATAGCTCTCCGTGGCCGTGGAGGGCAGATCGTCGCCGGAGAGGTGACGGCCCGAGCGGGTGTAGACGTTCACGCTGTCCGCATCCGGACGGGACGGGTTGCCGAGCAGGCCCGTGCCGCGCGACTCCTCGCGCTGGGGCTGGCGGTCGTCGTAGTAGCCGTCGTCGTAGGGCTCGTCGTAGTCGCCGTAGCCGTCGTCGTAATAGTCATTGTCGCGGGGCTGGAGCTTGTCCTGGACCGCGCCCTTGAGGTTGTCGAGAAATCCCATGATGGTCCCCATGTCTTGGTGGGCGCCACGGGGGCACCCGTCCTGTCGACCCTAAGGAAGGTCGTATTCGGCAGAAAACACTATGCGTCCCAGTCTAACGAGGGTGGAGCCTTCCTCGACTGCGATTTCGAAATCATCGCTCATTCCGCAGGAAAGAACGGGCAGCGCAAGGCCCATGCGGCCGCGCAGCTCCTCGGCAAGCTCGCGGGCGTCCGAGAACGTCTTGCGCGCGGCGGCCGCATCATGGGCGGGAGCCATGGACATGACGCCCTCGATGCGGATGCCGGGCAGATCGAGCAGGACGTCGGCAGCGGCACGCACCTCGTCGGGAGCAAAGCCGCCCTTGGACTGCTCGCCGGAGACGTTGCACTCGAGCAGCACCGGCACGCAGAGGCCCTCGCGCTCGGCGCGCTTGGAGACGGCCTGAGCGAGCCCCTCGCTCGAGATGGACTGGATGAGCGACGCGCGCCCGAGCACCTGGTTGATCTTGTTCTTCTGCAGGTTGCCGATCATGTCGAAGCGCGGCGCCTCGATGCCAGCGGCGGCAAAGGCGTCGAGCTTGCGGACGAGCTCCTGGGGGCGGTTCTCGGCAAACGTGGCGTAGCCCGCGCGCATGGCGGCGAGCGCCTCGGACGGACCCACGGTCTTGGAGACGGCGGCAAGCGTCACCTCGGAGGAGTCGCGGCCCGCGCGGGCGCAGGCGTCGGACAGGCGCGAGAGGATCTGCTCGCGACGCGCGGAAACGAACGAGACGTATGCCTCGTCCGCCTCAAGGGCGGCCGTGTCCCCGTTACTGGCCATCGCTCGCGTCGCCGCCCTCGTGCTGGAGCTCGGGAATCTGATGGGCGAGCTGCTCGTCGGTGCCGCGGTCTGCCACGAGGCCCACACCGCGGGCGGCGTACATCTCCTGGAGGTCGTCGTCATCGAGGTCGCGCAGGTCGTCGAGGCTGCGGCGCTTGCCCGTGAGCAGGAAGACGAGCCTCTCGCCGATCTCCACGGCGTTGTCGGAGATTCGCTCGAGCATGCGGGAGGCCATGATCACGCGGCTCGCAGCGTCCATGTCGTCATCGGGGCCGAGCGTGGCGAGCGAGCGGAAGAACTGCTTGTACAGCTCGTCCACTGGCTCGTCGAGCACAGGCAGCGAGGAGGCGGCGCGCAGGTCGTCCTCGACGATGGCCGTGACGCAGCTGGACAGCACACGGTAGACGAGGTGCCCCTCGCTCGCGAGCAGGTCGATGAGCTGGCCGGGGACGGCGCGGCCCGCGCAGCGCTTGGCGGTCTTGGCGATGTTGCGCACGTGGTTGGACATGCGCGCCAGGTTGAAGTTGGCGTAGATCACGAACTGGATGAGGCGCAGGTCGCTCGCGACGGGCTGCTGCGTGGCGATGAGCATGAACGCCTTCTGCTCGAGCGCGGCGCAGTGCTCGTCCATCTCGCGCGTCTTGGCCTTGACTGCCTTGGCCTTCTCCTTGTCCCCATCGGACAGGGCGTCGACGGCGTCGTGGAGCGCCAGGTCGATGTTGGCGTAGATGTAGACGAGCTCCTGACGCATCTCCGTGAGCTGGCGGTTGAATGTCTCTCTCATGGCTAACTCCTTCGACGGATGGTCGCGGTTGGCGATGGAAGCGTCGCGGTGCCCAAAGGTCTTTGACACCATTGGGCACCCCGGACGTCGCGGATCAGCCGAAGCGGCCGGTGATGTAATCCTCGGTGCGCTGGTCGCTCGGGGAGTTGAAGATCTCGTTCGTATCGCCGTACTCCACCAGGCCCGCCGGCTCGCCGGCGTGCTCCTGCAGGAAGAAGGCCATGTAGTCGGAGACGCGGGCGGCCTGCTGCATGGAGTGGGTCACGATAATGATCGTCATCTCGCTCGAGAGCTCGGCCATGAGGTCCTCGACGCGCTGGACGCTCGTGGGGTCGATGGCCGAGCACGGCTCGTCCATGAGCAGGACGTCTGGCTGCACGGCCAGGGTGCGCGCGATGCACAGGCGCTGCTGCTGGCCACCGGAGAGCGCCAGGCCGTTCTTGTCGAGCTGGTCGGCGACCTCCTTCCAGAGGTTGGAACGCTTGAGGGACTCCTCGACGATGCCGTCAAGCTCGCTCTTGCTGTTGACGCCAAGAAGGCGCGGGCCAAAGGCGACGTTCTCGTAGATGGACTTGGGGAACGGGTTGGGCTGCTGGAAGATCATGCCCACGCGGCGACGCAGGTCGACGGGGTCGACGCCCTCGGCGTAGATGTCGTTGCCGTCGAAGGCCATGAGGCCGGAGGTGTGCGTGCCCTCGATGAGGTCGTTCATGCGGTTCATGCAGCGCAGGAAGGTAGACTTGCCGCAGCCGGACGGGCCGATGAACGCGGTGATCTTGTTGGGGGCCACGTCCATGGTGACGCCGGACAGCGCGTGGAAGTCCCCGTACCAGAAGTCGAAGTTCTCGACGTGGATGCCCGTGCCGCCGTTCTCGGGCGCGTGACGATAGACGGTCATGGCTAGTTTCCCTTCGACTTCGATGCGGACCTGCGCGAGATGTAGCGTGCGAACAGGTTGAACGCGAGGATCATCACCATGAGCAGCAGCGCCGTGCCATAGGCGGCCTGCATGTTGATGCCCTCGTTGGCGAGCTGGTAGAGATGAATCGTCATGGGACGGCCGGAGTCGAGCGGCGTGAGCGGCAGGTTGATGGCCTGGCCCATCGTGTACAGCACGACGGCCGTCTCGCCGATGGCGCGTCCGATGGCAAGGACGATGCCCGTGGCGATGCGCGGGAAGGCGCTCGGGAGCACAATCTTGGAGACGACCTGCCACTTGGTAGCGCCAAGGCCGTAGGCGCCCCAGCGGATGTAGCGCGGCACCGCGCGTATGGCCTCCTCGGTGGTGCGCATGACGATGGGCAGCATCATGAGGGCCAGCGCCAGCGCCGCCGAGAGCATCGACAGTCCAAGGCCCATGGCCTCCACGAACATGGCGTAGCCGAACAGGCCCATGACGATGGACGGCACGGAGGAGAGCGTGTCCGCCGCGTAGCGGATGAACGTGACGAGACGGCCCTGCTTGGCGTACTCGGCAAGGTAGACGGCCGCGAGCACGGCGATGGGCGTGCAGATGAGCATCGCGAGGGCCGTGACGTAGAGCGTCGAGACGATCGTGGGGAAGATGCCGCCCTCGGCGTTGACGCCCTCGGGCCAGCCGAAGATGAAGTCGAGCGACATGACGGGCAGGCCGTTGACGGCGACGAACGCGATGATGATGGCGAGCATGGCAGCCGTGACGACGCCGGCGGCGCGGAACACGCCAAGCATGATGTCGTTCGTGCGGTTCTTGTTGCCGCCGCCCTTGGCACCCTGGGCAAGCAGGCGCTTGATGCGGGCGCGGGAGCCCTCGCGGACCTCGGTGACGGCACCGGTCACGGGCGTCACGTCGTCCGCGGTGAGCGTCTGGGCGGGCGCGTGGTCTGCGGGTGCCTCGGCGTGGTCGAAGTTGACGCCGCCGGCAACGACGGCGCGGTCCGCGGCCTTGGCGCGGCGGCGGCGCGAGTGGCCGCGGCCCGACTCGCGGGCGCTCGACACGGCGCGCACGATACCCACGAGCGAGGCGGAGATGACGAACAGCACGACGCCCATGCCGAACAGGGCGCTGCGGTGAAGGCCGGAGGAGTAGCCCATGTCGAGCGCGATCTGGCTCGTGAGCGTGGAGAGCGGGCTGGCGATGCCGCCGGGGATGACCGGGGCGTTGCCCACCACCATGAGGACGGCCATGGTCTCGCCGATGGCGCGGCCCATGCCGAGCACGACGGCGTTCACGATGCCCATCTTGGCGGCAGGCAGGACGACCTTGTAGATGGTCTGCCAGCGCGTGGCTCCCATGGCAAAGCTCGCCTCGCGGATGCCCATGGGGATGGAGCGAAGCGCGTCCATCGTGAGCGTGGTGATCGTGGGCACGATCATGATGGCGAGCACGAGCCACACGGTGAGGGCGCCGAAGCCCAGACCGCCGGTGAGCTGCGCCACGAGCGGCCGCAGGATGACGAGGCCGAAGAAGCCGTAGACCACGGACGGCACGCCGGCCAGCAGGTCGACGGCGGTGCTCACGATGCCGGCGAGGCGCTTGCCGGCGATCTCGGTGAGGAAGACGGCGCAGCCCACGGCCAGAGGCACGCCGATGGCCAGCGAGCCCACCGTGACGATGCCCGAGCCGGCGAGAAGCGCGAGGATGCCGTAGTGACCCTCCGTGGGCGCCCACGTGAGGCCGAAGAACTCGCCGAGGCCGATGTCGGTGATGACGGGGATGGCCTTCCAGAACGTGAACACGAAGATGAGGATGACCGCGAGGACGGCCACACACGCGCACGTGAGGAAGAGGTTCTTGAGCGCGAGCTCCTTGAGGCGCGTCGCGCGCGTGACCTGCTTGAGGTCAGACGGGGCGGCAGCCTGCTGCGCATTGTCGCTCATCGCGCATCACTCCCCTCTGCGTTGTCCGAGGAGGACTTGTGGGCGGGAATGTAGCCGGCGTCGCGAATCGTCTGGTCCATGGCGTCGGACAGGACGTAGGAGATGTAGCCGTACGCCTCGCCCTGGGGGTCTCCGTTGGTGAAGAAGTACAGGTCACGCGAGATGGGGTAGGCCCCGCTCTCCACGTTCTCCTCCGTGGCGTCCACGCCGTCGATGGGCAGCGCGCGGACGGTCGTCGTGGCGTAGTCGGAGTCCACGAAGCCGATGGAGATGTAGCCGATGGCCCCGGGCGTGCGGCTCACGACGTCGCGGACCTGGCCGGTGCCGGGAAGAACGGCCGCCGAGCGGTCGAAGGACGTCTCGCCCATGACGATGGTGCGGAAGGCCTCGCGCGTGCCCGAGGCCTCGTCGCGGTTCACGACCTGGATGGCCAGGTCGGGTCCGCCGACCTCGCTCCAGTTCGTGATCTTGCCGGCGTAGATGTCGCGCAGCTGCTGGGTCGTGAGGCCGTCGACGGGGTTGTCCGGGTTCACGATGACCGCGATGCCGTCGTGGGCGATGACGGTGGCGACGAGCTCGTGGCTCGACTCCTCCTCCGTGAGCTGGCGGCTCGACGTGGCGATGTCTGCCGTGCCGTTCGAGACGGCCTCGATGCCCGCAGACGACCCCAGGCCCGAGACGAGCACCTTGGTGCCGGTCTGCTGCTCATAGCCCTCCGCGGCCATCTCCGCGATGGGAAGGACCGTGGTGGAGCCCGCGACGGTCAGGGTCTGGGAAGACCCCGAGCCCGAGCAGGCGGACAAGACCAGGGAGCAGGCAAGCGCCAGCATGCAGCCCACTAGAGGTAGGCGATGGCAGCGTGACGACCGCATAGGCCTCCTTCGGCTCGATAGGAGTAGAAACGGTCCGTGTTGGAGACCGTCGAGGGGCACGTGTCGACGATGCGGGCAGGGTCAGCCCCCGCCTGCTCGAGCGCGCACCTGATGGCTGCCGACAGGTCAAGTTTCGACTCCGTTTCGGCAGCATGCACCATCGTACCAAACTCGCCCTCGAACGTTGCGAGAAGCTCGGGAGACACCTCGTAGTCCGTGCCCGAGACGTGCGGTCCCACGTAGGCCGTGACCTGCTCGGGCGCACAGCCCGCCTGCTCGCAGAGGACCGCGAGCGCCTTGGCGCCTATGCGCGCGAGCGTGCCCCGCCATCCCGAGTGGACCACGGCAAAGCCGCCGGGCGCCGTGAGAACGATGGGCACGCAGTCCGCGAAGCACAGCAGCACCGGCACGCCGGGCACCGTGCACACGATGGCGTCCGCGCCGGCCTGCGCGAGCGCGCGGGCGGCCGCGAGCGCGTCGGGCTCGGCCGAGTCGATGACCACGACGGCGTCCCCATGCACCTGGCGCGGCTCCACGAGCCTGTCCGCGATCGCGGAGGCGCCAAGGGCGGCAAGGGCCCGCGCGCGGTTCTCGGCCACGCATGCGGGGTCGTCGCCACAGCGCGAGCCAAGGTTGAGGCTCGCGTAGGGAGGCTTGGAGACACCACCCGTGCGCTCGGTAAACGCGAACGTGACCCCGTTCGGGCGACGTGTGTCGCCGAGCAGGGTCACGCCGCTCTCAACGTATCTGCTGAGCGAGGGAGCCTCCATTACAGGCGGCCGCGCTTCAGGAAGTCGGGAATGTCGAACTCCTTGCTGCCCGTGGCGCTCACGGACGGCTTGGGAGCGGGGGCCGCGGCCGGGGCGCTCTCCTGAGCGGCCGGGGCGCGGAAGTCACCGAGCAGAGACGGCTGGGAGTTGGCCTCCTGGAAGCCCGTGGCGATGACGGTGATGCGCACCTGATCGCCGAGGCTCTCGTCGACGGTCGTGCCGAAGATGATGTTGGCCTCGGGGTCGACGTTGGAGGCAACGAGGTCGGCGGCGTCGGAGATCTCGGTGATGCCGAGGTCCTTGTTGCCGGCGATGGAGAGCAGGACGCGCGTGGCGCCGTCGACGGAGCTCTCGAGCAGGCGGCTCGAGATGGCCTCCTGGGCGGCGTCGGTGGCGCGGTTGTCACCGGAGGCGACGCCGATGCCCATCATGGCCGTGCCGGAGCCGCGCATGATCGTGCAGACGTCGGCGAAGTCGAGGTTGATGAGGCCCGGGACGGTGATGAGGTCCGTGATGCCCTGCGTGCCCTGGCACAGCACGTCGTCGGCCATGCGGAAGGCCTCGAGCATCGTCGTCTTCTTCTCGGCGATGTCGAGCAGGCGGTCGTTGGGGATGACGATGAGCGTGTCGACGTTGGCCGAGAGGTTCTCGACGCCGGACAGGGCGCTCTGGGTGCGCTTGCGGCCCTCGAAGGTGAAGGGCTTGGTCACGACGGCGATCGTGAGGGCGCCCACGTCGTTCTTGGCGATGTCGGCAACGATCGGGGCGGCGCCGGTGCCGGTGCCACCACCCTCGCCGGCCGTGATGAAGACCATGTCGGCGCCGGCAAGGGCGGCCTTGATCTCGTCGCGGCTCTCCTCGGCAGACTCGGCGCCCACCTCGGGGTTAGCGCCCGCGCCGAGACCCTTGGTGACGTCGGTGCCGATGTGGACCTTCACGTCTGCGTCGGACATGGCGAGCGCCTGGGCGTCCGTGTTGATGGCGACGAACTCGACGCCGCGGATGCCCTCCTCGATCATGCGGTTCACGGCGTTCGTGCCGCCGCCGCCAACGCCCACGACCTTGATGACGGCCAGGTAGTTGCTGAGGGTATCGTTCGTGCTCATGGGTCCTCCTTGCGTGCGGGTCTTGCGTGCGCGGGCGGCGCCGGTGCTTGCGGTGCCCTTTTGTGTCGTGCTGTGTTTAGCCATAGTCTCAAACTCTCAAGCTCAGGTTTAGCTCTACGTCAGAACCAAAGCGGCACATGGTTGCACATGCCCCGCCGGCTCGTCAATAAAAAACATGCGGAGTTTCACGCGAACTGCAGATTACTCCCCCTCATCGGACGATGTATCGCCAGCCGAGGAGCCCTGCCCCTCGTCCGAGTCCTCGTCGTCGCCGGAGGAGCCGTCCTCGTCGGACGAGTCCGCGCCCGAGGCGTCACCGGTCGTGGCCGCGGACGTCGTTGCCGCGGCAGCCGCGTTGTCCGCGACGACCTGCGCGGCGCCCTTGAGCGAGGTGCCGTCAGCCACCTTGCGGTACGACGGCTTGCTCGGCACGCGGACGTTCACGTAGGTGAGCTTGTCGCCGTAGGCGTCGAGCACGGTCTGCAGGGCCGTGGCCTTGGCCGAGATGTCCGTGGCAGATCCCAGGGAGACCTCGAGACCGCTCTGGAGCACCACCGAGATGCTGCCCGCGCTCGCCGCGTAGTAGACCTGCGCCTGCGAGGTGACGGACTCCGGCAGCTCGCGCTGGTACTCGAGCACGTCGAGGATCACCTCGTCGGTGGCGGCGGCGCCCTGCGCGGGGTCGACCGTGGACGGCGCGTTGGCGATGAGCAGGCATCCCAGTTCGCTGGCCTTGGCAAGCGCCGCGGAGGTGGCGTCGTCCGTGGCGGAGGTGTCGAGCTGAACGGGCTCGATCCAGACGCCATCGTCGCCGAGCGCCCACACGCTCGCGCCCGAGCCCATGACCACGATGGCAGACACCGTGCGCTCCTCGACGCTCACGCCGAGCGTGTCGGGGAACTCGCGCGTGACGTTGACGTTCTTGACCCAGGGGTTCTTGCGAACGTTCTGCTGGATCTGCGAGACGTCCACGGACAGCAGCGTGGTGCCCTCGTCCACGGCGGCGAGCTTGGCGATCGTCTCGGCACTCACGTGCTCGGAGGCCGTGGCGTCGATGCCCGAGATGACGAAGACCGGCATGTGCGAGAGCACGAGCAGGGCCACGAGGCCCACGGCGGCGAGTGCCGCGACCACCGCCGCCACGATGACGGCCCGGCGCGCCACGGTCGAGGAGGACCCGCCGCGGGCGGAGTCGGTGCGCGGGGCACCGGACCTGCCAGGGCGGGCGGCCTGAGCGTCTCGGCCCGCTCGACGGGTGCCGCCCAGGGGGCCGCGGCCGGACGGGGCGGCCA